>JAEUPH010000150.1 GCA_016790395.1 Rubrivivax sp. | reverse complement strand
GGCCTGGAGCGCCGCTTCGCCGAGCGCGTGCAGATCCAGCCCAGCTACTGGAGCCAGATCAAGGGCCGCTCGCGGCAGATCGGTGAACGCCTGGCGCGGCAGTTCGAGCACCTGTGCCACAAGCCGGGCGGCTGGATGGACACGCCGCACGGCGCCGGCGCCGGCGCCGCGGCGGCATCGGCGCCGACGCCGATGCCCCGGGAAGCCGCGCCGGCCGACGAATCCACGCCGCGCGACGACGACGAGCGCTTCATCGTGGGCCTCGTGCTCACCTACTACCGCCGCCATCCGCAGCGCGCCCGCACGCGGCTGCTGGACCTGCTGGGCGAAGTCCTGACGCCGTCACCGGCACCCCCCCCGCCGCCGCCGCCCGCAACGCGGCCCGGCGGCAGCCCGGCGGCGGCGCCCGCGGCCACCGACGACGCCCACGCCCTGTGGCTGCGCACGCAGACCGGCGTGGCGCCGCTCAAGCGCAGGAAGTAGGCCTCGGGTTCACCCGCTCCCACGTTCGTGGGACGCGCCGTGATCAAAGCCTCTTGCGCACTGATAACTTGATCTTTATCATTTGCGCAAGCCCGTGGTGCTCAGGGGTGTTTTTTCAAACCCCGCACCGCGTCCGATCAACCTCAACGGAACCGCGATGAACCTGTCTCTGCGCCAGAACGAACGCCTTGCACGCCGCCCCGTCGCGGCCGTGCCTGCCGTTCCGATGCGCCGTGAACAGGTCCGCGTTTTCGCAGTCGGTGCTCCGCCCGGGGCGCCGGTGAGCTGAAGGCCGCAGCAGCAAGCAGCGGCACTTCCGCCGCCACGGCCCGGGTCTGCACCAGCAGCCCGGGCCGTTCGCTTTTCTGGCCTGAACCGAGCCACGCACCAGGAGAGTCCCGATGAAGATCACCCTCAAGACCACCAAGCCGCGCAACCCCTTCGCCCTGCCTGCCGCACAGCGCGCGGCCGGTGCCCACCGCACCGGCAAGCAACGCCAGCGACTGCAACGCGAGCTGCGCAACGAACTGCACCCGTTGCAGAGAAGCCCCTGAATCCACCCCCACGAAGTCCGGCCCGGCGATGACCGGCGCGGCTTCCCACGGAGACCGATCATGACGACGCCCTTCGCTCCCTTCGGAGCCGCTCCTGCCGCCGAGACCGGCCTTCGCGCCGTGCTCGCCGCCGCCCTCCGCCTGGCCGGCCGCGCGCTCGAAGCGCTGGCCGCCTGGGTCGCCCCTGAACGGCCGCTGCCGCCCTTGCGCGAGATGGTCTACGAGTTCTACGCCGATGCCGGCGCGCCCGAAGGGGCGCTCTACATCGACGGCCAGCTCGTCGGCTACCTGCCCGGGGTCACTCGGCTGTAAGCTTCTACCCGGCCCCTTGCCGATGCAGGGGGCCGGCTCAAGCCCGCCGCCACCCAGGCCGATAAGCGTGTGAGGAGGCGGCCTGCCGCCCGCCCTTGCACCATGTCCGAACCGATCGCCCCGCTCACCCGCGCACCTGCCAACCTGGAAGGCTGGATGGCCTTGTTCGACCATGCCAGCCTGCCGGTGCTGGCCGAGACGGCAGCGGCCATCGAGGAACTGCGCGAGCACGAAGATGCCGTGGATGCGCGCATGCTCACCGAGACGGTGGCGCACGATCCGCTCATGACCATCAAGGTGCTGGCGCTGGTGGCGCAGCTGCGCCGCGGCCGCGGTGGCAGCGAGACCGAGACGGTCACCGAGTCGCTGGTGATGCTGGGCATCCCGCCCTTCTTCCACCATTTCGGCCCCCAGCCCAGCGTGGAAGCGCTGTTGGCCGGCCAGCCCGCGGCGCAGGCCGGCTTCGAGCGCGTGCTCAAGCGCTCGCGCCGCGCCGCCCGCTTCGCGATCGGCTTCGCCGTGCACCGCATGGACCACGACGCCAGCGTCATCCACGAAGCGGCCCTGCTGCACGACTTCGCCGAGCTGCTGCTGTGGCTGTACGCACCCGCACTGGCGCTGGAGATCGACACCCGCCAGCGCATGGACCCGACGCTGCGCACCGCGGCCATCCAGAAGGACCTGCTGAACATCGAGCTCGTGGACCTGGAGCACGCGCTGATGCTGAAGTGGCGGCTGCCTTCGCTGCTGGTGCAGATCACCGACGACCACGCGCCCCAGATGACGGCGCAGATGCGCAACGTGCTGCTGGCCATCCGCGTGGCGCGGCACTCCGCCGACGGCTGGGACAACGCCGCCATCCCCGACGACGTGCGCGACGTCGCCCAGCTGCTGAACATGGCGCTGGTACCTGCAGCGCGTCTGCTGCAGGAAATCGACAACGACGACAACCCGATCCCGTCGATGTAGGCGCTTCGGCCGCTGCGCGCGGCCGGGCTCGGTCACCCTACCGAATGCCGGGTAGGACACCTTTTCCGTGTGCCATAGTTGCCGCGGCCCCGGGGGCTGCTCCACCACACCAGAAGGCGACCGAACATGGACATGAATTCGATCCAGAACTTCCTCAGCACCACGCTCACCGACCTTGCCATCAAGATCCTGGCCGCGATCGCGTTCTGGATCGTCGGCCGCTGGCTCATCGGCCAGGTCATCGGGCTGCTGCAGGCGGCGATGAACCGCAACAAGGTCGATCCGACGCTGACGAAGTACCTCGGTTCGATCATCACCATCGCGTTGAACATCGCGCTGGTTCTGGGCATCCTGGGCTACTTCGGCATCCAGACCACCAGCTTCGCGGCCATGCTGGCCGGCGCCGGCGTGGCCATCGGTGCAGCCTGGAGCGGCATGCTCGGCAACTTCGCGGCCGGCGCCTTCATGCTGGTGCTGCGGCCGTTCAAGGTGGGCGACTTCGTGCAGATCGGCGGCCTGGTGGGCACGATCCACGAACTGGGCCTCTTCGGCACCGTGATCATCACGCCCGACAACGTGCACACGCTGGTGGGCAACAGCAAGGTCTTCTCCGAGACCATCCTGAACTACACGGCGCGCCCGGCGCGCCGTGTGGAGCGCACGGCACAGCTCAACGGCGCGGTGGACCCGCTCCAGGCCATGGCCCTGTTCAAGGCCGAACTGGCCAAGATCCCCAACGTGCTCACCGACCCTGCGCCCGAGGTCAACCTGCTGGACATCAACCTTCTGGGCACCGTGATCGCCGTGCGTCCCTACTGCCACACCGACCACTACTGGCAGGTCTACTTCGACACCAACGAGATGATGGTGCGCGTGGGCAAGGAAGCCGGCTGGCCGGCGCCGACGCCGGTGCAGATCATGAAGACGACACCTCTGGCCTGACGTGCGCTACAGGGGCACGCCGGTCGTGCCCTTCAGGCGCCGCATCAGGAAGCTGGTCTTGCAGTCCTGCACGGCCGCGTGGCGCAGCAGCGTGTCCATCACGAAACGCGAGTAGTGCGCCATGTCGCGCACGCGCACCAGCAGCAGCAGGTCCATCTCGCCCGAAAGTGCCGAGCACTCCGCCACCTCGGGCCAGGCCTGCACGGCGGCGGCGAAGTCCTCGGTCGGGTTGCCACCGCCGCCGCCCTTGGCCAGGCGCACGTTGATGTAGGCCGTGAGGCCCAGGCCCACGCGCTCGGGCACCACCTGCGCCGCATAGCCGGCGATGACGCCCGCTTCCTCCAGCCGCTTCACCCGGCGCAGCGTGGCACTGGCCGACAACCCCACCGCCGACGCAAGTTCGTCGAAGGTGGCGCGACCCTGTTGCTGCATCGCAGCAAGTATGCGTCGATCCACGGCATCCAGCTCGAACTCGGTCTCCATCTGTCCATTCTTGCAGTTTTCCTGCACCGATCGGCGTTTTCACGCCGCGCGACGCAGGCACCCTGCAAGCCTGCGCTCCTACAGTGCTCGCATCCGGACACCGCTTGCGGAGGCGAAGACATGCAGTTCACCCCCTGGGACAACCCGATGGGCACCGACGGTTTCGAATTCATCGAGTACGCCGCGCCGGACCCCGCCGCCATGGGCGCGCTGTTCGAGCGCATGGGCTTCCGCGCCATCGCCCGGCACCGCCACAAGAACGTGCTGCTGTACCGCCAGGGCGAGATCAACTTCATCGTCAACGCCGAACCCGACTCCTTCGCACAGCGCTTCGCGCGGCTGCACGGCCCCAGCATCTGCGCCATCGCCTTCCGCGTGCAGAACGCGCGCCAGGCCTTCGAGCGCGCGCAGTCGCTCGGCGCCTGGGCCTATGCCGACACGGCGGGCCCCGGCGAGCTGAACATCCCGGCCATCAAGGGCATCGGCGATTCGCTCATCTACTTCGTCGACAAGTGGCGCGGCAAGAACGGCGCGAAGGACGGCGACATCGGCAACATCGGCTTCTATGACGTCGACTTCGAACCCTTGCAGAACGACGGCAAGGCCAGCCTGAACCCGCCCGGCCACGGCCTCACCTACATCGACCACCTCACGCACAACGTGCACCGCGGCCGCATGGGCGAGTGGGCCGAGTTCTACGAGCGCCTGTTCGGCTTCCGCGAGATCCGCTACTTCGACATCGAAGGCCAGGTCACCGGCGTGAAGAGCAAGGCCATGACCAGCCCCTGCGGCAAGATCCGCATCCCCATCAACGAAGAGGGCAACGAGAAGGCCGGGCAGATCCAGGAGTACCTGGACAAGTACCACGGCGAAGGCATCCAGCACATCGCGCTGGGCGCCACCGACCTCTTCAAGACCGTGGACGCGCTCACCGCCCAGGGCGTGAAGCTGCTGGACACCATCGACACCTACTACGAGCTGGTGGACAAGCGCATCCCCGGCCACGGCGAGAACGTGGCCGAGCTGAAGAAGCGCCGGATCCTCGTCGACGGCAAGGCGGGCGAGCTGCTGCTGCAGATCTTCAGCGAGAACCAGCTCGGGCCCATCTTCTTCGAGTTCATCCAGCGCAAGGGCGACCAGGGCTTCGGCGAAGGCAACTTCAAGGCGCTGTTCGAGAGCATCGAGCTCGACCAGATGCGCCGCGGGGTGCTGTGAGCCCCCAAGCTCGCTAGCGCTCGCTACCCCCGGAGGGGGCCGTCCGCCAACGGCCCGGCAAAGCCGGTTCCGTGGCGGGAAGCTTGATCCAACCAGCGGTGATTCAGCATGAGCACGGTCGAGTTCCACGATGGTTTGAACAGGGGCGTCGCACCCGTCACCTACGGCACCGGCGATCGCCCGCCACGCGGCGACTACGGCCGCGCGAAAAGCGACTACACCTGCGAGCAGGCCTACGCGCACTACACCGCCGCCGACCACGAGACCTACCGGCGCCTGTACGCCCGCCAGGTGCAGCAGCTGCCCGGCCTGGCCTGCGAAGAGTTCATCCGCGCCGTGCAGCAGCTGGGCGCGCCCGACCGCATCCCGCGCTTCGACGCCATCAGCGAACGCCTGCTGAAGGCCACCGGCTGGCAGGTCGTGGGCGTGCCGGGCTTGATACCCGAGGAAGCCTTCTTCGCGCTGCTGGCCGAGCGCCGCTTCCCGGTGACCGACTGGATCCGCAAGCCGGAAGAGTTCGACTACGTGGTCGAGCCCGACGTCTTCCACGACCTCTTCGGCCACGTGCCGCTGCTCTTCGACCCCGTCTTTGCCGACTACATGCAGGCCTACGGCGCCGGCGGCCTGAAGGCCAGCCGACTCGACGCCTGCGAGCTGCTGGCGCGGCTGTACTGGTACACGGTGGAGTTCGGTCTCATCGCCACGCCGCAGGGGTTGCGGGCCTACGGCGCCGGCATCCTCAGCTCGGCCGGCGAGCTGCGCCACAGCATCACTTCACCCGAGCCCGAGCGCGTGGGCTTCGACCTGAAGCGGCTGATGCGCAGCCGCTACCGCATCGACACCTACCAGGCCACCTACTTCGTCATCGACAGCTTCCAGCAGCTCTTCGACGCCACGGCGCCCGACTTCACGCCGGTGTACCGCGAGGTGCGCGACAGCATCGCGAAGAGCGGCGAGATCGAGGCCGGTGTGGTGCTGGCGGGAGAACGCCGCTTCAGTGTGGCGTAGCCAGCCAGCGCCGCAGCTCGTAGCGCGGCTCGGCATGGTCGGCCATGTGCACGTGCGCCACGCCGGGCAGGTGGCGGTTGTCGGCGCCGTCCAGCGTGGCCACCGAAGGCGGGAACACGATGTTGTCGCAGTGGCTGTAGAAGCAGGTCAAGCGCGCCACGCGGCCGGGCGGTTCACGCGCCGCCAGCAGCTGCAGCCAGCGCGAGCCGATGCGCATCTGCCGGGCGTTGGGTGACATCGCGAAGCGCGCCAGCCAGGTGCCGCGGTGCGGCGTGCCGATGGTGATGGCGTGGTGCAGCCGCGCATCGTGGTCGGGCTCGGCCCACCAGCGCCGCAGCGCCAGGCCGCCCATGCTGTGCGCCACGGCGATGGGCGGCACCCCGGTGGCCTGCTCCAGCGCACGCACGCCGGCTTCGATGGGGGCCAGGTAGTCGTCGATGCTGCCGAACACCGGCTCCAGGTTCACCGCCACGAAGGGCACGCCCTGCGCCTGCAGGCGCTGCATCCAGGGGTTCCACAGGCCGCGGTTGCAGACGAAGCCGTGCACGAAGAGCACGCCGCGGCGGCCCTGCGCGTCGGCCGGCAGGTGGTCGGCGAAGCGCCGGCTGCGGAAGGGCTGGCGCCAGCAGAAGACGAGCGGCGCGGAACGCACTTCGCCCCACCAGGCGCGCCACAGCTGCGCCGGCGTGGCACGCGGCGTGGGATCGTCGCCATGCACGCGGCCCAGCAGCACGAACTCGACGCCCAGCACCAGCGCATAGCCGCCGACGACGATGAACACACCGAAGACGGCCCAGCCGGGGTGCCCGCCGCGCCACGCGAACCAGCCCCACAGCCCCGCCAGCAGCAGGCTGCCCAGCGTGGTGAACTGCTGCAGGCGTGCCAGCATGTTCAGGCCGACAGGCGCACGTCCTGGCCGCTCAGTTCGCGCGCCAGCCCGGCAGCCAGCTTCGCCACGATGCCGTAGATCGACAGCTGCGGATTGGCGCCGATGCTGGTGGGGAAGAGCGAGCCGTCGTGCACCGACAGGTTCTGCAGCTGCCAGTGCCGTCCGTCGGGCCGCACCACGCCCAGCTCGGGCGTGCCGGCCAGGCCGCAGCCGCCCATCACGTGCGCGCTCACCACGCGCAACTGCTGCGGGACCATGGGCAGCGCCGCGATCGCGGCACGGGCCTCGGGCCAGCTGTGCCAGGCCTGTGCCGCCTCATGGCCGGCGGTGACGCGCTTCGCACCCGCGGCGAACTGGATCTCGGCCATGCTCAGCAGCGCCCGGCGAGCCCCTTCCATGACGAAGGACGTGAGCGGGTAGTCCAGCACCGGCGAGCCGTCGTCGCGCAGCGCCACCCGGCCGCCCGGCGATTCGGCGTGGAAGCCGTCGCGCAGCAACGCCAGCAGCGCGTGTGTGCGCGGGAAGTCGCGCAGCGCCCGGGCCTGCTCGGCGCCGAAGCCGGGCAGCGTGGTGGAAGCGATCACCGGGTGCAGCGGCGGCGCCTCCAGCTTGTAGCCCATGGGGCCGTCCACCGCGTGCTGTTCCAGGAAGTGGTCGGTGTACAGGGTCTGCGGTGCGCCCTGCCAGCCTTCGATGGCCTCGTCGAACACGGCCGCGGACAGCACCACCGGGTGCAGGAAGGTGCGGTGGCCCAGGCGCCCGTGGGGGTCAGGCGCGCCGGAGCGCATCAGCAAGGCCGGCGAGTTGATGGCGCCGCCGGCCACCACCACGTGGCGGGCATGCACGCGCACCGGCGGCACCCCAGGTTTCAGCGCACCGTTCACTTCGACGGCCAGCCCCTCCAGCCCGCGCACGGCGCTGCCTTCGATCCACAGCCGCTGCACGCGCGTCTGCACGAGCAGGGTGGCACCACGGTCCAGCGCCACGGGCAGCGTCGTCACGAGCATGGACTGCTTGGCGTTCGTCGGACAGCCCAGGCCGCAGGAACCCAGGTTCCAGCAGGCCTTGACGTTGCGCTGGATGGCCGCCGCCGGGATACCCAGGCGCGCCGCGCCCAGCTTGAGCCTCTCGTTGTTGGCGTTGGGCGCGGCCAGCCAGGGGCCGATGGACAGCCGCTGCTCGGCCTGCAGGAACCAGGGCGACAGCGCGTCGTCGGTGAAGCCGGGCAGCGCGAAGTGCTCGCGCCAATGGGCCAGCGTGGCCGAGGGCGTGCGGAAGGAGCTCGTCCAGTTCACCGTGGTGGAGCCGCCCACGCAGCGGCCCTGCAGGATGCCGATGGCCTTGTCGGCCGTCTTGCGGCTGGCGCTCTCCTGGTAGAGCGTGGGGTAGGCCTCGGCCTCGCGCTGTCGGAAATCGCTGCTGCTCTTCAGCGGCCCTTCCTCGACGATGACCACCGCCAGGCCGGCCGCCGTGAGCAACTCGGCCGTGATGCCGGCACCGGCACCGCTGCCGACGATGGCCACGTCGCAGTGCAGTTCGGCCGGCAGCGCGCGGTGCGGCCCGCCATGGACCTTCCAGCCCCGCGCCAGGCCTTCGCGGATGGGGTCGACGATGGGCATGGGCATCAGAATTCCCGTGGCCCGGGGTAGCCGATGGCGGCCCAGGTGGACTCGTCCGCCAGCCAGGCGGCATTGGTGAGATCGCGCAGCGCGTGGAAGACCTGCTGTCGCAGCGCGAGTCGGGAGCTGCGCAGGCCCTGCAGCGCTTCGCGCACGGCCTCGGGCGAGGCGCCGGCCCAGGGCGTGACCAGGCCGAACAGCCCCAGGCGGCCCGGTGGCGTGAGCAGCAGCGTGAAGAGCTGGTCCACCTCGGCCTGCATGGCGGGCGGCATGCCGGACACGGTGGCCTGCAGGCGGTCCAGGTGGGCCTGCAGCGCGGCTTCGTCGGCGGGCAGCAGGTCGGCCAGCACGGCGCGGGCGATGGCCGCGAGCATGGTGCGTGCTTCGGGCACCCAGCGGCCGCCATCGCGCGCCGGTTGCCACCACGCCACGGCCGTGCCCGCCACCGCCAACGCGGCGGCGGCACCGGCACCCACGACAAGCCATTGGCGGCGCTGCATGCGGGGCAGTGTTGCATCATTGCAGGCACCGCCCGTAGAGGCGTCTGACTAACAAGAAGCCCATGAACGCCGACGGAGAAGACATCCTCGCCAGCCTGAACGCCGTGGCCGCCGAGCGGCAGCGCCGCCGCGCCGACACCACGCTGGCAGCGCGCGTGGTGACGATGAAGGCCTTCCAGCACGCGCGCTTCGCCCACACCTACGCCGACCTGCTGGCCAGCGGCCGCTACCGCGACGCGGCCGAGTTCTTCCTCGATGACCTGTACGGCCCGCGTGACTTCACCCTGCGCGACGCGCAGTTCGCGCGCATCGTGCCGGGGCTGGTGCGCATGTTCCCGAAGGAGATCGTGGCCACGGTGAAGGCGCTGGGGCAACTGCACGCGCTGTCCGAGCGCTTCGACACCGAGATGGCCGTGGTGGATGGCGACACACCGCTGGACGGCGCCGCCTACGGCCGCGCCTGGCGCGCCGTGGGCCAGCCGCCCGAACGTGAAAGGCAGATCGCGCTGATGCTCCAGGTGGGCCAGGCGTTGGACCGCTACGTGCGCAACCCGCTGCTGCGCCACAGCCTGCGCATCATGCGCGGCCCCGCCGCCGCGGCCGGGCTGGGCGCGCTGCAGGCCTTCCTGGAGCGCGGCTTCGACACCTTCCGCGAGATGCGCGGCGCCGAGGAGTTCCTGCGCACCGTCGCGACGCGTGAGCGCGCGCTGGCGGCGCGGCTCTTCGCCGGCGAGGACGCCCCCACGCCGGCCGGCTTTCCTAGGACAAGCCCCGAGCCGTAGGCCCTTGCGCTGCGGCCACCATTGCGGGCCCCAACGTCCACCGTCCGCCCGTGCCGCATCCCTGGCTTGCCCACTACCCGCCCGGCGTCCCCGCCGAGGCCCGGCTCGACGCCTACGCCAACCTGGCCGACCTGCTGGAACAGGCCTTCCGCCGGCACCCGCAGCGCGACGCCGCCTGCTGCTTCGACGTGCGGCTGCGTTACCGCGACATCGACGAGATGAGCCAGGCCTTCGGCGCCTGGCTGCAGGCGCAGGGCCTGGAGCCCGGTGCGCGCGTGGCCATCATGATGCCCAACCTGCCGCAATACCTGGTGGTGCTGGCCGGCATCCTGCGCGCCGGCTACGCGGTGGTGAACGTCAACCCGCTGTACACGGCGCGCGAGCTGGAACACCAGCTCAAGGACAGCGGCGCCGAAGCCATCGTGGTGCTGGAGAACTTCGCCCACACGCTGGAGGAGGTGATCGAGCACGTGCCCGTGAAGCACGTGGTGCTGGCCGCGATGGGCGACCTGCTGGGGTACTGGTACGGACGCTGGATCACCTTCGCCGTGCGGCACCTCAAGCGCATGGTGCCCGAGTTCACGCTGCCCCTGTCGGGCGGCCGCACGGTGACACGATTCGCCCAGGTGCTGGAGCGTGGCCACACGATGAGCCTGCGCCGGCCGCAGATCGGCCCCGACGACGTGGCCTTCCTGCAGTACACCGGCGGCACCACCGGCGTGAGCAAGGGCGCCACGCTGCTGCACCGCAACGTGGTGGCCAACATCATGCAGTGCGAGGCCTGGTTCAGCCCCGTGCTGCAGAAGGTGGGCCACCAGCAGCTGACGATCGTGTGCGCGCTGCCGCTGTACCACATCTTCGCGCTCACCATCTGCGCCATGATGGGTGCGCACTTCGGTGCCATGAACCTGCTGATCCCGAATCCGCGCGACATCCCGGGCTTCATCGCCACACTGTCGCGGCACAGGGTCAACATGTTCCCAGCCGTGAACACGCTCTTCAACGCGTTGGCGACCGAACCCGAGTTCGCCCGGCTCGACTTCTCGGGCCTCGTGGTCAGCAACGGCGGCGGCATGGCGGTGCAGCGCGCCACGGCCGAGAAGTGGCTGGCCGTCACGGGCTGCCCCATCTCCGAGGGCTACGGCCTGTCGGAGACCTCGCCCGTGGCCACGGCCAACCGGCTGGACGTGCAGGGCTACACCGGCAGCATCGGCCTGCCCGTGCCCAGCACCGAGATTGCCATCCGCGACGACCTGGGGCACGACGTGCCGCAGGGCGAACGTGGCGAGATCTGCATCCGCGGCCCGCAGGTGATGGCCGGCTACTGGAACCGGCCCGACGACACCGCCGCCGTGATGACGCCCGACGGCTTCTTCAGGAGCGGCGACGTCGGCGTGATGGACGCCGACGGCACGGTGCGCATCGTCGACCGCAAGAAGGACATGATCCTGGTCAGCGGCTTCAACGTCTACCCGAACGAGATCGAGCAGGTGGTGGGCATGCACCCCGGCGTGCTCGAGTGCGCGGCGGTGGGCGTGCCCGACGCCAAGTCGGGCGAGGCGGTGAAACTCTTCATCGTGCGCGAGGACCCCACGCTGTCCGAGGACGACGTGGCCGGCTACTGCCGCGAGAACTTCACCGCCTACAAGCGGCCGAAGTACATCGAGTTCCGCGACGAACTGCCCAAGAGCAACGTCGGCAAGATCCTGCGCCGGGAGCTGAGGACGGCCCAGGCCTGAACCGGCGGCTGCGATACTGCTCGCATGCTGGAGTTCCTCTTCGAGCTGCTCTTCGAGATCTTCGGCGA
>JAEUPH010000118.1 GCA_016790395.1 Rubrivivax sp. | reverse complement strand
AGCCGCTCGTAAGGCACGGCGTAGGCCACGGCCTGCCGCACCTTGGGGTTGTTGAAGGGCGGCTTGGTGGTGTTCATGCCCAGGTAGTACATCGAGTTCTCGATGGGCATGGTGGCCACCTTCACGTTGCCGGCCTCCTTGCTAAGTTCAGAGAAGTCCTTCGGCGGCAGGTCGTAGGTGATGTCGATGTCGCCCTTGAGCAGCAGCGCGCGGCGGTTGCCGGCGTTGGGCACCTCGCGCTGGATGACGCGGCGCAGCTTCGGCAGCGGCCCGCTCTTCCACTCGTCGTTGCGGACGTAGACGATCTCCTGGCCGGGCCGGAAGGCCTCCACCTTGAAGGCGCCGCCGCCGGCCGTGTTGTTGCGCGTCCAGGCCAGGCCCCAGGGGTCCTGCGGCGTGGCGTTCTTCTTCACGAGTTCGCTGTTGAAGACGCAGGGCACGACCACGGCCAGGTCGTTCATCGTCAGCTTGTCGGCGCGCAGGAACTTCACGCGGAAGGTGTGCTCGTCGATGACGACGAACTGCTCCGGCTTCTGCAGCGAGCCGGCCGCCATCTGGAAGGTGGGGAAGCCGCCCACCGTCACCGCGCGGTCGAAGCTCCACTTCACGTCCTTGGCCGTGACCGGCGTGCCGTCGTGGAACTTGGCGTTCTTGCGCAGCTTGAAGGTCACGCCCTCGGCATCGACTTTCCAGCTCTCGGCCAGTTCGGGTTCGAGCTTGTTGAGGTCGTACATGACGCGGCCGTCGGGCAGCGTCTTCCTGCCGTAGGTCATGAGTCGGTCGTAGACCAGCCAGCTGACGCCGTAGCTGGGCCGGTTGGCGCCGACGGTGTGGATGTCCAGCGAGTTCGGGCCGAACTCGTTGGCCACCACCAGCACGTCCTTCGGCCGACCCTGCGCGAGGGCGGCCTGCGACAGCGAGAGCGCGGCCGCGGCCGCGCCGGTGGAGGAGAGAAAGTCGCGACGGTCCATGGGGTCTGTCTCCAGAGCGTGTTCAGCGTTTCAGGGAAGCGAGATAGGCGCGCCAGCCGCCGAGCGCGGTGATGTCCTGCGCGCCTTGCAGCGCATGCGGCTCGCACAGGAAGCCGTGCACATGGCGGCCGTCGGCCAGCTGCACGCTGCCCAGGCCCAGCGGCGGCGGGATCAGCGCCAGGAAGGAGCCGATGGCCGCCTGCGGCACGGCCCACACTTCCAGCGCGATGGCGCCACCGCCCTCGGCCACACGCAGCAGCCCGGGCTTGGGCGGCACGGTGCCGGGCAGGGCGAAGAAGCGGTAGTGCGGCGCCGTGCTGGTGCTCTCCAGCAGCACCGCACCGCGCTCGGTGAGCTGGCCGTTCAGCGGCAGGCCCGACAGGTGCGCACCCACCACCGCCAGCGGCAGCATCGGCATGGTGGCCGGCGGCTTCAGCCAGGGCGCGACCGGGCCGGCGCCCATCCACGCGCGTCCCAGGTGATGCAGGCGCACGTCGTGCCCTCCCGGGGCGATGAAGGTCACGCCGAAGGGCAGGCCGGTGGCGGTGGTGCCGGCCGGCACGGCCAGCGCGCACCAGCCCAGCAGGTTGACGAAGTTGGTGTAGCGGCCGAGCTGCGCGTTGGCGCCCAGTGGGTCGGCGTCCACCTCGGCGAAGGTGGGGTGCGTGGGCGCGGTGGGCACCAGCAGGGCGTCGACCTGCGACCACAGGGCCTTCAGCTGGCGCTGCGCCGCACGCAGCCGGTACTGCGCTTCGAACACCTGCGTGGCATCGCGACCGACGGCGCCGCTGACGACGCGCCGCACGGCCTCGTCCATCGCGGCGGGCTGGCGGTCGAAGATGTCGCGGCAGGCGGCGTGGCGTTCGGCCACCCAGGGGCCTTCGTAGAGCAGGGCGGCCACTTCGAAGAGCGGGCCGAAGTCGAGTTCGACGATCTCGTGGCCGAGGCCCTGCGCCCGCGCCAGCGCAGCGGCCCAGGCTGCGGGGTAGCCCACGCGCTCATCCAGCCCGGCCTCGCGCGGCACGCCCAGCCGAACTCGTGCAGGGAGTACGCCCGGGCCAGGTGCGAAGTCGCTGTAGTCGTCGGCCTCGTCCTCGCCTTCGATCACGGCCAGCACCTGCGCGGCGTCGTCCACGCCGTGCGCGAAGACGGACACGCAGTCCAGCGTGCGGCAGGCCGGCACCACACCTGCGGTGCTGACGCGCCCCGGCGTCGGCTTCAGCCCCACCAGGCCGTTGAAGCCGGCGGGAATGCGGCCGGAGCCGGCCGTGTCGGTGCCCAGTGCGAAGGCGACGTCGCCGCGCGCCACGGCCACCGCCGAGCCCGAGCTGGAGCCGCCGCTGATGCGCGTGGCGTCGGCCACGCTCGCCGGGCGGCCGTAGGGCGAGCGCGTGCCGACGAGGCCGGTGGCGAACTGGTCCAGGTTGGTCTTGCCCACCCACACCGCGCCGGCGTCCAGCAGCCGCTGCACCGCCGTGGCACTGCGCGGCGCCACGTGGCTGAAGGCCGGGCAGGCGGCGGTGGTGGGTTCGCCTTCGATGTCGATGTTGTCCTTCACCGCGAAGGGCACACCCAGCAGCGGATAGCGCGCCAGGGCCTCGGCCAGGCTGGCGGCCTCGCCCAGCCGCTGCGCCACGCGGGACAGCTGGCGCGCCCAGGGCGCGGCGGGGCAGCGGTGGATCCACACCGGGTCGCCCGGGCGCCCCATCACGCGCCCGCGCAGGGCCGACAGGGCCGTCAGCAGGGTGCCGTTCTCGGTGAGGCGGCGCCAGTCGGCGGCGGTGCGGGGCGTGTTCGACATTGGTGCACTGGCTTGTATACCAGTTGCCACCAAGCAGGCACCGTGCCAGCGCCGCGCGTGCGGCGCGCTCGTCGCTCAGCCGGCGGGCGCCACCGTGCGCGCCGGCTCGCGCATCAGCACGAACTCCTCGGCCGCCGTGGGATGCATGGCGATGGTGCGGTCGAAGTGCGCCTTGGTGGCGCCGGCGGTCAGCGCCACGGCCAGGCTCTGCACGATCTCGGGCGCGTCGGCGCCGATCATGTGCGCGGCCAGCACGCGGTCGCTGTCCGCGTCCACCAGCAGCTTCATGCGCGTGCGTTCACTGCCGCCGATGAAGGCCTGCTTCATGGGGCGGAAGTCGGTCTCGAAGACCTTCAGCGTGTGGCCTGCGGCCAGCGCTTCGGCCTCCGTGGGCCCCACGGTGGCGATGGGCGGCATCATGAACACGGCACTGGCCACCAGCGAGAGGTCCACGCAGCGCGGTGCCGGGCCGAAAAGCGAATCCGCCAGCGCGCGGCCTTCGGCGATGGCCACGGGCGTGAGGTTCTTGCGGTTCGTGACGTCGCCGATGGCGAAGTGCCCCGGCAGCGCCGTGTTCAGGCCGGCATCGATGCGCACGGCACCCTGTGCATCCAGCCCGATGCCCGCCGCTTCCAGGCCCAGGCCCTGCGTGTTGGGCTTGCGGCCGGTGGCGTTCAGCACCCAGGGGAACTCGCGCACGCGGTCTTCGCCGAAGCTCAGCAGCCAGCCCGCGGCCGTGCGGGCGATGCGGCTGGGTGCGCTGCCCGGATGCAGTTCCACGCCGGCCGCCGTCAGCTCGGCGGCGGCGGCGGTGCGCAGCATCTCGTCGAAGCCGCGCAGCGGCAGGCGGTCGCGGAAGTACAGCGACACCTTCGAGCCCAGCCGCGCCAGCATGCTGGCGAATTCCACCGCGATGTAGCCGCCGCCGACCACGGCGCAGCTGGGCGGCAGGGTGTCGAGGTCCAGCAGTTCGTCGCTGGTGGCGCAGCCCGCGATGCCCGGAATGCTGTCGCGCACCGGCGCGGCGCCGGTGGCCAGCAGCACGTGGCGGGCCGTGAGCACGCGCTCGCCCACGCGCACGCGGTGCGGCGCTTCCAGCACCGCACGGCCTTCGAACAGCGCCACGCCGCTGCCTTCCAGCAGCTTGCGGTAGATGCCCTCCAGGCGCGCCGTCTCGGCGGCCTTGGCGGCCGCCCAGCGGGCCATCTCGAAGCGGGGCGGGGTGTCCAGTTGCCAGCCGTAGCCGGGTGCCTCGGCGAAGGCGTCGCGGTATTGCGCCGCGTACATCAGCAGCTTCTTGGGCACGCAGCCGCGCAGCACGCAGGTGCCGCCCACGCGGCCGGCCTCCACGATGGCGACCCTGGCGCCATGCAGCGCCGCGCGGCGCGAGGCCGCCACGCCGCCGCTGCCGGCGCCGAGGGTGACGAGGTCGAATTCGAAGTCCATGCCGGGGTCCCTTCTGGCTACGGGAGAATGTCGCACATGAGCGAGAAGGATGCCGGCGCCAGGGCCGCGGAACTGCGCGCGCAACTGCAGCACCATGCCCACCGTTACTACGTGCTGGACGCGCCGGAGATCCCGGACGCCGAGTACGACCGCCTGTTCCAGGAACTGCAGGCGCTGGAGGCCGCCCACCCGGCGCTGCTGACGGCCGATTCGCCCACGCAGCGCGTCATCGGCCAGGTGCTGGACGGGCTGCAGCCGGTGCGCCATGCGCGGCCCATGCTGTCCATCCGCACCGAGACCGACACCACGCCGGCCGGTGCCGAGGCCTTCGACGCCCGCGTGCGTCGCGAACTGGAACTGCCCGAGGACGCGCCGCCGCTGGCCTACAACGCCGAGCTGAAGTTCGACGGCCTGGCCATCAACCTGCGCTACGAAGAGGGCGTGCTGGTGCAGGCCACCACGCGCGGCGATGGCGAGACCGGCGAGGACGTGACGCAGAACGTGCGCACCATCGGCCAGATCCCGCTGCGCCTGTTCGGGACGGCACCGCCGCTGATCGAGATCCGCGGCGAGGCCTATATGCGCCGCGACGACTTCGAGCGCCTGAACGCCCTCCAGCGCGAGAAGGGCGCCAAGACCTACATCAACCCGCGCAACACCGCGGCCGGCGCCATCCGCCAGCTCGACCCGAAGGCCATGGCCGACAAGAAGCTCAGCTTCTTCGCCTACGGCCTGGGCGACGTGCAGGGCTGGGACCAGCCGCCCACGCACAGCGGCGTGCTGGACGCCATCGCTGCCTTCGGCGTGCCGGTGAACGCCGACCGCCGCGTGGTGCAGGGCGCGCCGGGCCTCGTGGCCTTCCACCAGGCAGTGGCGGCCAAGCGCGACGCGCTGCCCTTCGACATCGACGGCGTGGTCTACAAGGTCGACAGCATCGAGCTGCAGCGCCGCCTGGGCTTCGTCTCGCGCGAGCCGCGCTGGGCGGTGGCGCACAAGTACCCGGCGCAGGAGCAGGTGACGCGGCTGAACGACATCGAGATCCAGGTCGGCCGCACCGGCAAGCTCACGCCGGTGGCCAAGCTGGAGCCGGTGTTCGTGGGCGGCACCACGGTCAGCAATGCCACGCTGCACAACGTGTTCGAGCTGCGGCGCAAGGGCGTGCGCGTGGGCGACCAGGTCATCGTGCGGCGGGCGGGTGACGTGATCCCGGAAGTCGTCGGCCGCATTCCGGGTGTTCGGCCGGCCTACGTGCCCAACTTCCGCATGCCGCGCGCCTGCCCGGTGTGCGGCAGCCGCGTGCTGCGCGAGAAGGGCGGCATCGACCACCGCTGCACCGGCGGCCTGTTCTGCGCCGCGCAGCGCAAGCAGGCGTTGCTGCACTTCGCCGGCCGACGCGCGATGGACGTGGAAGGCCTGGGCGACAAGCTGGTGGACCAGCTGGTGGACGGCGGCCTCATCCGCACGCTGCCCGAGCTGTACACGCTCGGCCTGGCCAAGCTCTCGGCGCTGGACCGCATGGCCGAGAAGAGCGCCGCCAACCTGCTGGCCGGCCTGGAGAAGAGCAAGGACACCACGCTGGGCCGCTTCCTCTACGCCCTGGGCATCCGCCACGTGGGCGAGACCACGGCCAAGGACCTGGCCAAGCACTTCGGCTCGCTCGATCGCCTGATGGCGGCCACGCTGGAGCAGCTGCTGGAGGTGAACGACGTCGGCCCCGTGGTGGCGGCCAGCGTGCGCGCCTTCTTCGACCAGCCACACAACGTGGAAGTGGTGGAGCAGCTGCGCGCCGCCGGCATCCGCTGGGCCGAGCACGAGGGCGCGGCCGCCGACGAGGGCCCGAAACCCCTGGCCGGCAAGACGCTCGTTCTGACGGGTACGCTACCGACCCTGTCGCGCGACGACGCCAAGGCCCTGATCGAGGCCGCGGGCGGCAAGGTGTCGGGGTCGGTGTCGAAGAAGACGCACTACGTGATCGCCGGTGAAGAAGCCGGCAGCAAGCTCGACAAGGCGCGCGAACTGGGCGTACCGGTGCTCGACGAGAACGGTCTGAAGGAACTGTTGAATGGCGCGGCCTGAAGTGAAACGCATCGCGCTGCTGGGCGGCGAGTCGAGCGGCAAGACGACGCTCGCGCAGGCGCTGGCCGAGCAGCTGCACACGCGCTGGGTGCCGGAGTACGGCCGCCAGCGCTGGGAAGAGGTGCGGCACACGCTGGACCCGGACGAGCTGCTGGAGGTTGCGCAGCGCCAGGTGCAGATGGAAGATGAGGCCGCCGCCCGGGCCGCCGACGACGGTGCGCGCTGGCTGGTCTGCGACACCACGCCGCTGACCACGCTGCAGTACTGCCTGCACGACTTCGGCGACGCACCGACCGAGCTGCAGGCGCTGGCGCGCCGCGCCTATGACCTGACGGCCGTGTGCGAGCCCGACTTCGCCTTCGTGCAGGATGGCTGTCGCCGCGACGACCACTTCCGTGCCGAGCAGCATGCCTGGACGCTGGCGCAGCTGGCCGCCCGCGGCATGGCCTGGTTCGCGGTGACGGGCTCGGTGCCGCACCGGGTCGAGCAGGTGTTGCAACGCATGGCGGCCCATGCCGCCGAACCCGTCGTCACGGAGGAGTCGCCATGAGCGTTCGCGAGATTCTCAAGATGGGCGATCCGCGCCTGCTGCGCGTGGCGCAGCCGGTGCGCGAGTTCGACACGCCGGAGATCCACGCCCTCGTGGCGGATCTCTTCGACACCATGGCTGCGGCCCATGGCGCTGGCCTGGCCGCGCCGCAGATCGGGGTCGATCTGCAACTGGTGATCTTCGGCTTCGACCGCAACGAGCGCTACCCCGACGCACCGCCCGTGCCGCGCACCGTGCTGCTGAACCCTGTGGTGACGCCCCTGTCGGACGAGCTGGAAGACGGCTGGGAAGGCTGCCTGTCCGTGCCCGGCCTGCGCGGCGTGGTGCCCCGCCACACGCACATCCGCTACGCCGGCTTCGACCCGCAGGGCCGGCCCATCGAACGCGAAGCCGAGGGTTTCCACGCCCGCGTGGTGCAGCACGAGTGTGACCACCTCATCGGTCGCTTGTACCCCACGCGCATGCGCGACCTCACCCGGCTGGGCTTCACCAGCGTGCTGTTCCCCGAGCTGGACGCCAGGAGCGAAGACTGAGGGGTGCTCTGGCTTCCGCGCGCAACAGGTCTTTACACCGGCGTCGTCCGCGCAGCGGCCCCCTGCTGCGTTGAGCAGCCATGAAGAACCTCCGCTTGCCGGTCTGGGCCGCCTTCGTCTTCACCCTGCTGCTGGGGCTGGCGGGTCCCGCCGCCGCACAGGAGGAACCACCGGGCCGCGTCGGCCGCATCGCTGACCTGCAGGGCAGCGTCTCCTGGTTCGACCACGACGAAGGCCGCTGGGCACCGGCCGAGCGCAACCGCCCCGTCACGGGCAGCGACCGGCTCGCCACCGGCCCGGGCGGGCGTGCCGAGCTGCGCATCGGCTCCACCGTGCTGCGGCTCGCCGAAGGCAGCGAGATCGAACTGCAGCGGCTGGACGACGAGCGCGTGGTCGTCGCGCTGCAGTCCGGCTCCTTCGCGCTCCGGTTGAAGAACCGCGAGGCTGCGGAAGAGACGCGCGTTCTCACCGCCGAGGTGCGCCTGGCACCGCAGCGCGCCGGCCACTACCGCTTCGACCGCATCGATGACAGCACCGTCGCCACCGTCTGGCGCGGTGACCTGCGCGTCGAGGGCCCGGGCGGCTGGGGCCTCACCGACGGCCAGCGCCTGGAGTTGTTCCGCGACCGCAGCGGTGAACTGCGCGGCGAGTGGGGAACGCCGCCCGACGACGCCTTCGCCGCCTGGGCCCTGCGCGACGACGCGCGCGAGGGCACCACCGTCTCCACCCGCTACGTCTCGCCCGAGATGACCGGCGTGGAAGACCTGGACCGCCATGGGCGCTGGTCCAGCCACCCCGAGCATGGGGCCATCTGGTTCCCGCTGGCCGTGGCCGCCGACTGGGCGCCCTACCGCGACGGGCGCTGGGTGTGGGTGCGCCCCTGGGGCTGGACCTGGGTCGACGCCGCACCCTGGGGCTTCGCGCCTTTCCACTATGGCCGCTGGACGCTGTGGAACGGACGCTGGGGCTGGCTGCCGGGCACTTACGTCGCGCGGCCGGTGTTTGCGCCCGCCCTGGTGGCGCCGCGCGGCGGGCCGGGTGTCAGCGTGACCATCGGCATCGGTTCGCCGCCGCGGCACTGGGAACCGCTGGGGCCGCGCGAGCACTACCGCCCCTGGCACCGCCCGGCGCCGGTGGTGGGCGAGCGTCCCCGCCCGCAGCCACCGGCCTGGCAGGCGCCGCCGGTCCAGACTGCTCCGCCGGGCCAGCCGCTGGTGCATGAGCCACGCCAGCACCTCCCGCGCCAGCCTTGGCGCGGGGAACGCACGGCGGAACCGCCACGCCAGGAAGCGCCCCGACATGAGCGGCCGCGGCAGGAACCGCCCAGGCACGAACCACCGAGGCAGGAGCACCGCGAGCCGCCCCGTGCCCCGGTGCGGGAAGCCCCGCGCGAGAACGTGCGTCCGGCGCCAGCCCCGGTGCCCCGGCCCGACGAGGCGGCTCGCCGCCCGGAGCCCAAGCCCGGCAAGCACGAGCGCAGCGAGGCCGTGCGCTGAGCTTCAGCGCAGCAGCGGCCTGAGCGCAGGCCACACGTTGGCCAGCATCTTCGGGTGTGCTTCGGCCTTGGGGTGGATGCGGTCGGCCTGGAACAGTTCGTCGGCGTTCGGCACGTCGGCCACGCCGGCCAGCAGGAAGGGCACCAGTGCCGCGCCTTCGGACCTGGCCACGGTGCCGAACAGGGCCTGGAAGTCCTCGCTGTAGCGGCGGCCGTAGTTGGGCGGCACCGCCATGCCCACCAGCAGCACCTTGGCGCCGACGCCCTTGGCGTCGCGCACCATGGCGGCCAGGTTCTCGCGGGTGGAAGCCAAGGGCAGTCCACGCAAAGCGTCGTTGCCGCCGAGTTCGATCACCACCACCTGCGGCCGGTGCGCCTTCAGCAGCGATGGCAGGCGTGAGCGGCCGCCCGAGGTGGTGTCGCCACTGATGCTGGCGTTGACCACGCGGGCGGCCACCTTCTCCCGGGCCAGGCGTGCCTCCAGCAGCGCCACCCAGCCGCTGCCGCGCGCCAGGCCGTACTCGGCCGACAGGCTGTCGCCCACCACCAGCAGCACGGGTCTTGGCCCCTGGGCGGCTGCGGGTGCGGCGATGACCGCGGCGCCCAGCCAGCAGGCCGCGCTACAGTGGCGCAGCCAAGTCCCCAACCAGGCGCGCCGCGCCGCAGAACGAATCTGGATGTCCGATACCCTCATTGACGTACAGCGAATCAGCAAGCAAGTGGCCGACGCCACGGGGACGCTGACCATACTCCACGACATCGAGTTCCGTCTCCGGCCGCGGGAATCGGTGGCCATCGTCGGGGCATCGGGCTCGGGCAAGAGCACGCTGTTGTCCATCCTCGCCGGGCTGGACACGCCGACCGCCGGCACCGTGGTGCTGTCCGGCACCGACCTCTTCGCGCTGGACGAAGATGCCCGCGCCGCGCTGCGCGCGCAGCAGATGGGCTTCGTCTTCCAGAGTTTCCAGCTGCTGGGCAACCTCACGGCGCTGGAGAACGTGATGCTGCCTCTCGAATTGATGGGACGCCGCGACGCGCGCACGGCCGCCACCGAGATGCTGCGGCGCGTGGGCCTGGGCGAGCGGCTGGGGCACTACCCCAAGGTGCTGTCGGGCGGCGAGCAGCAGCGCGTGGCGCTGGCGCGAGCGTTCGTGGTGCGGCCGGCACTGCTGCTGGCCGACGAGCCCACCGGCAGCCTGGACTTCGCCACCGGCGAAACCGTGATGGCGCTGATGTTCGAGCTGAACCGCGAGGCCGGCACCACGCTCGTGCTGGTGACGCATGACCGCGGCATCGCCGCGCGCTGCGACCGCCAGCTCGTCATCGAGGCGGGCCGGCTGCTGCCGTCGGGCTGAGGTGCTGCCGCTCAGCCGATGTCGGCCTGGTGGTGGATGACGCGCGAGCAGATGCCGTAGGCGATCGCCTCCTCCGCATTCATCCAGTGGTCGCGCTCGATGTCGGCGATCACGGTCTCGAAGCTCTGGCCGGTCTGCGCCGCGATGACGCGCGCGATGCGTTCGCGCATGCGGATCATCTCGCGCGCCTGGATGGCGATGTCGCTGGCCTTGCCGCCCACCCCGCCGGCCGGCTGGTGGATCATGAAGCGCGTGTTGGGCAGGCACAGCCGGCGCTCCTTGGGCGGCGCCAGGAAGATGTGTGCACCGGCACTGGCCACCCAGCCCGTGCCCACGGTGGTGACGGGCGCGGCGACGAAGTTGATGACGTCGTGGATGGCGTCACCCGATTCCACGTGGCCGCCCGGCGACGAGACGAACAGCGTGATCGGGGCCTTCGACTCGGCCGCCAGCGCCAGCAGGCGGCGGCAGGTGGCGCGCGCCATGGCGTCGTCGATCTCGCCGAAGACCAGCACGTTGCGCGACTTGAAGGACAGCTTTTCTTCGAGGTTCTCGTTGGCGGCCGGCTTTTCTTCGGCGGTGGCAAGGCGGGTGTGCATGCAGGGCTCCACGGGGAATGTGTGTTCGGTGCGCCGATGATGCCCCAGAGCAGCGGGCCGCCCTGCGGCCTCAGTCGGCGGCGGGCGGTTCCAGGCGCTTGATCAGGTTCAGGCTGGAGACGGCCAGGCCCAGCGAATCGTAGAGCGCCCGCGCGCCCGTGTTGTGGGCGAACACATGCAGCGCCAGGCTGGCGGCGCCCCGCTGCCGCGCCCAGGCTTCGGCGGCCTGCAGCGCGGCACGCGCGTGGCCCTGGCGGCGGTGCTCGGGCTCGACATGGATCTGGAACACGAACACCGCCTGCTCCTGGCCGCGCGGCAACTGCGCCAGCCAGAGGAAGCCCACCGGAGTGTCACCGGGGCCGGCGTGCAACTCGAAGAGGTGGTGGTCGGGCGTCGCCAGGCCCTGGGCCAGCAGCCGGCGGGTCTCCTCCCGGGCCAGCGCCGGCGCGTCCCCGGCAGGCCAGCGGCCGCCCAGCACGTTCTCGGCCGCGTAGTTGGCCACCGCGATCTCGAAGAAGACCGGGAAGAAGTCTTCCCGCATCGCCAGCAGCCGGGTCGAAGCGCTCATCGCGTGGCGCCCTCGACGGCGCGCTCGATCATGCGTTCGCGCAGGCGGTCTTCGTCGGCCACGTCCAGCGCCTGCTTGAGGGTCTTTCGCTGGCCGGGCTGCGACGCGGCGGCGACGGGCGCGGCCGGCAGCACGGTCACCCGGTCGGCAGCGAGATCACGCTCCCGGAAGCCGGGCGGGCAGGGGCGGTCGGTGTAACTGGTCTGGCTGCCCCTGACGCACTTGCGCATCACGCCGGGCGGTCGCACCAGCGGGCCTGCGGCCGCGCTGGCCGGCAGCGGGGGTGGCGCGCTGGCGTCGTTGTCGAAGACGATGGCCCGCGGCAGGGGTTCGGGGGCCAGCCAGGCGCTGATCTGGGAGCGGTAGCGCCAGGCCACGCTCGCGAGCAGGAGCGCGGCCACGACAAGCACCATCCAGCGCAGCGTCATGGTGTGGTGCGTGCCAGCGTGATGGCCTTCTCCGGGCAGGCCAGCACGCACAGGCCGCAGGCTTCGCAGGCGCCGGCGTTCACGGCCTGGGCCTGCTGCCAGCGGTGTGCCCAACCCTTGAGTCGCCCGCGCAGCGACAAGCCTTCGCGCTGGGCCGGGGCCAGGGTCTCCACGCGGAACACGCCCACCGGGCACACGCGCACGCAATCGGCCTTCCCTTCGCAGCGGTTGCGGTCGATGACGGGCGCAAAGGCGCCCGGGGCCTGCTTGCAGGCGGAATGAGTGGCCAAGGAGGAGCTCCGGGAAGGCAGGTGGCGTCGGAGCATGCTGCCACAGTCGGCCGAGGCCGGCCGTGATGCGCTCCCTACAATGCGGCGATGCGCATCCTCATCGCCAACGACGACGGCTATCTGGCCCCCGGCATCGCCGCCCTCGTGCGCGCCTGCCAGGGCCTGGGCGAGATCACGGTCTTCGCGCCCGAACAGAACGCCAGCGGCACCAGCAACGCGCTGACGCTGGGGCGGCCGCTGAACATCTTCCAGGCGCGCGGCGAAGGCGTGCAGGGCTTCAACGTCGTCAACGGCACGCCGTCGGACTGCGTGCACGTGGCGCTGACCGGCGTGCTGGGCCATCGGCCCGACCTGGTGCTCTCGGGCATCAACAACGGCGCCAACATGGGCGACGACACGCTCTACTCGGGCACCGTGGCGGCGGCCATGGAGGGCTACCTCTTCGGCGTGCCGGCCATCGCCTTCTCGCAGGCGGTCAAGGGCTGGGGTGAGATCGAAGCGGCCGCCGCCACGGCGCGCTCCATCGTCGAGCAGGTGCTGGCTGCGCACCCGCTGGACGGCACACCCTTCCTGCTGAACGTGAACATCCCCAACCGCGCCGACGCGGCCACGCTGCCTCGCCGGGTCACGCGGCTGGGTCGCCGGCACGCCAGCGAGCCGGTGATCCAGCAGACCAACCCGCGCGGCGAGACCATCTACTGGATCGGCCCCGCCGGTGATGCACGCGAAGCCGGCGAGGGCACCGACTTCCACGCCGTCGCGAGCGGCTGTGTCTCCATCACGCCGCTGCAGGTGGACCTGACCGATCACGCCGGCCGTCCCGGCTGGGCCGAGCGCCTCGCCCGATGACGAGGCCGCCGCGCTTCCCGGTGCCGCTGGACCGGCTGCACGGCAAGGCGCCGGGGCACTCGCGCAAGTCCGCCACCGAGGTGCTGCGTCCGCAGCGGCCGTTGCAGCATGCGGCCGAGCACGCCGCCAAGCAGGCGGCCGGGCAGGGCACGCCCAGCGGCCTGGGCATGGACTCCGCTGCCGTGCGCGAGCGCATGGTGCAGCGCCTGCGCGCCGACGGCATCCGGCACGAAGGCGTGCTGCAGGCCTTCGCCACCGTGGAGCGCCACCGCTTCGTCGATTCCGCGCTGGCCACGCAGGCCTACGAGGACACGAGCCTGCCCATCGGCCTCTCGCAGACCATCAGCAAGCCGTCGGTGGTGGCGCGCATGCTGGCGCTGCTGTTCGAAGGGGAGAACGCCAGATCGAACGGGCACCTGGGCCGCGTGATGGAGATCGGCACGGGCTGCGGCTACCAGGCTGCACTGCTGGCCCTGCTGGCACGCAGCGTGGTTTCCATCGAGCGCTTGCAGGCGCTTCACGACAAGGCTCGGACCCACCTGGGCGAGCGTCGGCAGGGAGACCTCCGCCTGGTCTACGGCGATGGTCGCCTGGGCCACGCGCCGCGGGCGCCCTACGACAGCATCGTCGCCGCCGCGGGCGGTGAAGACCTTCCGACCGCCTGGCTGGACCAGCTGGCCGTCGGGGGGCGTCTGGTGGCTCCGATGTTCGACGCCGCACGCGGGGGGCAGGGACTGGTGGTCGTCGACCGCACGGCCGCCGGCTACGTGCGCCACTGGCAGGATGCCGTGCATTTCGTGCCTCTAAAATCGGGCGCTGCATGAAGCCGTTCTCCCTCCTCATCGGTGCGCTGTCCCTTCTGGCCCTGTTCACCGGTTGCGCTTCGCCAGACCACCGGGCTCCGGTGGAGGACCGCAAGCCGCCGACGGTGCGCCCCCCCGTGCTCACGGCGCCTTCGACGACCACCGCAGCGCCAGCCGTGCCTGCAAGCGCCGCCGCGGCGCCCGAGGTTCCGGCGGTGAAGCCACCACCCGGCATCGAGAACCTGGGCAAGCCCGGCTACTACCAGGTGAAGCCGGGCGACACGCTGATCCGCATCGGCCTGGACAACGGCCAACCCTGGCGTGACCTGGCTCGCTGGAACGGTCTGGAGAACCCCAACCTGATCGAAGCCGGACAGGTGCTGCGCGTGACGCCACCGGCCCCTGATCCGGGCGCGCCGGCGGCGCGCCCGGTGGCCCCGTCGGGCCGCATCGAGACCCGGCCGCTGGAGGGCAGCAAGCCGCCGGCGATCACCGCCGCGGCGGCTTCGGCACCCGCGGCGCCCGCCGTCGTGGCGCCGCCGGCCCCGGCGTCTTCCGAGGACGAGCCCACCTGGGCCTGGCCCGCCGCCGGCCCGGTCGCCGCAGCTTTCGACGACGTGAAGACCAAGGGCCTGGCCATCACCGGCAAGGCCGGCGATCCGGTCCTGGCGGCTGCCGACGGGCGCGTCGTGTATGCCGGTTCCAGCCTGCGCGGCTACGGCAACCTGGTCATCATCAAGCACAACGCCACCTACCTCACGGCCTACGCGCACAACCAGAAGCTGCTGGTCAAGGAAGACCAGCCCGTGGCGCGGGGCCAGCGCATTGCCGAGATGGGCAGCACCGACGCCGAGCGCGTGCAGCTGCATTTCGAGATCCGCAGAATGGGCAAGCCGGTGGATCCAGCCCGGCTGCTGCCGCCGCGTCCCTAGCGCGGGCCCGTGAGCGACGCCACCTCGGAAGCACGACATGATCCGTCGAGACTCCGAGGCCGGTGATGCCGGTGAACTCCGCCGGCTGGCGCTGGAGCAGATGCACACGGACGCCGTGACGCCCGAGCCCGAGGAGGCCGTCGAGGCCGCCGATGCGCTGCGCAGCTACCTGCGCGACATCCGCCGTGCGCCCCTGTTCAGCGCTGACGAAGAGCACGCCACGGCCATGCGGGCCCGCAGTGGCGACTTCGACGCGCGGCAGGCCATGGTCGAGCACAACCTGCGCCTGGTGGTCAGCATCGCCAAGCACTACGCCGGCCGCGGGCTGCCGTTGGCCGACCTCATCGAGGAAGGCAACCTCGGGCTCATGCACGCCATCGCCAAGTTCGAGCCCGAGCGCGGCTTCCGCCTTTCCACCTACGCCACCTGGTGGATCCGGCAGTCCGTCGAGCGGGCCTTGACGCAGCAGTCGAGGCTCATCCGCCTGCCCTCGCACGTGGTGCGTGAACTGGGCCAGGTGCTGCGGGCGCGCAAGCGGCTGGAGAGCCGCAGCGGCGGCAGCGAGCCCGTGACCGCCGAGGCCATCGCTGCCGAATTGCGGCGCCCGGTGCAGGAGGTGGCCGATGTCCTGCACCTGGCCGAACTCCCGCAGTCGCTGGACGCCCCTGGCGCGCGCCTGGAGGGTGAGGCCGGCGAGCCGATGCTGGATCGGGTGGCCGACGAGCATGCGGCCGACCCGCTGACCCTGCGGCAAGACGATGAGAGCCACGCGCTTCTTGAAGCGGGCCTGACCGCGCTGAGCGCACGTGAGCGCGAAGTGCTCGATGGCCGCTACGGGCTGCACGGGCGCGAGCCGCAGACGCTGGAAGACCTGGCCGAGCAGCTGCAGGTGACGCGTGAGCGTGTTCGCCAGATCCAGGTCGATGCGCTGTCCAAGCTGCGGCGCGCGCTGGCTCGGCGCGGCGTGGGACGCGAGGCGTTGTTCTGAAAAACGCTCAGCGGCCCGGATAATCCGCCGCATGAGCAGTGGCATGGATTGGCTGGACGTCGAGTCGCTCGACCTCGAAGCCCAGGGGGTGGCGCGTCGCGCCAGCGAGGACGGCGCCGGCAAGGTGGTGTTCATCGAGGGTGCGCTGCCGGGCGAGCGCGTGCAGGTGCAGGTCGCGCGCAAGAAGAACAACTGGGAGCAGGGCCAGATGACGGTGCTCGCGCGCGAGAGCGCGCAGCGTGTGCGCCCCGGCTGCCCGCACTTCGGCCTGCATGCGGGCGCCTGCGGTGGCTGCAAGATGCAGCACCTGCACCCGGCCGCGCAGGTGGCCGTCAAGCAGCGTGTCCTGGAAGACAACCTCTGGCACCTGGCCAAGGTCAGGGCCGCGACGATGCTGCCGGCCATCCACGGACCGGCCTGGGGCTACCGCGACCGTGCGCGGCTCTCCGTGCGCTACGTGGCGAAGAAGGGCACGGTCCTGATCGGCTTCCACGAACGCAAGAGCCGCTACGTGGCCGACATGCAGGTGTGCCCGGTGCTGCCCGCCAAAGTGAGTGCCATGCTGATGCCGCTGCGGGAGCTCATCGGCAGCATGGATCAGCGTGACCGGCTGCCGCAGATCGAACTGGCGGGTGGCGACGGCGTCACGGCCCTGGTGCTGCGCCACCTGGAGCCTTTGTCGGCGCCCGACCTGGCGCGCCTGCGGGCCTTTGCCGAATCGCACGGTGTGCAGTGGTGGCTGCAGCCCAAGGGGCCTGACACCGTGCACCTGCTGGACGGGGGCGGCCCCGTGCTCAGCTACCAGCTGCCCGAGTTCGGCATCAGCATGCCCTTCAAGCCCACCGACTTCACGCAGGTCAACCCGCACATCAATCGCGTCCTCGTGGACCGTGCCGTGCGCCTGCTGGCGCCGCAGCCTGACGAGCGCGTGATCGACTGGTTCTGCGGCCTGGGCAACTTCACGCTGCCCATCGCGACGCGTGCGCGCCGGGTGCTGGGCGTGGAAGGCAGCGAGACGCTGGTGGCGCGCGCGCGCGAGAACGCGGCGGCCAACGGCCTGGCGGCGAACACCGCGTTCGAGGCGCGCAACCTGTTCGAGATCGGCCCCGACGACCTTCGCGCGGCCGGCAGCGCGCAGCGCTGGCTGGTGGACCCGCCGCGCGAGGGCGCCTTCGCGCTGGCCAAGGCGCTGGCCGACCTGCACGGCACCGAAGGCTGGCAGCCGCCGCGGCGCATCGTCTATGTCAGCTGCAACCCCGCCACGCTGGCCCGCGACGCGGGCCTGCTGGTGCACCAGGCCGGCTACCGGCTCGCGCTGGCCGGCGTGGTGAACATGTTCCCGCACACGGCACACGTGGAAAGCATGGCGGTGTTCGATCTGGCACCGGCATGAAAGAGGGGCCCGAAGGCCCCTGATCACGGTGACTGCGAAACCTATTCGCGGTCGCCGCCGAAGATGCCGAGAAGGGCCAGCAGGTTGCTGAACACGTTGTACAGGCTCAGGTACACGCCCAGGGTGGCGGTGATGTAGTTCGTCTCTTCACCATCACGCACGCGCTTCAGGTCGACCAGGATGAAGGCCGAGAAGATGCCGATCACCAGCACCGACAGCGTGATCATCAGAGCGCTGCTCTGGATGAAGAAATTCGCCAGGCCCGCAACGAACACGAGGATCATGCCGATGAAGAGGAACTGGCCCATCTTCGACAGGTCGCGCTTGATGACCGTCGACAGCATCGCCATGCCGAAGAACACCGCACCCGTGCCGGCGAAGGCCGTCATCACCAGGCTGGTGCCGTTCTTGAAGCCGAGCACGATGCCCAGAAGCCGAGCCAGCATCAGGCCCATGAAGAACGTGAAGCCCAGCAGCAGCGGCACGCCCGCGGCCGAGTTCTTGAACTTCTCGATGGCGAACATGAAGCCGAATGCGCCCACCAGGAACACCACCAGGCCGATGCCCGGAGACATGGCGCGCATGATCCCGGTCTGCACGCCGATCCAGGCGCCCAGCACCGTCGGCACCATCGACAGCGCCAGCAGCCAGTAGGTGTTGCGCAGCACCCGGTTGCGCTGCTCGGCAACCGCTCCGGTGCCCTGCAGGCCGATCACGTTCTGCACACTCGATTCCATGACAACCTCCGATAGAGATGACGCGCTCCAAGGGCGCAAGGCGGATTGTACGGAAGCGGCCCAAGGCGCGCCGATGTCCCCAGGGGTGGTGCCGACATGCAGCGCGGCGCGGTATCGTCGCGGTCATGAAGACCAAGCCCATGCTCACTCTGGACGACGCCCGCACCATCGCCCATGCCGCCGAGGCCGAGGCGCTCAAGAACGGCTGGGCCGTCACCATCGCCGTCGTCGATGACGGCGGCCACCTGCTGTGGCTGCAGCGGCTGGACGGCGCGGCACCCATTTCCTCGCACATCGCGCCGGGCAAGGCGCGCACGGCGGCGCTCGGCCGGCGCGAGAGCAAGACCTACGAGGACATGATCAACGGCGGCCGGGTCTCTTTCCTCAGCGCGCCCGTGCTGGAGGGCATGCTGGAAGGCGGCGTGCCCATCCTGGTCGACGGTGAGTGCGCGGGCGCGGTGGGCGTCAGCGGCGTGAAGAGCAACGAGGACGCGCAGATCGCCCGCGCCGGCATCGCCGCCCTCCTCGGCTGAGCGGCCCCCGGCCGGCTATACTCCGGCGGTTTACCCGCCAACTGCGCAGCGCTCAAGCGAAACTCCGCCACAGGTTTCCCCTCGGACCCACCCCAGCCCGCCTTGCGCGGGGGCACGGTGGCGCTGAGCGCGCGTGAACCCCGGAGCTTTTCATTTGCTGCCCGTCCTGTCCCGTGCGCTGCTGGCCCTGGCCGATGGCTCCACGTTCTTCGGCATCAGCGTCGGCGCCCCCGGCCGCACGGTCGGCGAAGTCGTCTTCAACACCGCGCTCACCGGCTATCAGGAAATCCTGACCGACCCGAGCTACTGCCGTCAGATCGTCACGCTGACCTACCCGCACATCGGCAACGTCGGCGTCAACGATGAGGACGTGGAAGCGTCCAAGGTCCATGCCGCAGGGCTGATCGTCAAGGATGTTTCGCTGCGCGTGTCCAGCTTCCGCGCCACGCGCTCGCTGCCGCAGTACCTGGCCGCCGAAGGCACGGTGGCCATCGCCGACATCGACACCCGCCGCCTGACGCGCCTGCTGCGCACCACGGGCGCGCAGAACGGCTGCATCGTCGGCTATGCGCCCGGCGCCAGCGTGACGCCCGCTGACATCGAGGCGGCCATCGCCGCTGCACGCGGCGCGCCTTCGATGGCGGGGCAGGACCTCGCCCAGGTCGTGTCCGTGAGCGAACCCTACGAGTGGACCGAGACCGAGTGGGTGCTCGGCCAGGGCTACGGCAAGCTGACATCGCCGCGCTTCCATGTGGTGGCCTACGACTTCGGCGTCAAGCGCAACATCCTGCGCATGCTGGCCAGCCGCGCATGCCGGGTGACGGTGGTGCCGGCGAAGACCTCGGCCGCGGCCGTGCTGGCCTTGAAGCCGGATGGCGTCTTCCTGAGCAACGGCCCGGGCGACCCCGAGCCCTGCGACTACGCCATCGCCGCCGCGCGCGAACTCATCGAGACCGGCATCCCCACCTTCGGCATCTGCCTGGGCCACCAGATCCTGGCCCTGGCCTCGGGCGCGAAGACCTTCAAGATGAAGTTCGGCCACCACGGTGCCAACCATCCGGTCAAGGACCTGGACTCCGGCCGCGTCAGCATCACCAGCCAGAACCACGGCTTCGCGGTCGACGAAAAGACCCTGCCCGCGAACCTGCGCCCCACCCACATCAGCCTCTTCGACGGCACCCTGCAGGGCCTGGCCCGCACGGACAGGCCGGCTTTCTGCTTCCAGGGCCACCCTGAAGCCAGCCCCGGCCCGCACGACATCGGGTATCTCTTCGACCGCTTCGTGAAGCTGATGGAGCAAGCCTAAATGCCGAAGCGCACTGACCTCAAGAGCATCCTGATCATCGGGGCCGGCCCCATCGTCATCGGCCAGGCCTGCGAGTTCGACTACTCCGGCGCCCAGGCCTGCAAAGCGTTGCGCGAGGAGGGCTACCGCGTCATCCTCGTCAACAGCAACCCCGCGACGATCATGACCGACCCGGACATGGCCGACGCGACCTACATCGAGCCCATCACCTGGCAGGTGGTGGAGACCATCATCGCCAAGGAACGGCCCGATGCGATCCTGCCCACCATGGGCGGCCAGACGGCGCTGAACTGCGCGCTGGACCTGCACCGCCATGGCGTGCTGGCCAGGTACGGCGTGGAGATGATCGGCGCCAACGAGACGGCCATCGAGAAGGCCGAGGACCGGATGAAGTTCAAGGACGCGATGACGTCCATCGGCCTCGATTCGGCCAAGAGCGGCATCGCGCACAGCATGGAAGAAGCGCTGGCGGTGCAGAAGCGCATCCAGGCCGAGATCGGCGGCACCGGCTTTCCCATGGTCATCCGTCCCAGCTTCACGATGGGCGGCACGGGCGGTGGCATCGCCTACAACCCGGAGGAGTTCGAGGAGATCTGCAAGCGC
>JAEUPH010000112.1 GCA_016790395.1 Rubrivivax sp. | reverse complement strand
CCTGCTCGCCGGCGCCCAGACCGGCACCGGCAAGACCGCCGGCTTCACGCTGCCCATGCTGCAGCGCCTCACCGAGGGCAAGCCCGTGCGCGACGCGCGCGGCCGCCCGGCCATCCGCGCACTCATCCTCACGCCCACGCGAGAACTCGCGGCGCAGGTGGAGGAAAGCGTGCGCACCTATGGCAAGTACCTGCCGCTGACGAGCATGGTCATGTTCGGCGGCGTGGGCATGCAGCCCCAGGTGGACAAGCTGCGGCGCGGCGTCGACATCCTGGTGGCCACGCCCGGCCGCCTGCTCGACCACCACCAGCAGGGCACGCTGGACCTGAGCCGGATCGAGATCTTCGTGCTCGACGAAGCCGACCGCATGCTCGACATGGGCTTCATCCACGACATCAAGAAGGTGCTGGCCATCGTGCCGGCGCACAAGCAGAGCCTGCTGTTCAGTGCCACCTTCAGCGACGAGATCAAGGCGCTGGCCGACCGGCTGCTCATCGCGCAGGCGCTGATCGAGGTGGCGCGCCGCAACGCGCCGGCCGAGGCGGTGGCGCAGAAGGTGCACCCGGTGTCGCGCGAGAAGAAGAAGGAGCTGCTCGCGCACCTGATCCTGCAGGGCGACTGGCACCAGGTGCTGGTGTTCACGCGCATGAAACACGGCGCCAACCGCCTCACCGAATACCTGAACAAGCACGACATCACCGCGATGGCGATCCACGGCAACAAGAGCCAGAGCGCACGCACCAAGGCGCTGGCCGACTTCAAAAGTGGTGACCTGCGCGTGCTGGTGGCCACCGACATCGCCGCGCGCGGCATCGACATCGACCAGCTGCCGCACGTGGTGAACTTCGAGCTGCCCAACGTGCCCGAGGACTACGTGCACCGCATCGGCCGCACCGGCCGTGCCGGTGCGCAGGGCGAGGCCATTTCGCTGGTGTGCCTGGACGAGGAGATCTTCCTCAAGGACATCGAACGCCTCATCAAGCGCAGCATCCCGCGCGAACCGGTGCCGGGCTTCGAGCCGCCAGCCGGCGAGAAGGCCGAGCCCATCGTGCTGGGTCGCATGACCATCGGCGTGGGGGGCACGCGCCGCAATGCCGGCGGCTTCGGCGGTGGTGGCGGCCGTCCGGGCGGTGGCGGTGGACGGTCCGGTGGTGGTCGCCCGCAGGGCACCGCGGCACGTCCGTCGGGTAGCGGCGGAGGCGGTGGCCGCTCCGGTTCGGGTGGCGGGCGCCCGGGCGGCGGCTCCGGCCGTCCCGGCGGCGGACGTCCGCCCGGAGGCGGTTCCGGTCGCCCGCGCTAGACCGCGGTAGACCACGGTGTCATGGCCGGCCGGGAGGTCGGCCCTGACACTGGGGGCACTCGAACACAGGAGTCGCCCCATGAAGCCCCGCCAGATCGCCGCCGTCACCGCCCTCGCCCTGGCCACCTTCGCCGGTGCCGCCCAGGCCCAGTGGCAAGGCATCGCGGCGCAAAACGCGGCCTTCGACCAGCAGTTCAACGCGCAGCTCGGCGCCCTGCAGCAGCAGAACCAGGCGTACGCGATGCGCATCTGGCAGCACCACCTGCAGGTCAACGGCCCGCGGCTGCAGCGCGAGTACGCCCAGCTGCGCGCTGCCGGCCACGCCGTGGGCAGCTTCGAGCAGTACGCCTACTGGAGCCTGATGACGGCCGGTGGCACCAACGTGCAAGGTGCGATGCAGGCCCAGCGCGACCAGTTCGAAGGTCAGCAGCGCGCCCACCGCACCGTGCAGGAAGGCAACGCCAGCTACAACGCCGGCTGGGCCGCCCACAGCGCCCGCCAGAGCGCGGCAGCAGCCAACTACACGACGCAGGCCATCCGCGGCGAGGCACCCTACCGCGACCCGAGCACCGGCCGCACGACGATGTTGCCGCACCACCTGCCCCAAGGGCAGACCGTGCAGGTCAACGGCCAGATCTACGCCCAGGACCGCAGCGGCCAGTACTACCGCTACGAGAACCAGGGCTGGGTGCCGATGAACGCCGTCCGCTGAGACCCGACGCCGCCCCCTTCCGACTGGAGACCGAACATGAAGACCCCTGCCATCCTGCGCCCCCTGGCCGCCGCCCTGGCCTCGCTGTCCTTCGCCGGCGTCGTGGCCGCGCAAAGCTTCTTTCCCGGTTCGTCGGCTCTCCCGATGAACCCCGTGCCGGGCAGCACCTTTCCGACCCAGCCAGGCGCAGCGTCGCCGGAGCCGATGCCGGCCCAGGGCATGGGCCAGGGCATGGGCCAGGGCATGGGCCCTGCGGGTTCGTCGCTGGACGCCCTGATGGCCTGGGAGCGCCAGGACATGGGCGTGGCCCCGGCGGCTGAACTGCACCAGGGGGCATTCCACGGACCGACGCCGACGAAGATCCCCGGCGGCCAGCTCATCACCACCAAGGGCCTGCTGCCGCTGCTGAAGAGCGGCATGCCCGTGCAGGTGTTCGATGTGCTGGGCGGCGGCCCGGCGCTGCCCAACTCACAGCCACTGGTGTGGGCCGCCCAGCCCGGCAGCTTCAGCGACGCCACGCAACAGCAACTGGCGCAGGTGCTGCAGCAGGCCACCCAAGGCCGCACCGACACGCCGCTGGTCTTCTACTGCGGCGGCCCGCAGTGCTGGATGAGCTACAACGCCGCGCTGCGCGCCATCAAGCTGGGCTACCGCAATGTGCTGTGGTACCGCGGCGGCATGGAAGCCTGGCAACGTGCCGGCCAGCAGTTCCAGATGGCGCAGCGCTGAGACGCGAACGCCGGGTGCGGCGCTGAAGCTCAGGCGCGCGCCAGCACCTTCTTCAGCGCGTCGAGTTGCCCTGCGCGCAGTTCGGCGCGCACCGGCGTCAGGTCCACGGGCTGCTGCAGCAACTTGGTGATGGCCTTGGCCGACCCTGGCGGCCCGACGTAGAGACCGCCCGCCAGCTGGCCGCTGCGCACGACGAGCCGCCACCAGGCCTCGTCGCCCTCGCGGGCGTGGAACTCCTCGTCGCCTTCCCGGGCCACGATGTCACCCTGGCTGCGCAGGTCGATGCCCTCGCACTTCAGCTGCAGCACGATGCGCGGCGTGGCATAGGGCACCCGCGCCCCCAGCATGGCCTCCACCGCCGTGGCCGCGTGCGCCGCACCGATGGGCCACAGCCCACGCGGCGTGCCCTTCAGGTCGGCCACGTCGCCGACGGCGAACACGTCGGGGTCCGAGGTCTGCATGTGGCGGTCGACGCGGATGCCGTTGTCGCCCAGGGCCAGTCCCGCCTGTTCGGCGAGGAAGGTGTTGGCTTGGATGCCCAGGGCGGCCACGAAGACGTCGGCGCGCACGCGCGGCCCGTGGCTCAGCCAGGCCGCCTGCAGCTGCGGCTGGCCCTCGTACTTCGTCACCGAGGTGCGCGTGAGCACCTGCAGGCCGATGCTTTCGAGATAACCCTGGAGCTTGGCGGCGCCCTGTTCATCGAGCTGCTGGTTCATCAGCCGGTCGGCGCGCTGCAGCAGCGTCACCTTCAGGCCCAGCTTGTGCAGCGCGTCGGCCGCCTCCACGCCCAGAACGCCGCCGCCCACCACCAGCGCGCGCTGGGCCTTGCGGCGGCGCACGTAGTCGCGGATGGCGCGGGCGTCGTCGGCCGAGCGCAGCACGAAGGCGTTGGGGTGCGACAGGAACTTCGCATCGGGCGGCGTGCTGCGCGCGCCGGTGGCCAGCACCAGCTTGTCGTAGGGCAGCCGCTCGCCTTCCACCATGCGGCCGCCTTCCACCTTGGCCAGCACCAGCTCGCCCGCCTGGCGGTCGATGCGGCCGGCCACGCGGCCCCGCCAGGGCGTGACGTCCTGGCGTGCCGCCCAGTCGTCGGGGACCAGCTTCAAGGCCGACATGCCGTCGCTGTCGTAGATGAGGCGGCCGATGCCCATGCGGTTGTAGAAGTCGTGGGGCTCGTTGCCGACGATGTCGATCTTCACGCTGGGGCTGGCGCGGCGCAGCGCCTCGGCCACACCCATGCCGGCCACGCCGTCGCCGACGATGACGACCCGGCGCAGGGCGATGGCCGCGGCGCGGTCCACCTGCGGCGCGCGCACCACGGCGACGGGCACCGCGGCCGGTGCGGAGTGCGGGTCGCGGTCGATCAGCACCGGCCCCTTCACCGTGCACATGCAGGCGAGCCGGGCCCGGCCTTCCAGCCCCAGGCGGCGCAGCGTGGCGAGTTCCTCCTCGCCCGGTGGCGCCAGGTTGTCGTGGCCTTCGCAGATGGCCACGGGGTCGGCGCCGCAAACGCCGGCGCGGCAGCCGAAGTTGATCTTCAGGCCGGCAGCCTGGATGCCCTCCAGCAGCGTGGCGTCTTCGGCCACCTGGAAGCTGATGCCGGAGGCGCGGTCGGTGACCTCGGCCGCGTCGCGGCTCGCCAGGCGGTCCTTCAGCGAGGCGCCGCCGCCCAGCTGCGTGCCCACGCGCTGGTTCTCGCGCGCTTCCTGCGCCGCGCCTCGCTGCGTGGCGCGCCAGCGCGCCTCGGCGTACAGGCCGCTGGCGCCCAGCACCAGAGACAGGGCCAGGCCCGTGAAGCGCGAGGCCTGCAGCACGGCCGGGGCCGGCTCCATGCCCAGCATCCAACTCACGGTGCCCACGATCACGGGCCCGGCGAACCAGTAGAAGCAGCTCAGCGCCGCGATGCCGAAGCCCAGCGCCACGCGGTAGGGGTTGGCCGGCGTGGCCGGCAGGAAGGCCACGATGATCATGTACAGCCCTGCCGATGCGCAGCCCGCACCGATGAGCACCAGCGCGTGCCAGGGCTCGCCCCAGGCCGGTGCCGGGCCCTGCAGGAAGTAGCCGAGGATGAAGCCCGGCAGGAAGCCCATGAACAGGCGCCGTTGCGCCGCGTGGCGCGGGTCGTCGTCGTAGATGTCGCTGAAGACGGCGGCGCGCGGGTTGAAGTCGTAGCAGCTCTTCTGGCAGCCCACGCAGGGGTTGCAGTAGCCGTTCTTCACCACCAGCAGCGGTGCCTGGCCGTAGATGCGCTGGATGGGCGCCAGCGGGCAGAAGGTGCCGCACCAGCCGCTGCGCCCCTTGAACACCGTGCCGCCGGCAAAGGCCAGCACCAGCACCGCCAGGATGCCGATGCCGACCACCGGCCCGGCGTGGTTGAACACCGGCACGCGCAGCGCCACGGCGGTGACGAAGAACAGCAGCGCGAAACCGAAGGCCGCGTCCTTCAGCCAAGGCGGCAGATCGCGCGCCAGCCCGAAGCCGGCCAGCCGCGGCAACTGGTTCAGCGTGGCCATGGGGCACACCTGGCGCCACAGGCCGGGCGCGATGACCAGCAGCGCCGGCACCACCGGGATCGTGAGGCCCCAGAAGACGCGCAGGCCGACCTCGGGCCTGACGATCAGCAGCGCGGCCATGGCCAGGGCCACCGCCACCACCAGCGCACGGGCGACGAACCACACCGCCATCGGCACGCGCGGCTTCAGCTGCGTGTAGTTGCGGAAGAACTGGGTGGCCGCCTCGGCGGCGACCGGCTGGATGGGGATCGTGCGGGCCATGCGGTGTTCAGTCGCCCGGCTGCAGGCGGCGCAGGCGGGCCGCCACATGCGCGCCCAGGTCGCGCAGCAGCGCCATGGCAATGCGCGGCTGCCAGGCGGCCAGCTGCTGCAGCGCCTCGGGCGTGAGCAGCAGCAGCTCGGCCGGCCCGGCCGTCGACACGGTGGCCGTGATCTCGCTGGGCGCGGCGTCCAGGAAGCTGAGGATGCCGAAGACCTCGCCTTCCCCGCGCAGCGCCCGCGGCGCCTTGCGCGCTGCGCCGGCGGTGGCCAGTTCCACCTGGCCGCTGGCGACGAAGCACAAGGCGCGGTCGGTGGCGCCGGCCTCGACGATCAGCGCGCCGGCCGGGTAGCGGCGACGCGCCGCGTAGCCGATGAACTTCTCCCAGTCGTCGCCGCTCAGGTCGGCCAGGATGGCGCGCGGGCCGGCGCGTTCCGGGGCGGGGGCGGGCGCGCCGCCGTAGCTGAAGAAGTCGGGCAAGGGGGTCTCCTCGGGGAGCGGCTTCAGGGCCGCTTGTCGTTCGGGGCTGCGGCCTCCTGGGCACTGCGCTGGAGCAGCGCCGCAGCGCCGGCACCCAGCGCCAGCAGGGCCTGCAGCGCGGCCTCGGGTGTGGGCGCGGCCCGCAGCGGGTCTTGTGGCGAGGCCACCTGGCGCAGCGCGAAGACGGCGGCGCGGGCCAGGCCCGCCACCTGAGCGGCGGCCTCGGCCGGGCTGCGGCCGGCCAGGGCGGCGTGCGGCAGGCCCAGGCCCTGGGCCAGGGCGGCTGTCACCGGGTCCACCGGCGGGGCGGCTGGCGCGGGCGCGGGCGCCGGCGTGGCCGGGGCGGGAGCCGATGCCGGCGGGGCCTTGGGGGCCATGCGGATCTTGGTGACCTCGACGTCGGCGTCGTCCACCGGGGGCGCAGCCATCAGGATTTCCGTCAGCCCTTCGCGCGGCGGGCGTGCGCCCAGGCCGGCGGCCAGCATGGCGGCGGGGTCGCCACCGCGGATGGGCGCGGTGTCCTCCACCGAGGGCGAACGGGGCTCCACCGCCGAGCGCGGCACGTGCAGCGTGACCTGGTCGTCGGCGGCCGCCGACGCGGCATGCGCGCCGTGGCCGCGCACCTCGATGACGTAGGGCCCCATGGCGATGAGGTCGCCGTCGCGAAGCACGTGGTCGCCCGCGATGCGCACGGCGCTGCCGTTGACGAAGGTGCCGTTGGTGGACAGGTCGCGCAGCAGCACGCGCGAGCCGGCCGCCACGAACTCGCAGTGGCGCGCCGAGATGGCCAGCGTCTTGTCCGGAATCGGCCAGGGGTTCGCCGGGTCACGCCCGACGGTGAAGCGGGACAGCGCCTCGGGCAGGGGCATCTCGGCCCGCACCCCCTCGGCCAGTTCGGCACCCTTGACGATCTTCAGCGTGAACATCGGCGGCCATCCTCCTTGCGTCACCCTCGATCGTGCCGCAGCAGCAAGCGGCGGGCCATCCCCCCGAACGGCGCATTCAGCCGGTGCGCTGCGACGCCGGGCGCGTGCGGTAGAACTGCATCGGCACCGCCGCGGCTTCGCGCCTGAAGTCCTGCAGCACGTTCTTGCGCATCTTGCCCACCACGTGCATCTCGCAGGGCTTGCAGTCGAAGCGCAGCGTGAGGCGGTCGTTGCCGTGCTGCAGCGTCAGCGGTTCGGCGCGCACCGTGCCTTGCACGCCGACCACGCCCTTGGCCTGCTTGGGACACAGGCTCAGGCTCCAGCGCACGCAGTGGCGGGTGATCATCAGGCTGACCTCGCCGAGTTCCTCGTGGCTTTCGTAGGCGGCCTCGACGACCTTCACGCCGTGTTTCGCGTAGAACGCTGCCGCCTGGCTGTTGTAGACGTTGGCCAGGTAGCTGAGCGTGTCCTCCGGGTAGACCGCAGGCGGCTCCGCCGGGCGCGCGCGCGGCAGCGGCTCGAAGGCGGCGGCGCGGGCCGCGTCCAGCGAGGCGATGGCGTCGCGGCGCAGCGCGTTGGCCACGCTGGACGGCACGAACCAGGGCTGCGAGGTGTCCAGCCGCAGCTCGCGCAGCTCGTAGAGCGTGTCACCCAGGCGGCCCAGGTTGTCGCGCAGCGCCGTGGCCTGGCGCGCGGCGTCCTTGGGCGCTTCGTGCGGGTGGCGCAGGCTGACACCGGCATGGTGGCCGTCGTCGTCGGTGATGTCGAGCTCGAAGCCGCCTTCCACGTCACGCAGCGTCATGGTCACGCCGATGCGTCGCTCGGCCGACTTCTTCTCCAGCAGCCGGTCCCAGGCCATGTCGCGGTTGCGGCTGAGGGCCGTGCCGGGGCGCAGGTCCTTGAGGCTGGCGATGTCGTGATGCGGGTAAAGGCGCCAGCCTCGACCGCCGGTCTTGGGCAGCGGCTTGGCGACATCGATGGGCGTGCCCTGCAGTTCGCCCTGCAGGTCCCACCAGGTGATCGCATCGCCGTTGTTCAGCACCGTGGCGGCGTCGGCCGTCTGGATGTCGAAGTGCAGCGCGTCCACGCGCAGCACCTCGCCGACAGGCATGCCCGCGTGCTTGGGCGTGTCGAAGGCGCCGATGTCGGTTTGCCGGCCGTTGACGAAGTAGTCGGTGGCGCCGCGGTTGTAGGCGCGCTCGGGGTCGGGCGTGAACGTGTAGCGGCATCGGCCGCTGCTCGAGGCGCTGAGTTCCGGGCGCTCTTCGAGCAGCCGGTCGAGCAGCTGGCGGTAGTGCGCGGTGACGTTCTTCACCGTGCCCATGTCCTTGTAGCGGCCCTCGATCTTGAAGCTGCGGATGCCGGCGTCGACCAGCGCGTGCAGGTTGGCGCCCTGGTCGTTGTCCTTCAGGCTCAGCACGTGCTTGTCGTGCGCGACGATGCGGCCTTCGGCGTCGGTCACCGTGTACGGTAGCCGGCACTCCTGGCTGCAGCTGCCGCGGTTGGCGCTGCGGCCGGTGTGCGCATGGCTGATGAAGCACTGGCCGCTGTAGGCCACGCACAGCGCGCCGTGCACGAAGAACTCCAGCGTCGCTTCCTGAACTTGCGAAGCAATGGCGCGGATCTGCCCCAGGTCCAGCTCGCGCGCCAGCACCATCTGCGAGAAACCCACGTCCTGCAGGAAGCGCGCCTTCTGCGGCGTGCGGATGTCGGTCTGCGTGCTGGCGTGCAGCTGGATGGGCGGCAGGTCCAGCTGCAGCAGGCCCATGTCCTGCACGATCAGCGCGTCGGCGCCGGCGCGCCACACGTCCCAGGCCAAGCGGCGGGCAGCTTCCAGCTCGTCGTCGCGCAGGATGGTGTTCAGCGTGATGAAGATGCGCGCACCGAAGCGATGGGCGTGGCGGCACAGCTGTTCGATCTCGGCCAGCGGGTTGCCGGCCTTGTCACGCGCACCGAAGGCCGGGCCGCCGATGTAGACGGCATCGGCGCCGTGGTTGATGGCCTCGATGCCGATGGCGGCGTCCCGGGCCGGGGCCAGGAGTTCAAGGGTACTGCGGGGCATGGGAGTCAGGTGGCGTCGAATCCTCGGGCGGCGGCGTCGATGCTGGCCAGCAGCGAGGCGTGGTCGTGGTGCACGGGGAACTGCGGGAACTGCGCTGCGATGGTCGGCGGCGCGTGGATGAAAAAGCCGGCATCGGCCGCGCTCAACATGCCGGTGTCGTTGAAGGAGTCTCCGGCGGCCACCACCTTGTAGCGCAGGCTCTGCAAAGCCTTCACGGCATGGAACTTCGGGTTGGGCTGGCGGAGCTTGTAGTCCGCGACGAAGCCATCGGCATCGACCACCAGCTTGTGGCACAGCAGGGTGGGGCGGCCCAGCTGGCGCATCAGCGGGTCGGCGAACTCGTAGAAGGTGTCGGACAGGATCACGACCTGGTAGCGGCTGCGCAGCGCGTCGACGAAGTCCTGGGCGCCCGGCAGCGGGGTCAGACCGGCAATGACGGCCTGGATGTCGGCCAGCTTGAGGCCCTTCTCGCGCAGCAGGGCCAGGCGGAAGCGCATGAGCTTGTCGTAGTCGGGCTCGTCGCGCGTGGTGCGGCGGAAGGCCTCGATGCCGGTGCGTTCGGCGAAGGCGATCCAGATTTCGGGGACGAGGACGCCTTCGAGGTCGAGGCAGACGATGTGCATGCGCGGCTCCGTGGGGATGCCCGCGATGCTACCGGGGCCGCAGCGTCACCGCCTCGCCGCCCAGCACGGCGTTGCCCGACAGCGGGTCGCGCGCACGCACGTCCAGCAGTTCGTTCAGGTTGGCGCCGGGCCGTTCCGCCGCCAGCGCCAGCCGTGCGCCCGGGGCGTCGTGGCCCCAGCCGTGAGGCAGGCTGACGACGCCCGGCGGCAGCGCGTCGCTGAGCTCCACCTGCACGGGGACGCGGCCATGCGCGCTGGCCAACTCGGCCGCACCGCCGTCGGCCACGCCACAGCGTGCGGCGTCGTCCGGGTGCACCTGCAGCGTGCCGCGGAAGGGGCCCTTGGCCAGCAGCGGCAGGTTGTGCATCCAGCTGTTGTTGCTGCGCACGTCGCGGCGGCCGATGACGACCAGCGGCGGTGCCGGCACCTCCAGTTCGGCCAGCGCGTGCTGCAGGTCGGCCAGCAGCGAGGGCGGCGCCAGTTCGATCTTGCCGCTGGGCGTGCGCAGCAGCTCCGGCAGGCGCGCCGCGAGTTCGCCCAGGTCCACGCCGCCGGGCGCGGCCTGCACGCGCTCCAACGTCAAGCCGCCCGGCTTGCGGCCGAACAGGTCGCCGAAGGGGCCGGTGCGCAGCGCCAGGTCCAGCAGCCGCTCCGGGCCGCGGTGGCCGGCCAGGGCCTGCATGAGGGGCGGCGCGGCATCGCCCGCCAGCTTGCGCAGTTCGGCTTCCAGCAACTGGTCGTCCAGCGCGTCGACGTCGGCCTGCGCACCTTGCCCGCGCGCGATGGCGGCCAGCCGCAACAGCGTGCGCCACTCGGCCGGGTGGCCGTCGGGCGGCGCGAACACCGGGCCGCTGTAGCGCGCATGGTTGCGGAAGCTCAGCTGCGGGAAAGCGACGTCGTAGTGGCTGTCTTCCAGCGGGCTCAGGCCGGGCAGGATGACGTCGGCATGGCGCGTGGTCTCGTTGAGGTAGATGTCCAGGCTGACCATGAAGTCGAGCGTCTCCAGCGCCTTCGACAGCCGCGCGCCGCCGGGCGCCGACAGCACCGGGTTGCTGGCCACCGTGATCAGCGCCCGCACCTGGCCCGGCCCCGGGGTCTCGATCTCCTCGGCCAGCACCGTCATCGGCAGTTCGCCGAAGACCTCGGGCGCGCCGCTCACGCGGCTGGCGTGGCGGCCGGTGGTGATGCCGCGGCCGCGGCCGGGCGCGCCCTGGGTGTTGGCGGCAAAGGCGGCCGCGTGCGGGAACATCGCCCCGCCGGCTTCGTCCAGGTGGCCCGTGAGCGCGTTCAGCACGTCGACAAGCCACGAGTTCACGCTGCCGAAGCGCTGCGTGCAGGTGCCGATGCGGCCGTAGACGGCGGCGCGCTCGTGGGCGGCGAGTTCGCGCGCCAGGCGGCGCAGCGTGGGCGCCGGAACGCCGCAGCGCGCCGCCACGCGCTCGGGCGCGAAAGGCCGGACTGCAGCACCCACGTCGTCGATGCCACTCAGGTGCGGCGTCAGCCGCCCGGTGCGGACCAGGCCTTCGTCGAACAGCGTGTGCACCATCGCCGCCAGCAGGTAGACGTCGGCGCCGGGGCGGAGGGTGTGGTGCTCATCGGCCACGGCCGCGGTCTCGGTGCGGCGCGGGTCGACGACGATCATCTTGCCGCCGCGTGCGCGCAGCGCCTTGGCCTTGCCGCGGAAGTCGGGCACGGTCCAGAGGCTGCCGTTGCTCACCACCGGGTTGGCACCGATGACCAGCAGCCACCGCGTGCGCTCGATGTCGGGCACCGGGATGCTGAGCCAGTGGCCGAACATCAGCCCGGCCGACAGCTGCTTGGGCATCTGGTCCAGCGTGCTGGCCGAGAAGATGTTCTTCGTGCCCAGCGCCTTGGCCAGACGGCTGAAGTACAGCAGCAGGCCCATCTTGTGCGCCGACGGGTTGCCCACCGTGAGGCCCACGGCATCGCGGCCGTGCTCGGCCAGCAGCGGCGGCAGCCGGCGTTCCACTTCGGCGAAGGCGTCTTCCCAGCTCGCGGGCCGCAGCACGCCTTCACGGCGGACCAGCGGCGTGCGCAGGCGGTCGGGATCTTCGTGCAGGTCCTTCAACGCCACGCCCTTGGGGCACAGATAGCCGCGGCTGAAGACGTCGTCCTCGGCTCCACGCACCGCCACCACGCGGGCGCCCTCGGTGTGCACCCGCAAGCCGCAGCAGGCTTCGCAGAGGGGGCAGATGCGGTAGTGCGTGCGTTCGGTCATCGCGGCCTCCGGCAGAACGGGCCGCGCGACGATACCCCAGCGCTCAGCGCGCTGCCGCGCTCACTCCGGCGCCGCCAGCACCAGGCTCTGCTTGCGCGTCTGGCCGTTGCGCCACACCGTCAGCGTGACGGTGTCGCCGGCCTGGCGGCGTTCCAGGACGGCGAGCATGTCGTCCAGGTCGTTCACCGCTTCGTCGTTGATGGCGGTGATGACATCGCCGCCGACGATCTCGCCCCGGTTGCCGCGGCGGAAGGGCTGCAGGCCGGCCTTGGCCGCCGGCGTGCCGTTGCCCACCTGCACGATGACCACCCCCTTGGGCAGGTTCAGCGCCTGGCGCAGCTGCGGAGCGCCGGCTGAGACGCCGATGGCCGGGCGCACGAACTTGCCGTCGCGGATGATGCGCGGGACGATGCGGTTCACCTCGTCCACCGGAATGGCGAAGCCGATGCCGGCACTCGCGCCGCTGGGGCTGGCGATCTGGGTGTTCACGCCGATGAGCCGTCCCGCCGAATCGAGCAGCGGGCCACCGGAGTTGCCGGGGTTGATGGCCGCGTCGGTCTGCACCACGCCGCGGATGGTGCGGTTGTTGAAGGACTCGATCTCGCGGTTCAGCGCGCTGATGATGCCGGTGGTGAGCGTCTGGTCCAGGCCGAAGGGGTTGCCGATGGCATAGACGCGCTGGCCCACCAGCAGGTCGCGGCTGGTGCCGATGGCGATGGGCGGCAGCTTGGCCTTGGGGGCTTCGATGCGCAGCACGGCGAGGTCGCGGTCCGGGAACCAGCCCACCAGCTTGGCGTCGTAGGTGCTCTGGTCGGACAGCGTCACGCGGGCGCCGTCGCCGCCCTGCACCACATGGAAGTTGGTGACGACGTGGCCGCTGTCGTCCCAGACGAAGCCGGTGCCGGTGCCGCGCGGCACCTGCTGCACGTTCATGCTGAAGATGTCGCGCTGCACCCCCAGGCTGGTGATGTGCACGACCGACGGCGACGTCCTGCGGAAGAGATCGATGTTGGCCGTCTCGTCGGCGCCCAGCGCGCCGCGTGGCGTGACGGCCCGCGGCGCTGCCTCGGTGCGGCCCTGCACCAGGGCCGGCACGGCGAAGAAGGCGGCGGCCGCGCCGGCCAGCGCGGCGGCGGCGAGGGTGAATCTGCCGGGCGAGGTGAAGATGTTCATGAGCACGATGCTGACAGAGCCGCGGAAGGGGGAGACTTGGGGGCTGCCCACGGGGCTTCAAGCCACCACGTAGGCTGCGGCCGCCGTGGCGATGAGCGTGCCGTCCTGGTTCACCAGCCGCATCTGCGTGCTGCCGATGCGCCCGCCCAGTCGTGTGGCCTCGGCCGTGGCCGTGAAGTGCGTGCCCAGGCCGGGACGCAGGAAGTCCACCCGCAGGTCGATGGTGCCCATCTTGGCGAAACGCTGCATCACCTGCATCGTGTTGTCGGCCGGGTGGCGCTCGGCGATGCCCACCATCAGTGCCAGGCCGCCCATGGCGTCGAGCACGGCGGAGATCACGCCGCCGTGCAGGCGGCCGTAGGTGTAGTGGCCGACCAGCTCCGGCTTCATGTCGAAGGCGGCGCGCACGTCGCCAGGGCGCACCGCCATGACCTTCAGGCCCAGCACCTGGTTGAAGGTGATGCGGTGCTCGAAGAGTTCGGCCAAGGCGGCCTCCAGCCGCGCGTTCTCGGCATCGGAGCGGGGCACGAGCGGGCTGCCGGCGCTCATTGCGGCACCCAGCCGGGCTTGCGCTGGCCCTGGGCTGCCAGCAGGCCTTCGGTGCCTTCGGCGCCCAGCAGGGCGGCCGCGAAGATCTCGGCCGCCGGCTGGACCAGCGCCGACGCGGCCTCCAGGCGCGCGCGTGCCATCAGCGTCTTGGTGGCCGCCACGGCGCCGGGGGCGCACTTCAGGATGCTGGCCAGCATGTCGGCGAGCGCGTGGTCCAGCGCGCCGGCGGCATGCACCTCGTGCACCAGACGCAAGGCCAGCGCGGCCTCGGCGTTCAGGCTGCCGCCGGTGATGGCCAGGCGCTTGGCCTCGGCGTGGCCCAGACGCTCCACCAGGCGCGGCGCGATCTGCGCCGGCACCAGGCCCTGGCTGGCTTCCGGCAGCCTGAACACGGCGCCGGTGCCGGCCAGCGCCACGTCCACCACGCAGGCCAGGCCGAAGCCACCGCCCATCACCGTGCCCTCCAGCACGGCCACGGTGGCCAGGCCGGTGTCCGCGAAGGCCTGGCACAGCTCGCCGATGGCGGCATCAGCGTCCTTGAGGGCGTTCCAGTCCTCGGCCAGGCGCGCGCGCGCCGCGGCCAGGTCCTGGAAGTCGGCGCCGGCACAGAAGTGGCCGCCGGCGCCGCGCAACACCACCACGCGCGTGCTGCCGTCGGCCTCGGCATGCGCCAGCTGTGTCCGCAGCTCACGCGCCATCGTCATCGACATCGCATTGCGCACTTCGGGGCGGTTCAAGGTGAGGTGCAGCACGGGCCCGTCGTGGCGGGCGATCAGCGTTTGCATGTTCAGGTTCTCTTCCCGGGGGGGCTGGCTTTCGGCTCAGCGGTGGCCGTCCCGCCCGCAGCGGTGGACGTGGCGGGCCGGACC
>JAEUPH010000093.1 GCA_016790395.1 Rubrivivax sp. | reverse complement strand
CTACTACGAGGGCGGTGCCGACCCGCGGCGCGAGGGCGTGGTGCTCGGGGACCTGTACCCCGAGTGATGATCAGCCGGCCGCGGCGCGCACCGCGTTGCGGATGGCGCGCGCCACGGCCTCGGCGGCCAGCGCGCCCAGCGCGCTGAGCTCGCCGGGCCGGCCGGCGCCGCCGGTGGCCAGCGCGAACAAGGTGTCGCCGTCGTGAGCCGTCAGCGGGCTGACGGCGCGCGACAGGCCGTGGTGGGCCAGCGCGGCGAGTTGCGTGGCCTGGGCCTTGGTCAGTCGCGCGTCAGTGGCCACCACGCCGATGGTGGTGGCCATGCCGGCCATCACGACGGCCGGTCCCTGGCCCGCCAGCAGCGCGGCCTGCGTGCCGACGAGCGCGCTGCCGTCCTCGGTGCGTGCGCCGGCGATGGGCTGGCCGTCTTCGCCCAGCACGTCCCCCAGCGCGTTCACCGCCACCAGCGCGCCGACGGTGAAGGCGCCGAGCTTCAGCGACGCGGTGCCGATGCCGCCGGGCGAAGCGCGCGCGATGCCGAACATCTTGCCCACCGTGGCGCCCAGGCCGGCACCGACGCGGCCTTGCGCCGGTGTGCTGGCGCCAGCCGCCTCGCAGGCCGCGTGCCCGCAGGCGGCATCGGGGCGGATGCGCGGGTCTCCCAGCCACAGGTCGAAGAGCACGGCGGCCGGCACGATGGGTACGCGTGCCGGGCCCACCGGCAGGCCGAGGCCGTGCTCGTCCAGCCAGCGCATCACGCCGCCCGCCGCGTCCAGCCCGAAGGCGCTGCCGCCGGTCAGCAGCACGGCGTGCACCACGTCCACCGTGTTCTCGGGGCGCAGCAGATCGGTCTCGCGCGTGCCGGGTGCGCCGCCGCGCTGCGCGACGCCGCCCACGGTGCCGTCGGGGCACAGGACCACGCTGCAGCCGGTGTCGCGGCCCGCCATGCGCGCGTGGCCGACGCACAGGCCGGCGACGTCGGTGAGGGAGCCCGGCGCCAGCGGCATCGTCAAGCGAAGACGCCGGCGCTGTCCTGCATGCGCGCCGACACCTCGCCCAGGTGGTGCAGCGTGTCGCCCAGGCTCATTTCCAGCATCGTCAGGCGCTTGAAGTAGTGGCTGGCGTTGACGTCGTCGGTGCAGCCGATGCCGCCGTGCAACTGGATGCACTGCTGGCCGACGAAACGCATGCTCTGGCCCAGCTGCACGCGCGCCTGGCTGATGGCGCGGCGGCGCTGCGCGGCGGGTTCACCGAGCTTGAGGCTGGCGAAGTAGCTCATCGAGCGACCCAGCTCCAGCTGCATCTTCACGTCGGCCATGCGGTGGCGCAGCGCCTGGAAACCGGCCAGCGGGGTGCCGAACTGCTTGCGCGTGTTCATGTACTCCACGGTGATGGCCACCAGACGGTCCATCAGGCCCACGGCCTCGGCGCACTGCGCGGCCAGGCCGGCGTCCACCGCGTCTTCCAGCAGCGCGAACGCGTTCTCGGCCACCAGGGTGCCGGGCGCCGCCGCGAGCGTCAGGTCACCGGCCCGGGCGCCGTCCTGGGTGGGGTAGGCCGAAACCGAGACGGCCGCGCGCTCGACGAGGAACAGCCCGATGCCGGCTTCGCCGTCTTCGGCACCCCACAGGCGCGCCGGCACCAGAAAGGCATCGGCCTCGTCGGCGGCCGGCACCACGAGCTTGGTGCCGGTGAGCGCGAAGCCACCCCCGGCGGGCTGGGCCATGGTGCTGACGCGCGCCAGGCGGTAGCGTGCCGCACGCTCCTGCAGCGCGGGCACGAGCATCGCGCCGCCCTCGGCGACGCGTGGCAGCCAGGCCGAGCGCAACGATTCGGGCGCAGCGCCCAGCAGCCGCGGCGCCATCAGCGCGGCGAAGGTGTAGGGCGCATTGACGAGGCCGCGGCCCAGTTCCTCGCAGACCACCATCGCCTCGATGGCGCCCAGGCCCAGACCGCCGTGTTCCTCCGGCACCACCAGCCCTGCGAGGCCCAGCTCCGCCAGCTCGCCGTAGACGGCCCGCGTGGCGCCGCCGGCCTTCGCCAGCGCATGGCGGCGCTCGAAGCCGAAGTCCTTGTTCACCCAGCGCCGCACGGCGTCGCGCAGCGATTCCTGGTCTTCCGTGAAGTCGAAGTCCATGGTCCGTCTCCTCAGGCACCCAGCACCGTCTGCGCGACGATGTTGCGTTGAACCTCGTTGCTGCCGCCGTAGATCGTCGTCTTGCGGTAGTTGAAGTAGGTGCCGGCCAGGGGCAGCAGGCCGGCGGGCACGGCCTGGTCGCCCTGCCAGCCGGCTTCCATGGCCTCGAAGATGTGGGCGCGCGTCAGCGGGCCGCCGGCCAGCATCATCAGCTCGGTGTAGCGCTGCTGGATCTCGCTGCCGCGGATCTTCAGCAGGCCGGCGATGTCCAGGCTCTGCTTGCCGCCTCTTTCGGCACTCTTCTCGGCGGACAGCACGCGCAGCACCAGCATCTCCAGCGCCACCACCTCCACCTCCAGCAGCGCGATCTGGTCGCGGAAGCGGTGGTCGTCCCACAGGCCCTCGGCCCGGGCGATGCGCTTGAGGCGCTCCAGCTCGCGCTTGGCGCGGTTGACGTCGGCGATGTTGGTGCGCTCGTGCGCCAGCAGGTGCTTGGCGTAGGTCCAGCCCTTGTTCTCTTCGCCGATCAGGTTCTCCGCCGGCACCTCGACGTTGTCGAACCAGACCTCGTTCACCTCGTGCTCGCCGTCCATCAGGATGATGGGGCGCACGGTGATGCCGGGGCTCTTCATGTCGATGAGCAGGAAGCTGATGCCCGTCTGCGGCTTGCCTTCTTGGCTGGTGCGCACGAGGCAGAAGATCCACTCGCCGTACTGGCCCAGGGTCG
>JAEUPH010000063.1 GCA_016790395.1 Rubrivivax sp. | reverse complement strand
TCGTCCCAGCTGATGGGCACGAACTTCGGGTCCACGCCGCGGCCCTTGACCGGGTTGGTGCGCTTCATCGGCGTCTTCACGCGGTCGGGGTCGTACATCTGCTGCGGGATCATGTGCCCGCGCGGGCAGACGTAGCCGTGGTTGGTCTTGCTCAGCGGGTTGCCGCGCACCTTCACCGCACGGCCGTCCTGCACGAAGATCTGGATGGCGCACCACTGCGTGCAACCTTGGCAGGTGCTGCCTACCCAATCGCCCTTGGCCGGGGCCGAAGGCTTGGCCGCGCGCGGCTGCAGAGCGCTGGTGAGCGGTGCACCCGCCGTGGCGGCAGGATCGGTGGCGCAGCCGGTGGCCAGCCAGCCGGCGCTGGCGCCGGTGGCCATGATGAAGGTTCGTCTCGTCAGCTTCATGGGCTTGTCCTCAGGTCTCGAACGTAGCTTCAGTGGGCGAGACTTTGCGCTTCCATAATTCTGGAAGCTTGACGCATCGCAATACTTCCGGGCGCTCGGTCCGATGCCTGAACGAACTCGTCGGGCATTCAGTCCGACCGGCCGCCTTCACCAACCCAAAACCAGACCAGACATGAAGATCTTCGGTATCGCCGGCCACTCCGGCATGGGCAAGACGACGCTGCTGGAGCGGCTGGTGCCCGCGCTCTCGTCACGCGGCCTCGTGGTGTCGCTCATCAAGCACAGCCACAAGCACATCGACATCGACCGCCCCGGCAAGGACTCCTTCCGCCTGCGCGAAGCCGGCTGCCAGGAGGTGCTGCTGCTGGGCAACGACCGCTGGGCGCTGATGCACGAGCTGCGCGGCGCCGAGGAGCCGCCGCTGGAGTACCTGATCGAGCGCCTCCAGCACTGCGACGTGGTGCTCGTCGAAGGCTTCAAGGGTGGTGACTTTCCGAAGCTGGAAGTCTGGCGTGCCGAGGTCGGCAAGCCCTGCCTGTGGCCCGCCTGGCCGGGCATCGTGGCCCTGGCGACGGACGCCACGGACGGTGCCCTGCCCGCCCCCGGCGTGCCTCGACTGGCGTTGGCTGACACCGGAGCCATTGCCGACTTCGTGATGGCCCGCGCACAGGAGCGCTGAGCCGCATCCGACGGCGCGGGCTAGAAGGTCCCCGGGTAGGCGCCGCCGTCCGAGAGGATGTTCTGCCCGGTGATGAAGCCCGCCTGCGCGCTGGCCAGGAAGGCGCAGGTGGCGCCGAACTCCTCGGCCGTGCCGAAGCGCCGCGCGGGCGCCAGCAGCTTGCGGGCCTCGGCCACCTGCTCGATGGACTGCCCCGTCTTCTGGGCCGTGCCGGCCATCGTCACCTTCAGGCGGTCGGTGTCGAAGGCGCCGGGCAGCAGGTTGTTGATGGTGACGTTGCGGCTGGCCAGCTTCACCTGGCGCGCCACGCCGGCGACGAAGCCCGTGAGGCCGGAGCGTGCGCCGTTGCTCAGGCCCAGGATGTCGATGGGCGCCTTCACCGCGCCCGAGGTGATGTTGACGACGCGGCCGAAGCCGCGCTCGGCCATGCCGTCCACCGTGGCCTTGATCAGCTCGATGGGCGTCAGCATGTTGGCGTCCACGGCCTTGATCCAGGCTTCGCGGTCCCAGTCGCGGAAGTCGCCGGGCGGCGGGCCGCCTGCGTTGTTGACGAGGATGTCCACCTGCGGGCAGGCCGCCAGCGCCGCCGCGCGGCCGGCCGGCGTGGTGATGTCGCCGGCCACCGTCAGCACCTGCACGCCGGGCGCGGCGGCGCGGATCTCGGCCGCCGCGGCCTCCAGCGCCTCGGCGCCGCGCGCGGTGATGACCACGTTCGCGCCCTCGTTCGCCAGCGCCAGCGCGCAGCCCTTGCCCAGCCCCTTGCTGGCGGCGCACACCAGCGCCCACTTGCCCGAGATTCCGAGATCCATGTCCGTTCCTTGCTCCGATGAAATCAGCGTGCGCGGGCCAGCAGCCAGATGCCGGCCAGCACCAGCGCCGTACCCGCGCCGATCCAGGCGTTGAGCGGCTCGCCGAGGATGAGCACGCCCATGGCGATGGTCGCCAACGGCCCGATCATGCCCGTCTGCGCCGTCACCGTGGGCCCCACGCGCTCGACGGCCATCATCACCATCAGCACCGGGGCGAAGGTGCAGGCCACGGCGTTGACGACCGACAGCGCGACCACCGGCCCTGGCACCGCCAGCAGGGGCACGCCTGGCCGCAGCAGCAGGAACTGCGCGATGCACAGCAAGCAGGCCACGGCCGTGGCCCAGCCGGTGAGCCGCAAGGCCCCGATGCGCCGCACCGCCTGCCCACTCCCCACCAGGTAGACCGCATAGCTCACCGCGCTGCCGAACACCAGCAGCGCGCCCAGCACGGCATCGCTGCCGGCCAGGCGGGCTTCGTGCCCGAACACCAGCAGCACGCCGGCGTAGCTGACGGCCAGCGCCAGCCACTGCCGCGGGTTCGACTTCGCCGTGCCCAGCACCAGCCCGAACAGCAGCACCAGCGTCGGGTTCAGGTACAGCACCAGTCGCTCCAGGCTGGCGCTGACGAACTGCAGGCCGGCGAAGTCGAGGAAGCTGGCCAGGTAGTAGCCGCAGAAGCCCAGCGCGGCCACCACGGCCAACTCGCGCGGCGCCAGGGCGGGCTTGCCCCGCCCCGCCCACCAGGCCAGCGCCACGAACAGCGGCAGCGCGAACAGCATGCGCAGCATGATCAGCGTCACCGCATCCACGCCGTGGCGGTAGGCCAGCTTGACGATGATGGCCTTGCCGGAAAAGGCGACGGAGCCGGCCGCCGCCAGCGCCAGTCCGGCCCAGGGCATGCGCATGCCGCTCACGCGGCGGCCAGGTCCTGCGGCGCCCGGCGTTGCAGGCCCCACTCGTCGTCGATGCGCTCGAAGCCCAGCGACTCGTAGATGCCGATGGCCACGTCCTCGGGGTCGGCACACATCAGCAGGCGCGAGGGCTGCCACTGCGCCCAGCCCCAGGCCGCCACGCGGTGCACCAGGGCCGTGGCCAGGCCACGCCGGCGCCATTGCGGATGCGTGCCCACGTGCTGGAAGCGCCCCAGCGCGCCGGGCCCGGCATGCTCGCGCATGAGGCCGCAGTCGGCGGCCAGCACGCCGTCGCACCAGACGCCGAACCAGCGTGCCAGGCCGTCGCGCTGCATCTGCGCATAACGCTGCATCTGCTGGCGCCGGTGGGTCTCGAAGGCGCGCGGCTCGAAGCCCTGGGCGTCGGCACAGTGCTGGGCCACCAGCGTCTCGATCTCAAGGGCGAGGTCGAAGTCGCGGAACTCCACCGTGCCGCGTGCGCGCCGTGGCGGCAGCTTCAGCCCGCCCGGCTGCTGCGCCAGCACGGCCGTGAGCTGGATCTCGAAGCCTGCGGCCTGCCAGGCCGGCAAATGCTCCCCGGCGGGCGGCGCATTGACGCCGTAGCAGCGGTGCGCCGAGCCCGGGTGCACGGCCACGATCTCCTCCTGGAAGCGCTGCTCCCAGTGCGCCAGCTCGTCATCGCGCGGCGCCCGCGGCGGCAGCAGGAAGTTGCCCCAGTAGTACAGCGGGTTGGCCGGCGTCAGCACCACCAGGCAGTCGTCGCGCTCGAGCGCGCGGCCGCCGTAGGCATGCAGCATGAACTCGCTGCGCCAGCCTGGCCGCAGGTCCGCCAGGCGCACGGCTCAGAAGCCCGCGGCCTGGCCGTCGCGGCGTGGGTCGCTGGCCGCGGCGTAGCCTTCCACCGCCGGGTCGCCCAGGCGCCAGATGAACTGGCCGGCACCGTAGTCCTGGTAGCTGTCGGCAAAGGGCTCCACGCGGTGGCCGAGGTCGCGCAGGCCCTGCGCGGTGGCGGGGCTGAAGCCGTCCTCGGCGTTGACGACGCCGCCCCAGTAGCGCCAGCGCGGCGCGTCGCAGGCGGCCTGCGGCTGCTGGCGGTAGTCCAGCATGCGCACCACGGTCTGCAGGTGGCCCTGCGGCTGCATGTCGCCGCCCATCACGCCGTAGCTCATCACCGGCTGGCCGTCCTTGGTCAGGAAGGCCGGGATGATGGTGTGGAAAGGCCGCTTGCCCGGCGCCACCAGGTTGGGGCTGCCGGCCTTCAGGCTGAAGCCGTGGCCGCGGTTCTGCAGGCTCAGGCCCCAGTCGGGGATGACCACGCCCGAGCCGAAGCCCATGTAGTTGCTCTGGATGAAGCTGACCATCATGCCGCGCTCGTCGGCGGCGGTCAGGTAGATGGT
>JAEUPH010000056.1 GCA_016790395.1 Rubrivivax sp. | reverse complement strand
GAATCGGCCCACGTGGTGCTGCAGGCCAAGGAGCGCCGGGCGCTGCGGCCGCACGGCCACATCCTGCGCAGCGGCGCGCACCTGGTGCCTGACGAGACCTCGCTGGCCAGCACCGTCGGCATGGTGGGCATCTTCCATTCGATGGTCACGCAGGGCCACGTGGGCATCAACCGCAGCCTGAGCACGGTGCGCAGCTGGCTGGGGCTGTTCCGCTCGCAGGGTCAGCGCCTGTTCGTGCGCACCGCGGCGGGCTGGTGGCAGCTGGGCCTGCCCTCGGCCTTCGAGATCACGCCGCAGGCCTGTCGCTGGTGGTACCGGCACGAAGGTGGCCTGATCGAGGTGGAGAGCACCGCCGGCGCGCAGGGCCACGTGCTGACGCTGCGTGCGCAGGTGCTGGAAGGCGCGCCGCTGGACTGGCTGGTGAGCCACGACGTCTGCCTGGGGGGCGACGAGGGCAGCGAAACACCGCCCGCGCCCTGGTGGCGCGAGGGCGAGGCCGTGGTCGCCGGCGTGCCGGCGCAGGGTGCGCTGGCCTCGCGTTTCCCGCAGGGCACGTTGCGCATCGAGCCGCTGGGCGACACGCGTTTCGCGCGCGCCGGCGGCGACGAGCTGCTGTGGAGCGACGGTGTCGCGCGCGCCCAGTCCTTCGTCTGCGTCGGCGTGGATGCCGCGCGCGGCCTGACGCTGCGCCTGGTGCTGCGTCTGGTCGACGAGGCTGCCGAGGTGCAGGCGGCCGAGCCGCTGCAACTGCCGCGCTGGCAGGCGCCGCAGCCTGGCGGGGCACTGGACGCCTTGGGCGAGGCCCTGCCCTGGATGCTGCGCGACGCGCTGGTGCACTACCTCGCGCCGCGCGGGCTGGAGCAGTTCTCCGGCGGCGGCTGGGGCACGCGCGACGTCTGCCAGGGGCCGCTGGAGATGCTGCTGGCGCTGGGCCGGCCGGAACTCGCTCGCGACCTGCTGTGCCGGGTGCTGGCGGCCCAGGATGCCGGGGGCGACTGGCCGCAGTGGTTCATGTTCTTCGAGCGCGAGGCCGCCCTGCGGGCCGACGATTCGCACGGCGACATCGTGCTGTGGCCCGTGCTGGCTGCGGCGCGCTACCTGCTGGCCAGTGGCGACGCAGCCTGGCTGGCGACCCTCGTGCCTTTCCACGACGGCGCTCCGGCTCCAGTGCGCGAGCACCTGGAGCGCGCGCTGGCCGTCGCGCGCGGGCGGCGCATCGCCGGTTCGGCGCTGGTGGCCTACGGGCATGGCGACTGGAACGACTCGCTGCAGCCGGCCGACCCGGCGCTGCGCGAGCACCTGTGCAGTGCCTGGACGGTGACGCTGCACCACCAGGCCCTGGCCACGCTGGCACGCGCGCTTCGCAGCCTGGGCGAGGACCGGCACGCCGAGGCCCTGGCCGCAGAGGCCGAGGCCGTGGCGGCCGACTTCCGGCGCCGCCTCATGCCGGACGGCGAGGTGGCCGGTTACGCCTTCTTCCCGCCTGACGGCGAAACGGAGTGGATGATCCATCCGCGTGACCGGCGCACCGGCCTGCGGGCCAGCCTGCTGCCCAAGATGCATGCCGTGCTGGAGAACCTCCTCGCGCCCGACGAAGCGCAGAGGGAGCTGGCCGTCATCGAACGCGAGCTCACCGGCCCCGACGGCGCGCGCCTGTTCGACCGGCCACTGCCCTACCGGGGCGGCCTCGAGACGCTGTTCCAGCGCGCCGAGAGCAGTGCCTTCTTCGGCCGCGAGATCGGCGTCATGTACATGCACGCCCACCTGCGCCACGCCGAGATGCTGGCGCACCTGGGGCTGGGCGAACGGCTGCTGCAGGCCCTGTCGCAGGCGCACCCGGTGGCGCTTCGGCAGCGCATGCCGGCGGCCCAGCCTCGCCAGGCGAACTGCTACTACAGCAGTTCCGACGCGGCCTTGGCCGACCGCTACGAGGCGGGTGAGCGCTACCGCGACGTCATCGCCGGGCGCGTGCCGCTGGACGGCGGCTGGCGCGTGTACTCCAGCGGGCCGGGGATCCTGGTGGGCATCGTCGTGGAGCGCTTGCTGGGGCTGCGCGTCGAACACCGCCGGCTGGTGTTCGACCCCGTGCTGCCACCCAGCCTCGACGGCCTGCGCGCGCAGTGGGTCTTCCGCGGTGAGCCGCTGGAACTCGTCTACCGCGTGGGCGCGCAGGGCTGCGGCCCGCAACGTCTGGCGCTCGGCACGCAGGAACTCTCCTTCGAGCGCGAGTTCAACCCTTACCGCCAGGGCGGGGCGGCGGTGCCGCGCGCGGCTTTCGAGGCGGCGCTGCAGGGCGGCGCGCGCACGCTGCACATCGAGCTGGGTTGAGCCCACAAGCACGAAGCCCCTGGCGCCGTGGGGCGACAGGGGCTGGGGACTGGTGGCGCTTCAGGGATTTGAACCCCGGACCTGCGGATTATGATTCCGTCGCTCTAACCAACTGAGCTAAAGCGCCTAGAGCCGCGCATTATAGCCAGCCCCAAACCGCGGGTCACGGCCTGCCGCAGCCCTTCAGGGCCACCCCGTCACGATGTTCAGTTTCTTCAAGAAGAAGGCGCCGCCGCCTGCCCCGGCAGCCGCCACCGCCGAGCCCTTGCCCGCGCCCGTCGCCGCGCCGGCGAGCGTGCCTGCGGAGGAGTCACGCGGCGGCTGGCTCAGCCGCCTGAAGCAGGGCCTGCGCAAGACCGGCAGCAGCATCGCGCAGGTCTTCACCGGCACGCGCATCGACGATGCGCTGTACGAGGAGCTCGAAAGCGCGTTGCTGATGGCCGACACGGGCGTGGCGGCCACCGCGTGGCTGCTGGACGACCTCAAGCGCCGCGTCAAGGAGGCCAAGGCCAACGAGCCTGCGGCGGTGAAGGGCCTGCTGGCCGAGGCCGTGACCGAATTGCTGCGGCCGCTGGAGCGCGCGCTGGCCATCGGTGAGCACAAGCCCACGGTGATCATGGTGGCGGGCGTGAACGGCGCGGGCAAGACGACGACCATCGGCAAGCTCACGCGCCACCTGGCCGACACCGAGCACAAGGTGCTGCTGGCCGCGGCCGACACCTTCCGCGCCGCCGCGCGCGAGCAGCTGGCCGTGTGGGCCGACCGCAACCGCGTGGAGATCGTCGCGCAGGAAGGCGGCGACCCTGCGGCCGTGACCTTCGATGCCGTCACGGCCGGCCGGGCCCGCGGCTGCGACGTCGTCATCGCCGACACCGCCGGCCGCCTGCCCACGCAGCTGCACCTGATGGAGGAGCTGAAGAAGATCCGGCGCACCATCGGCAAGGCCCAGGAAGGTGCACCGCACGAGGTGCTGCTGGTGGTGGATGGCAACACCGGCCAGAACGCGCTGGCGCAGGTGAAGGCCTTCGACGCCGCACTGGGCCTCACGGGCCTGGTGGTCACGAAGCTCGACGGCACGGCCAAGGGCGGCGTCCTGGCGGCCATCGCGCGCTGGGGCGCCGAGCAGGGCCGCGTGGTGCCGGTCTACTTCATCGGCGTGGGCGAGAAGCTGGAAGACCTGCAGCCCTTCGTGGCCAGCGAGTTCGCCCAGGCCCTGCTGGGCTGAGCCGCACGGGCCGTCAGCGGCGGCCGGAGGGTTCGGGCTCGAGTTCCTCGAAGAAAGCCGAGGGCACAGGCTCCATCGACGGGTCCAGCGACCCTTCCATCGCCGCGCGGTCGCCTTCGGCCAGGATCTCCGCCATTTCGGGCACCGGGATCAGCGGCATGGGGCGCGACGTGGTGGCGGCCTTGGCCGGGTCGATCTTGGCCCCCACGAGGCGGGCCATGATGTGGCGCACCTCGGTGGCGCTGGGGAACTCGCCCTCGCGCCAGTCGAAGACATGGATGCCGGCCGAGCGCAGCACGCGGGCCAGGCGCTCGTGGCGGCGGCGCGCGCGGTCGCTTTCCTGCTGAGCGCGGATGTCGATGACCGCCAGCACCTTGGAGCCGGAGTCGCACAGCAGGAGGTCGGCGCTGAGCGAGCCCACGCGCTGCAGCCAGTCCAGGTAGGAATGCCGCGACGGCACGCGGATGAAGCGCGACAGCGGCACCTGGGCCAGCACCAGGAACCCCGGCATGGCGCGTTTGAGCAGGTCGTAAGCCTGGCGCTCGCTGATGGTCAGCACGCGCGCGGCTTCGGGCGGCCACGCCAGCACGGTGTCCAAGGCATCACGCGCCGCATTGCGGCCGGCTGCGTTGCGCTGCCGGATGCGCATGTAGAGCAGCGTCAGCAGCAGCAGCAGCGTCGCCGGCAGGGCGAACGATGCGATCGGTGTCAGGAATTCCATCATCAGGGGCAAGGGCGGGCCAAGGCTGGAAGATCGGCCAAGAGGGACGAAGCATCAACGGTGCCCGGCACAAAAGCCGTATCAATGCGTTTCGCCTGCCCCTGGGACCATCCCTAAGGCCAGCCGGAGCCCGGACGGCAGCGCCGGTGCGTCTCAGCGCGGCATGCCGGGGAAGCCGCCGCCGCCCATGCCGCCCATGCCCCCCATGCGCTTCATCATCTTCATGAGGCCGCCGCCCTTCATCTTCTTCATCATCCCCTGCATCTGGTCGAACTGGTTGAGCAGGCGGTTGACGTCCTGGATCTGCACGCCGGCGCCGGCGGCGATGCGGCGCTTGCGGCTGGCCTTGCTCTTGCCGTCCATCAGCAGCGCGGGCTGGCGGCGCTCCTTGGCCGTCATGGCGCTGAGGATGCCTTCCATGCGCTTGACGTCGCGGTCGGCGCGGTCCATGTCGGCGCCGGCGGCCTTGGCGGTGAGTTGCGAAGGCAGCTTGTCCATCAGCGAGGCCATGCCCCCCATCTTCTTCATCTGCTTGATCTGGCCGAGGAAGTCGTCGAGGTCGAAGCCGCTGCCGGACTTCATCTTGTCCGCAAACTTCTGCGCGGCGTCCAGGTCGACGCCCTTCTGCACCTCCTCCACCAGCGCGACGATGTCGCCCATGCCCAGCACGCGGCCGGCGTGGCGGTCGGCGTCGAAGACCTCCAGGCCGTCGATCTTCTCGGAGGTGCCGGCGAACTTGATCGGCGCGCCCGTGACCTGGCGCACCGACAGCGCAGCGCCGCCGCGCGAATCGCCATCCAGCTTCGTGAGCACCACGCCCGTGAGTGGCAGCGCCTCCTTGAAGGCCTTCGCGGTGTTCACCGCATCCTGGCCCTGCATCGCGTCGACGACGAACAGCGTCTCCACCGGCTTCAGCGCGGCGTGCAGGTCACGGATCTCGGCCATCAGCGCTTCGTCGATGGCCAGGCGGCCGGCGGTGTCCACCAGCAGCACGTCGAAGTAGTGGCGCCTGGCGTGGTCCAGCGCGGCCAGGGCGATGTCGCGCGGCTTCTGGTCCGGTGCCGACGGGAACCACTCGGCGCCGGCCTGCGCCGTGACGGTCTTCAGCTGCTCGATGGCCGCGGGCCGGTACACGTCGGCCGAGACCGTGAGCACCTTCTTCTTGCGCTTGTCGATCAGGTGGCGTGCCAGCTTGGCCGTCGTCGTGGTCTTGCCGGCGCCCTGCAGGCCGGCCATCAGCACCACGGCCGGCGGCTGCGTGGCGAGGTCGATGTCGGCCACGCCGGCGCCCATGGTCGCGGCAAGTTCCTTGTGGACGATGCCCACCAGCGCCTGGCCCGGATTCAGCGAACCGGCCACCTCCTGCCCCAGCGCCTTCTCCTTCACGCGGGCGATGAAGTCGCGCACCACCGGCAGCGCCACGTCGGCTTCCAGCAGCGCCATGCGCACCTCGCGCAGCATGTCCTGCACGTTGCTTTCGGTGATGCGGGCCTGGCCGCGCATCGTCTTGACGAGGCGCGACAGGCGGTCGGTGAGGGTGGAGGCCATCGCGTGCGCGGGCAGCGGGGAAGCCGCCAGGGGGTCGGTAAACTGTGGCCATGATTCTATCGACCGCCTCTCCCGTGCTCGCGCCCGGCGGGGGCCTGCTGCTGGTGTGCGTCGCGGCCTTCCTCTATCTGGCGGCCACCGTGCCCTGGGAAGCGACGCGGCGCTTCTCGGCGGCCGCGCTGCTGGGCGGCTGGGCGCTCCATGTGGTGCTGCTCTTCATCGACATCGCCGGTGTCGGTCAGGCCGTGCCCGGCGCTCGGCTGGGCTTCGCCCCCGTGCTGTCGATGACGGTGTGGCTGGTGATCGCGGTCTACACCGTCGAGAGCCGGCTCGTGCCGTTGCCGGCCGTGCGTCAGTGGCTGGCGCTGGCGGGGCTGCTGGCGGTGCTGATCACGGCCACCTTCCCGGGCGAACTGCGGCCCATCACCAACCGGCTGGCGCCGCTGCACTTCGTGCTGGGCGTGGGGGCCTACGGCCTCTTCGGCGTGGCCGTCCTGCATGCCGTCATGCTGGACGCCGCCGAGCGACGCCTGCGTGCCGGCCAGCCAGCGGCGGCCGGCGGCCTGAAGGCCATGGGCATGCCGCTGCTGCAGCTGGAGCGCGTGACCTTCCGCTTCGTGCAGGCCGGCTTCGTGGTGCTCACCGCGACCCTGGTGCTGGGCTTCGCCACCGTCGTGAACTGGCGCTGGGCCGAGCACAAGGCGGTGTTCTCGCTGCTGGCCTGGGTGGTCTTCGCTGCCCTGCTGGTGGGCCGCCAGTGGCGGGGCTGGCGCGGGCGGCGCGCCACGCGCTGGCTCTACGTCGGTGCCGTGCTCCTGCTGCTGGCCTATGCCGGTTCGCGTTTCGTGTTCGAAGTGCTGCTGGGCCGCGTGCCGGCCTGAAGCGGAAGGCACCCGATGAAGTACGTGATCCTGATCGCCCTGGCCGCCGTCGTGCTGTGGTGGCTGCGTGCGCGCCTGCGCGGTCCGGCTGCGCCCACGGCGCGGCGCCGCGCCGAGCCCGCGCGGCCCCAGGCGATGCTGGCCTGCGCCCACTGCGGCGTGCACGTGCCACAGGCCGACGTGGTGGCCGACGCCGCGGGCCGCCCTTACTGCAGCGAAGCGCACCGCCTCGCCGGCCCGCGCTGAAGCCGCCGCCGGCCCATGGACCCGCGCCAGGCCGACCGCCGCGCTGGTGACCGCCGCCGCGGTGACCGCCGCGGCAGCGGCGGGCGCCGGCGCGAGGACGCGCTCTTCGGTGCCTTCGACAGCGGCCCCGTGGCCGAGTCCTTCTTCGACCCCGGCTGGCTGGCCGCCGGCGACGGCCCGCAGGACAGCCGCTTCCTGATCCGCGAGGCGCGGCGCCTGGCCCAGGCGCAGGACAGCGCGCTGGCCCGCGTCTACCGCACCTATGCCGCGGCGCGCGCCGCCGTCGGCGTGGGCCTGGTGGCGGTGCAGGGTGCCGGCGCGCTGATGGGCGTGCGCGGCAACCCGGTGCTGACACTGATCTGCCTGCTCTATGCCGCGCAGGCCATCACGCTGTGGCTGCTGCCGCGCTACGGCGGCCTGGCGGCGCCGCAGGCCGCGCAGCGGCGCAAGCAGTGGCTGTCGACCATCGGCGTGGACCTGCTTGGCTTCTCGCTGCTGCACCTGCTGGAACTGGGCAGTTCCTTCAACTACGCCGCGCTGCTGGTGCTGCCGGTGCTGATGGCCGGCGTGCTGACGGCGCGGCTGCGCGCGCTGGGCACGGCCGCCGGCGTGTCGCTGATGCTGCTGGTGGCAGCATGGCGAGCCGGGCAGGGCGACGCCTCGCCCACGCTGATGCTGCAGTCGGGCCTGGCCGGCATGGGCTTCTTCGTCATCACGCTGCTGGCCGGCGAACTGGCGGGCCGGCTGGCGCGGGAGGAACTGGCCGCGCGCGGCAGCCTGGAACTGGCGCGCCAGCAGGCACAGCTGAACCGGCTGGTGATCGAGGAGATGGCCGACGGCGTGCTGGTGGTGGACCGCCGCTTGCGCGTGCGCGCGGCCAATCCCGCGGCGCGCGCGCTGCTCGTGGACCAGGGCCTGGGCCCGCCGGCGCCCTTCACGCTGGGGCACGTGACCGCCTGGTCGGAGCTCATGAGGGCCACCGAGCGCGCGCTGGCCGACGGTGACTGGCCCGAGGCCGGCCGCGACGTCACGCTGCAGTTCGGTGCCGGCCTCACGCGCACGCTGCGGCTGCGCGTGCGCTTCATGCGCGGGGCCGGGCTGGGCGCTGGCGAGGTGCCGGCCACGCCCGAGGAACGCGAAGACGCCGTCGAGGCCCTGGCCGTGCTGCTGCTGGAAGACCTGCGTACGCTGCAGGCGCGCATCCGGCAGGAGAAGCTGGCGGCCATGGGCCGCGTGTCGGCCGGCATCGCGCACGAGATCCGCAACCCGCTGGCCGCCATCGCGCA
>JAEUPH010000031.1 GCA_016790395.1 Rubrivivax sp. | reverse complement strand
GGGATCGAACAGGGCGCCGACGATACTGCGCTGCGGTCAAACCCGCAGTCCACGTTCACAAAGGCTTGCAGCTCAGCTGCGGATCTCGCCCTGGCCCAGCACCACCCACTTCATCGAGGTCAGCCCTTCCAGCCCCACCGGTCCGCGGGCGTGGAACTTGTCGGTGCTGATGCCGATCTCCGCGCCCAGCCCGTACTCGAAGCCGTCGGCGAAGCGCGTGCTGGCGTTGACCATCACGCTGGCGGAATCCACCTCGCGCAGGAAGCGCATGGCGTTCGGGTGGTTCGTGGTGAGGATGGCGTCGGTGTGGTGGCTGCCGAAGCGGTTGATGTGCGAGATGGCTTCATCCAGGGTGTCCACCACCTTGATGCTGATGATGGGCGCCAGGTACTCGGTGCTCCAGTCGGCCTCGGTGGCGCGCACGACACCGCCCACGCCGCCCAGCAGTGCGGCGCTGCGCGGGCAGGCGCGCATTTCCACGCCCTTGGCGGCGAAGAGGGCGCCGAGGCGCGGCAGGAAGGCGGCGGCCTGCGCCGCGTGCACGAGCAGGCTTTCGGCGGCGTTGCAGGGGCTGTATTTCTGCGTCTTGGCGTTGTCGGTGACGACGAGCGCCTGCTCGAGATCGACCTGCGCGTCGACGTAGACGTGGCAGTTGCCGTCCAGGTGCTTGATCACAGGCACACGCGCCTCGGCGCTGATGCGCTCGATCAGCCCCTTGCCGCCGCGCGGGATGATCACGTCCACGTACTCCGGCATGGCGATGAGCCGGCCCACGGCGGCGCGGTCCGTCGTCGGCACCAGCTGCACGGCCTCGCGCGGCAGGCCGGCCTCTTCCAGCGCCGCCTGCACCAGCGCGGCCAGCGCACGGTTGCTGTGGATGGCCTCGGAGCCGCCGCGCAGGATGCAGGCGTTGCCGCTCTTGATGGCCAGCGAAGCGGCCTCGATCGTCACGTTCGGCCGACTCTCGAAGATCATGCCGAACACGCCCAGCGGCACGCGCATCTGGCCCACGCTGATGCCGCTGGGGCGACGCTTCACGCCGGTGATCTCGCCGATGGGGTCGGCCATGGCGGCGATCTGCTCGCAGCCTTCGGCCACCGTGGCGATGACCTGCGGCGTGAGCTTCAGCCGGTCGACCATCGGCTCGGCCAGGCCGGCGCTGCGCGCGGCAGCCAGGTCGGTGTCGTTGGCCTTGGCCAGCGCCGGGCCGGCAGCGCGCAGGCGGCGTGCCAGTGCCAGCAGCGCCGCGTTCTTCGCCGCGGTGGGTGCCGCGGCCATCGCGCTGGCCGCGGCGCGGGCCGCCACGCCCAGCGCGGTCATCAGGACGGGGATGTCGGTGTTCGGCGTCATGCGCCGATTGTCGCCAATCAGCGCTGCGGGATGCGGAAGAAGGTGTAGGTGTTGCCGTCACCCCCGACGAAGCTGAAGCTCTTCTTGTCCGCGGCGAAGGTGATGGTGATGGTCTCCACCGAGGCGTTGCTGCCGGCCGGGCAGGTCTCCCAGATGCCGTCGCAGCCGTTGGTGTCGTACTGCGGGTCGAAGAAGGTGACCACGCCGGTGGCTGCGTCGAAGGTCCACGAGCCGAACTCTCCCCCCGGCGGGCACTGGCCGGCCGCCTGGCACTGGGGGTCGCTGCTGCTCGTCACCAGCATGGTGCGGCCATTGGCGAAGAAGGCGAGGTGCGGCACCGAGAGGTCGGTGGCCGAACCCAGCGCCCACAGGCCCGCCAGCGCGTCGGCCTCGTCGGGCAGGCGCGGGATGGGGGCGCCGTCGCTCGGGGTCAGCTGGTCGGGCGTGATGAGCACCTGTCCGTCGTTGGACAGCGGGTGCGACAGGCCCACGGTCAAGTTGCTGTCGGTCTGCACCAGCCCGCTGATGCGGCGCGTGACGGGGTCGTAGTCCAGCCAACCCAGCTCGGCGCCGGTCTGGCCGTTGCGCAGGGCGTCGTAGGCGAAGGCTTCGGCCATCAGGTAGCGGCCGTTGTCGCCCACGCGCAGGAACATGCCGCCATCCGCCTGCGAGCGGCCCCAATTGCCCTTGAGCGCGGTCAGCGCCGCTGCGCGGTCGCCGGTGGCGCTGCCGGGCTGCGTGATGGGCTGCAGGCGCGGCAGGCCCAGCTGCTCGGTGAAGGCGTTGGCCGTTTCCAGCGGCAGCCGCGTCGACAGGTTCACCTGCCCCACCGGCGTCTTGCTGCCGAAGTAGACCTGGCCGCCGCGTTCGACGAACACGCGTTCGGTGTTCAGCCGCGTGGCCAGCGCCGGTGGCGTGTTGAAGCGCAGCACGCGTGCGTCGCCGGCGGTCTCGATGCGCCAGCTGCCCAGCCCGATCAGGCTGCAGTTGCGCGGGCTGTTGTCGCTGCCCCGGCGGTAGCAGCGGTGATAGCGCACGCCGTTGCCGCTGGCGGCGAAGCTCACGAGCAGCGCTGCCGTGGTGTTGTAGTAGTTGCCGGTGTTCGGCGGCAGGGTGTTGAAGCCGAACAGGTCGCCCAGGCCGATGGCCGAGTTGCCCCACCATTCGTTGGGCACCAGGCTGACGTCGGGCGCGTTGCCGCCCTGGTTGTAGAGGCAGGGCGTGCCGCGCAGCCGGCCCACCAGTTCCTCCAGCGTCGTGGCGGGCACGCGGGCCTCGGCCGCGAACTGCAGCGGGTCGTTGCAGGCCAGCGCCGGGTTCTGGCGCGCGTCGCCGCCGGCGGCGACGGCGGCGTTGTACAGCTGCACGACATTGCTGCTGCGCGGGTCGTAGTTGACGGCGGTCTCGGTGGTCGTGTTGGTCTGGTAGACCAGCCAGGCGCCGGCCGGCAAGGTGGCCGCGCCCAGGCGACCGGTGTTGTCCAGCGTCCAGCTCGAGGCGCCTGTGACGTTGCGCAGGCGCGAGTTCCACACATCCACGAGGCGCTCGCCGCCGACGTCCACCCAGCGGCGGATGCTGCTGCCCTTCTCCAGGCCGTCGCAGAAGTCGTAGTCGCCGCGGCCCTGGGCGTCGCGCACGCGCACCCGGTAGCGCTGGGCCGGCGAGCAGCCGACCCAGGCCGTGCCGTTCCAGTGGAGGTCACCCGCGCGGTCGGCCGTGGGCGCCACCGACCAGGCCTGCGTCACCGCGCGGCCGTCGATGCCGTTGGGCGTGGCCTGCATGCGCAGGTCGTAGTAGCGCTGGTAGCCGTTGGCGTCGGGCACGTTGTCGGCGGCGCTGCCCAGGCGCATGGACAGGAAGAAGTCGTGCGTGCCGTTCATGCGCAGCTGGGTCAGCTGGCCGGTGGCCACGGGCGGGTTGGCCGGCGCCGGCTCTGCCAGACGCCGCATGGTGCCGGCCATGCGCATCAAGTCAGGGGTCAGGCCGGCCTGCGCGGCCAGCGTGGGCGCGGCGGCGCGCAGCAGCGCCTGGAGAAGCGCGCCGCTGCTCTGCGCGAGGGTCGATTCGCCCGCGGTCGCGGCGATGGCCGGCAGCAGGCCGGGCAGCCGCGCCTGCAGTTCGGCCTCGACGTCGGCGGCGGTGATGGTCTGGCCCCCGGCGTCGCGCTGGCCCACCAGGCCCGCCAGGTCGGCGCGCTGGCGCTCGGCCACGAGGTGAAGCAGCCGGGCCACGCGGGCGGCGGCGCGGCCGGCGTCGCCAGTGGCGGGGTCGGTGAAGTCGGCCCGCGGCGAGAGTCCCAGGCCGGCGCCGTCGCGCACGCGGGCCTCGGCTTCGGCAAGCGTGGCGCCATCGGCCACCAGCGCCTGCATCAGCGTCGTCAGCGGGCTCACGAACACGCTGTGCGCGCCGGCGCTGCCGCTGGCTGGCGCGCGCAGCACGAAAGCCGTGCCCACGGCAGCGCCGGTGTCGGCGTCCACGGCGTCGGCCGGCACGTCCACCACCACGGCGTGGCGGCCGGCGTCGGCTGCCGCCACCTCGATGCGGAAGCTGCCGTCGGCCGCCGTCGGTGCCGAGCGCGGCTCGGTGGCGCCGCAGGCTCCGTCGTCGTCGAGGTCGTAGCAGGCCCTGGCGCCGGCCAGCGGTCCGTCGACGGCACGGCCGACGATGGACACGGTGGCGGCCGTCGCGGGGGCCGGCGCCGGGGCGGTGTCGCCGCCCCCGCTGCAGGCGGCCAGCAAGGCGGCCGCGGCGGACACGGCGTGGAGTGAGCGGATCTTCATCGGGGCCCTCACGGCTTGGCGGGGGTGTCGAACTCGCGGCGTTCGAACAGGTAGTCGGTGTTGCCCTGGTGGCCGGCGCTGCGCGAGGCGCCGTACTGCGGCGTCTGCGGGAAGTCGCGCTGCACGGCCGTGCGCACGCGCTCGTACAGGCTGCCGCCCACCTGCCAGTTGTCCAGGCCCTGCAGGGCCTGCATGAAGTGCCAGGCGAACACCGAGTGCCCGTTGCGGCCCTCGTCGGCCACCGGCTCCTCGCCGCCGGAGGACATCACCACCGCGGCGCGCCGCTTGAGCATGTCCTCGGCGTCGCCGGCCGCGCTCACCTGCACGCGTTCGCGTCCGGCCAGCGTGCCCGAGTAGCAGCTGTCGGAGACCAGCATCACCTGCCGCGCGCCGATGGCGGCGATGAGCCGCGCGATGTCGGCATTGGCGAGCCAGGTCCTGGGTTCGCCGGAGTCCACGTCGGAGGGCAGCCAGTAGCCCGTCTCCACGCCGTCCACCGGCACCAGCACGCCGTGGCCGGCGTAGTAGACGATGACGGAATCGTTGGGGCCGGCGTCCAGTGCCACCTTGTTGAGCGCGCGCACCATGGCCTCGCGCGAGGGGTTCTCCAGCACCGTGGTCTCGTAGCCCAGGCGGCCTTCCAGAAGGTCGCGCACGGCGCGCGCATCGGGGATGGCGCCCTTGAGCGCCGGCACGGCGCTGTCGCGGTAGTCGTTGACGCCGATGAGCACGGCCAGCTTGCGCTCGATGGCCGGCAGCGCGGCCGTCCTCACTCGGCGGCGCCCGTCGGCGGGCCGGGCCTGTGCCGCGGCCGCCAGGCGCGCACGCTCGGCCTGGATGGCGGTCTTCAGCTGCTCGGTGATGACGCAGTCGCCGGTCTGCAGTTCGGCCTCGGTGCGGCAGGCGCGCACGTCGGCCAGCGTCGGGTCCTGCTGCAGGCGGAAGACGCCGCGCGAGAACACCTGCTGCTTGTAGCGGGCGCGCGCGGCCAGCAGCGTCTGCACTTCGTCGCGCGACAGGCGCGACCAGTCCAGCGCGTCGAAGCTCACGCCGCCCGAGCCCGAAGCCGTGGACGCCGTCAGCGCGGCCAGCGTCTCGCCCAGCACGGCCGACGGGTTGCTGCCGCTGCCGGGCGCGGCCGACGCCGTGGCAGCCGCACCGGTGGCCGGGTTGGCGGTGGCGGAGCCCGGCTGCGCGCCGGCGGCCGGGCCCGTGGCCCCGGGGAGCGCCGCAGCGCCGCCCCCGCTGCTCTCGCTGCTGCGGCCGGCCGATGCCGCCACGGCGTTGGACGACAGCGCCGGGGTGACATCGAGCACGCGGCCCTGGGTGGGCGTGGACATGGCCATCGGCACCTGCACCGACAACAGCGCCGAGGTGGTGACCACCGTGGTGGCCGTGGTGACCGGGTCGCTGGTGGCGGGCGAGTTCAAGGTCAGCGCGCTGGCATTGCCCGGGGCCTGCACGAACAGGTAGTTGAGGGCGGCCAGGCCGCCGCCGCTGATGCCGTAGACCCCGGCCGGGCTGGACGCGGTGGCCGTCGTCGTCCAGACCAGCGCGCCGGTGGTGGCACTGGCCTGCGTCTCGCCGGCGACGAAGCCGCCGAGCGTGCCGCTGAGCGAGGGCAGCGCCTGCCCGGCGATGCCGCTGGCCGGCGTGGCCAGGTAGGTCAGCGTCGCCGGGTTGATGGCGGCCAGCACGCTGCCGTTGGCGACCGCCAGCGCGTAGTTCGCGGCGTCGGCGCCGCCCAGCGCGGCGTTGTAGTTCACCGTGCGCGCGGGGCCGGCGTTGGCATCGGCGAACTGGCCTGCCAGTGTCAGCGTCACCGTGTCGCCGGCGACCACGCCGCCCAGCGTGCCGGCCAGGCTGGCCGCGGTGCCGCCGTCGTAGACCTTGGCCGCCGCCGTCACGCCCTGCAGCAGCAGCGGGGCCGGGGTCACGTCCGCGCTCAGCGTGGCCGGGAGCACGAGCCGGTAGTTGGCGGCATCGGCGCCGCCCAGGGCCAGGCCGCCCACCGTCACGGCCTTGCCGGTCCCGGCGTTGCGGTCGGCAAAGCTGCCGCTGGCGGTGCCCAGCAGGGCCACGGTGTCACCCGCCAGGGGCGCGATGGTGGCGGCGCCGGCCAGCGGCGCCACGGTGCTGCCGTCGTAGACCCGGTTCTGTGCCACCAGCCCGGCCACGGTCAGCGCCAGCGGCGTGATGTCGGCCGCCAGCCCGGCCGGCAGTTGCAGCGTGTAGTTGCCGGCATCGGCACCGGCCAGCGCCAGACCGCTGACGCTGACGGGTTTGCCCGTGCCCGCGTTCCTGTCGGCGAAGCTGCCGCTGGCCACCCCGGCCAGAGCCACCGCGTCACCGGCCAGCGGCGAGATGCCGGCCGCGCCACCCAGCGGGGCGGCCGTCGTGGCGTCGTAGACCTTGCTCTGCGCCACGAGCCCGGTCACCGGCAGCGCCAGCGGCGTGATGGCGGCCGTGAAGCCGCCCGGCGCCTGCAGCGTGTAGTTGGCGGCATCGGCGCCGGTCAGCGCCAGGCCGTTGACGGTGACGGCCTTGCCGACGCCCACGTTCTTGTCGACGAAGCTGGCGACCACCACGCCGCCCACGCCCACCACGTCGCCCGGCAGCACCTGGGCCGTGCCCAGGCTGGCCAGCGTCGCGCCGGTGGTGGCGTCGTAGACCTTGTCCGCCACCTGGGTCCCGACGAGGGTGGCCACCGCTGGCGTCACGTCCACCGCGAAACTGGGCGCGGCATAGCCGAACACCGGACGGCCGTTGGCGTCGGTGACGACGAAGCTGGTGCCGCCGCCGAACACCACCGGGCGGGCCGGGCCCACGTTCTTGTCGGCGGTGTTGCCGGTCGCATCGCCCACCAGCGCCAGCGTGTCGCCGGCCAGCAGCCCGGCCACCACCCAGGTGGCCGGGTTGGCGTTCACCGCCGTGCCGGCGTCGTAGACCTTGGGCGCCAGCGTGGCGGTGAGTGCACCGGCCAGGTCGGCCACCGGCAGGGCCCAGCCCAGCGCGTTGCCGGCCGCCGGCGTCAGCAGGTTGCCGGCGGCATCGCTCGCCCAGGGCAGCGCACCCAGGCCGTAGGCCGAGAAGTCCGGCGCCAGCGCGCCCAGCGCACTGGTGCGAGGGTCGTCCAGCAGCAGCACCCAGCGGCCGTTGGGCGCCGCCAGCGTGGCCGTCGCATCGGCCGTGAGCACCGGCGCCGCGATGCGAAGCGCATCCCCCGCGCCTGCGCTGCGCAGCGTGCTCCCGGCGGCCAGCGTCACCGCCGTGTCGCTGGCCAGGTGCAGGCGCGGCGCGAGGTCCAGCGTGCCGGCCAGCGTCAGCGGCCCGCCCAGCGTGCGCAGCCGCAGCGTGGCGGTGTCGGGCAGCCCGGCCACGGTGAGGCCCAGCACGTCGGCGTCGATGTGGCCGCGTGAACCGACCGTGGCACCGCCCGGTGCGCGCAGCAGCAGCTCCAGGGAGCCGCTCACGTTGAAGCTGCTGGCGCTGCCCGCCGGCATCACCAGGGCCACGTCGCTGTCCACCAGCGCCTGCGGCGCGGTGAACAGGAAGCCGGAGCCGAGGTCCACGCCGGCGAATCCCGCCGTGCTGCGGCCGATGATGGACAGGTCGGCGGTCGCGCTCACCGTGCCCGGGGTGTCGGGGGCGAAGAAACCCACGCCCTGGTTGTTGGCGCTCGTGCCCTGCAGCGACACCGTGCTGCCGCTGAGCGTCACGCCATCGAGCAGCCGGATGCCGATGCCGTCGGCGTTGACGGCCGTGAGCGAGAGCGCGCCGCTGGCGCTCAGGCTGGCGCCGGTGAGCGAGAGCGCGCCGGTGGCATCGACCGACAGGTCGCCGGCCGTGGCCAGCCAGGTGCTGGTCGACTCCACCACCACCGCCGGCAGCGGCAATCCGGTGCTGGGGTCGGTGCCGCCGCGACCGTTGACGGACAGGCTGCTGCTGGCGATGTCCAGGCGCGCCGCGGGTGCGCTGCGGCCGACGTCCAGGCCCGTGCCCGCGCCCAGGCCGTCGGCAGCCAGCGTGACCGGGCCGCCGCTCACCCGTGTGAGGCCGGTGTCGACCAACACCCCCCAACCGCCCGTGGCCGAAGCCTGGCCGCTCAGGCTGATGCCGGCCACCCCGGCATCCAGGGTGTTGTTGCCGAGGAAGGCCAGGCCCGAACCGCCGTTGCGCACCAGCGTGTTCTGCGGCAGCGGTTGACCCTGGGCATCGAGCAAGGTCTCGCCGCTGCCGCTGGCCACCAGGCCGCCGCCACCGGTGAGGATGCGGCTGGCCTCGATGCGCAAGCGGCCGCTGCCCAGGGCGCCGCTGTCGGCGCGCAGCGTGACGGCCGTGCCCAGGCCGCCGGTGAAGTCCAGCGTGGCGCCGAACAGGCGCTGCGAACCGGTGGTGGAGACGGTGAAGCCGGCGGCGTCGCCCAGGGCCGTGAAGTCGCCGACGATGCTGCCCAGCACGGCGCTGTCGCCCTGCAAGCTGATGTTGCCGCGGCCGCTGGCGGTGAGCCCGACGCCCTGGCCCAGCCACACGCCGGCGTGGCTGGGGTTCTGGGGATCGTCAGCCGACAGGCCGGTGATGTCGAGGTTGCGCAGCCTGATCTGCGTGGCGCCGGCACCGCCGTTGCCGTCGGCCACCACGCCGTGGCCCGACACGCGCGCCGTGCCGCTGAGGGTGGCGCTGTCGGCCTGCAGCGTGCTGCCGCTGAAGTCGATGCCATGGCCGCCGGCGTCGGCGCCGCGGCCCTGCAGCACGAGGCTGCCGCTGCTCTTCAGCGTGCTGGCCGTGAGCGTGATGCCGGTGCCGGCGTTGAGCGCGTCGGTGCCGCGCACGGCATCGCCGCCGCTGCCGCCGATGCGCAGCACCGCCCCGGCCGTGGCCGTGACGAGCTCGCTGCCCGTCACCAGCACGCCCGCGCCGGCGCGCGCGCTGCCGGAGCTGGTGTCGGTGAGCAGGCTCAGGCCGTTGTCGCCGACGAGGCGGCTGCCGCTCACCGACAGGCCGTCGGTGAGCAGGGTCAGCGCGCCGGCGCTGGAAAAGGAGCTGTTCAGCAGCTGAGTCGGTGCCTGTCCCGCCGTGCGGCCGCCCCGGGCCGCGATGGAGAAGGTGCTGGCCGCACTGGCCTGCGGGCCCAGGAAGTTCAGGTAGCGGGCCTGCAGCGCCAGGCCGTTCGTGCCGCCGTTGGTGGCATTGACCGTGACCTCGGTGGCGCCAGTGGCGTTGAACAGCAGGCCGCCGGGCTGGGCGGCCGTGCCCGAAAGGATCATGCCGGTGGCGCCGGCCACGTTGGTGGGGTTGGCGATGCTGCCGTTGAGATGCAGGAAGCCGCCATCGACCGTGATCGTGGTTTCCTGCGCCGAGCCGACGTCGCCGCCGCTGACTTCCAGCCCGGCGCCCGTGGTGGTGTGCACGGCAGTGAGCGTCAGGCCCGAGCCCGCCGACGCCGTGGGGTCCAGCAGGCGCAGCCGGTTGCCCTGCGAGATGCTCATGCCCAGCCAGCCCGCCGTGGAGGCGAGCGCGTCCAGCGACATCACGCGCGTGGCCGTGAGCGAGGACTGGTAGACGTTGACGCCGCTTTCGCTTTCGCTGCGCCCGGCCAGCGTGATCTCGCGCGCATTCAGCACGCTGGTGTCGAGGGTGACGCCGGCCATGAAGTCCACCGCCGTGGCCGTGGCGGCCCCGCCGCCATGGATGCGGCCCGCGCCGGCGTCCACCGTGCTGCCTTCCAGCCACAGCGCGGCCTGGATGCTGTTGCCGCTGTAGTTGGCGTCGGACGTCGTGGCCACCAGCCAGGGCGCGGCCACCGTGGTGTTGCCCAGGGCCACGGAATTGAGGTTCTGCACGGCGCCGAAGCGCACGTCACCGCCGCCTGTCTGCACCGTGCTGTTCTGGAGGTAGACGCCTCGGCTGTCGGCACCGCTGGTCTCGAAAGCCAGGCTCAGCGGGTTGGCGCCGGCCAGCAGGTTGCTGAAGCTGAGGTCGGTGAAGGGCGCGCGGAACGTGGCCGTGCCGCCGGCCACCAAGTTCAGTTGTTCGGTGAAGATCGGTCCGCCGGTGGCCTGCAGCAGCGTGCTGCCATTGTCCGGGGCGAGCACGCTGATCCGGGCCAGGCCGATGGCGTCGCCGCTGCCTGCGGTGCCGGTGAGGGTGAGCGACGTGGCGCCGGCCACGTCGATGCTGGCCGCCGCGGGCAGGCTGTCGCCCAGCACGCCACCTGACCAGCTGCCGATGCCGGGGTTGGCGCCCAGCGCGACACCGCTGATGCTCACCGTGCCGCCGGTGGCCGTGATGGGCGTCCCGCGCGACCCGGGTACCAGCAGCGAGGTGTCGACGATGGACACCCCCAACTCGCTGCCGATGCCGTCCAGCGACAGCACGGCCGCAGGGTTGCCGGGTGCGGCCAGCGTCAGGCGGGCGCCATCGTCCACGCTCACGCCGTTGGCGTTGGTGCCCCGGCCCACGATCTCCAGGCGCTCGGTGGCGGCGAGGTCGCTGTGACCCGCCACCAGCACGCCGGAGGCGTTGCCGCCCCAGCCCGAGAGCGCGATGTTGCGCGCGAAGACGATGGTGTTGTCGGCGTCGGTGCCGTCCAGCATGACCGCCTCGTCCAGGCCCTGGGCCAGCGCGCTGAAGCTGCCACTGCCCAGGTTGAAGCGAGCGCGCAGCAGGTTGACGCCCACGCGCGGTGCCGTGAGCTTGCTGGCCACCGCCTGCTGCGCGGGGTCGTAGCCGATGGCCGTCTGCACCGAGAAGGCCGAGAAGCCGCCGCCCGGGAGCGGCACCTGCACGGCATTCGCGCCGCGCAGCACGACGTTGCCGCCGGCGGTGTTGATGCTGACGTCGCGGAACTCGATGGCGCCGATGCCGCCGCCCGCGGCCACCAGGTTCAATGAAAGCGGCTGCGCACCCGATTCGATGCGACTGTCCTGCACAAGGATGTCTCGGCCGGCGTTGAGCGTCAGGCTCGCGGCGGCCGTCGGGTTCACGAGGAGGTTGGCCGAGACCACGACGATGTCGCCGGCCTGCAGGTTGCTGCCGCCAGCGGCGGTGCTGACCGTCACCGAGGTGCCCGCGTTCAGCGCCGCGGCGATGGTGGCGGTGGAGAGCACCGAGCCGTCGTTCGTGCTGGTGAAGTTCGGCCCGCCGGCGATGTTGGTGTCGGGCCCGGCGTCGCTGATGGTGATGTCGTTCGGGTCCAGCAGCCACTGGCCGGCCTTGCCCCCACGGCTGCTGACGTCCACCTGCGCGGGCCGCGCGTCCAGCCAGCCGCCGGAGGTCTCGACGAAGCCGCCATCGCCGCTGCGGCTGCCGCCACGCGCGCTGAGCGTGCCGTAGGCGCGCGTGGCGCTGTCGCTCCACAGCACGATGCGGCCGCCGGTGCCGGCCTCGCCCGTGGCGTCGGCGCGCAGCGTGGCTTCCGCACCGAACCACAGCGCGCGCGCGTTCGGCACGCTGCGGTCCTGGCCCTGGTCGCCGCCGCCCAGGCGGATGCGGCCGCCAGCGGCGTCGCCGGAGACGTCCACCGCGGCGCGGCCGGTGAGCGCCACCTGCGCGCCGAGCAGGTCCACCTGGCCGCCCGCGCTGCCGGGGGCCGTGCCCACCGCGCGCGTGGTGCTGGCTTCGCCCAGCGTCAGCGTGTCCGTGGCGCGCAGCGTGACCTGGCCGGTGGCGTCGGTGCGCAGCGTGTCGGCCTGCACCCAGCCTTGCTGGTTCACGATGGCGCCGTAGACGTCCACGCGGCCGCCGTCGGCGGTCAGCCGGCCCAGGTTCAGGGCTTCGCCGGCGGGCTTGGCCACACGTACGGCCAGGTTGGGCAGGCCGGTGTCCACCAGCTCGACGCTGGTCGCCGCCGCCAGCGTCACGGCGCCGCCGGGCGCCGTGATCTCGCCCGCGTTATGCACCTGCGCGCCCACCAGCACGACCTGGCCGCCGAACGAGGTGGCCAGCACGCCTTCGTTGCGCACCGCGCCCGCGTCGCCTGCCGCCGCGCTCAGGCGCAGGCGGCCGGCGAGGAAGTCGTTGTCGTTCAGGCGCAGCGTGCCGGCCACGAGGCCGGCCACGTCGACGCGCGCGCCGGCGCCGAAGAGCACGCCGTGGGGGTTGAGCAGCCACACCTGTCCGTTGCTGCCCAGGCGGCCGAGGATCAGCGAGGGGTCGTTGCCCACCACGCGGTTGAGCACCTTGCTCGTGGCGCTGGCCTGCTCGAACCACACCGCGTTGCCGGCCCCGATGCTGAAGCTCTGCCAGTTGAGGAGGGCCCCGGCGGTGTTCTTCACCGTCATCTGCCCGGCCTGCGTGCTGACGCTGGCCTGGCCGGACACCACCTGCAGGCCGGTCGGCAGCGCGCCCGCGGCGTGCGCCGGCCACAGCAGCGGCGCGCCCGTGACGAGGAAGGCCGCGGCGATGGCCCGGGCCAGCGGCAACGGGCGGGGCGTGGAGGCACGGGCAGGGTTCAGGCGGCGCATCGGGAGACCTCGGAGACGAACCAGGGGCGAACGGCGCTGGCCGTTCAGAACGCGACGTTCAGGGACAGATGGGCGCGCACGTCGCCCTTGGCCGTGATGGGGCCGGTGCTCATGGCGCGGGCCACGTCCAGCCGCAGCTGCACGTTGGACCAGGCCAGGCGCAGCCCGGCGCCGAGCGAGCCCATGTGGCACTCGTGGCGGCCGGCCAGGCAGGGCGCGTCGTCGCGGTTGGCCAGGTAGGCGGCATCGGCGAAAGCCACGAGGCGCAGGTCGGCGCCCCGGCCCGGGAGCCAGCCGTCGGCGAGGTCGGGGCCGTTGAACTCGAGCGTCAGCACGGCGCCGGAATCACCGCTCAGTTCGCGCTCCTCGAAGCCGCGCACCGTGCCCGCGCCCCCGGCGCCGAACATCTCGCCGGGCACCAGGGGTTCGCGGCTGTACTGCGTGCTCACACGCGCCGAGATGCCGCTGCCCTCGAGCACGGGAATGCTCAGGTGCGCCTGGCCGCGCAGCAGCGTGTAGCGCCGCTGGCTGCCGCTGCGCACGGCGTCGAAGTCGGCGGCGCCGCTGTGGCTGCCGCCGGCGGCCAGGTTGTGGTGCACGCCGGCCGACAGGCCCCAGCGCCATTCGCCGCTGGCCTGCGCCGTGTAGGTCAGCGACAGTGGCTGCACCGACACGCTGGCGCCGGCCGCGCCACAAGCGCCCTGCGGCAGGCCGTCGATGGTGCAGTTGTTCAGGTAGTCGCGCCATTCCAGGCCGCCGATCAGGCGCTGGTCGATGTTGCGCCAGCGCGCCAGATAGGCCGACAGGCGCGCCCCGGCGACCACGCCCTTGCCCGAGAACTGCAGGTCGCCCGCGGCGCTGCCCACCTTGCCGGCATCGACGTTGGACCAGGCGGCGTAGGCGTCGAAGGCCAGCGCACGGCCGTACAGGGGAGCGCGGTAGCTGCCGCTGAGCACGCGCACGGCCGAGGGGTCCTGGGGCGCCGTCTGGAACTCGGCGGCGAACACATGGTCGGCGTCGCCCACGTTGGCGTGCTGCCAGCCGAGCGCGGCGCGCCAGCGGCCGATGTTCTTGCCGCCGGTGTTGTCCAGTCGCGCGCTGAAGCGTTGCACGGGCTGCTCCTGCACGGTGACGGCGGCGGCCACGGTGCCGGGCTGGTCGCCGGGCTGCAGCAGCACCTGCACGGTCTTGGCCGGGTTCTCGTTGGCGAGCTGGATCTCGGCGTCGATCAGCCGCACCGGCGGCGTGACCCCGGCCTTCAGCGAGGGCAGGCTGGCGAGGATGTTGTCGCGGCTGAACTGCTGGTGCTTCTCCACCGTGATCTTGCCGAGCTTGCCTTCGACGACGCGGATCCTGACCACGCCTTCCTTCAGGTCCTGCTCCGGCAGGAAGGCCACCACGCCGCCCCAGCCGGCCTGGCGGTAGGCGTCCTGCACGGCCGCGGCGGCGGCGCGCAGGCGCTCCAGCGTGGCGCGGCCGGTGAAGGCGGCCAGCCGGGCCTGCAGGTCCTCGGTCGTCAGCAGGGCGTTGCCCTGGATGTCGTAGCGCTTGACGTCCACCGTCGCCGAGGCGACCGGGGTGCGCGGTGCCGGGTCGGCGGCCAGGGCCGCCGTGCTGGCCAGCGACAGGGTCGCTGCGGCCAGGAGGACAGCGCGCCCCATCGCACGTTGCCGAATGTGCTGAATCAACGCAGATCCCCCGTCCTGCCGCTCCGTCGCACCCGAGGGGTGAGCGCGCGAGGCGGGCGTTTGTGTGTCTACTTGTGAGGATTCTGTCTGCTTTGGCTGTGCTGCGCACCCGTCCTTTCCACCGGGTTGCGGGGGACCGGGCGTGACTTCAGGCCGCGCCGACGAGGCGAAGCAGCCACAGCCACAGCGAGGCCGTGGCGGCAAAGCCCACGGTCGACAGCACGATCGCGCCCGTGGTCTCGGCCTGCAGCGTTTCGTAGCGCTGCGCGAAGATCATGGCGTTGCTGCCCGCCGGCAGGGCGGCCATCAGCACCACCACCGCCAGGGGCAGCCCGCCCAGCCCGAAGCCCAGCCAGGCCACGGCCAGCACGGCCGCGGGCAGCAGCAGCAGCTTGGTGGCCGTGAGCCACAGCGCCGACCGCAGGCTGCCGCGCAAGCCGTAAGCCGCCAGCGTGACGCCGATCAGCACCAGGCACACCGGCACCACGGCCGCAGCCAGCGTGGCCAGGCCTTCGTCCACCACCGGGTGCAGGCCCAGGCCCGTCAGGTTCCACAGCAGTCCGGCCAGCACCGGCAGCACCACGGGATGGATGACGGTGTTGCGTGCCGTGCTGGCCAGCGTGCGGGCCAGGGCGCCGGGGTCGGCGTGGCCGGCTTGCGTGCGCGCGAGGTCGCTCTCGGCCAGGGCCGTCAGCACCGACAGCAGCACCAGCGCGTGCAGGCTCACCAGCGCGATGTGGATGGCCAGCCCCGCCTCGCCGTAGACCGCCGCGACGAAGGGGATGCCCACCTGCACCGAGTTGCCGAAGCTCACCGTGATGGCGCGCACCGCGGGCGCCGCCGCGCCATGCCGCGCCGCGGCGCCGCGCCAGCGGTTCCACCCATAGGTGCCCAGCAGCAGCGCCAGAACCGGCACGAAGAAGGCGGCCAGCGTGCGCCAGGGCATGTGGGCCAGGTCCAGCCGCACCGTGGTGCGGATCAGCAGCGCCGGCACGAACAGGTAGAAGGCCAGGTTGCCCAGCACGCGGGCCGGATCGCCGTCTTCCGGCCGGCCCAGCCAGCGCCGTCGCGTGGCCACCCAGCCGATGGCCACGGTGACGAACATGGCCAGCAGCTTGGCCAGCACGGCGCCCGTCATCGGCGCCGCTCCCGGGCTGACGTTTTCAGGGCGTGGGCGCGATGCCCAGCCAGGTGCCCATGGCCAGCAGCGACGGCACGTCGTAGGCGGCGTAGCCCTTGACCTTGATGGGCTCCAGCTTCTTGCGGCCGGCTTCCGTGCTGTCCAGGGAGATGAAGTACTCGCGCAGCTTCTCCAGCTGCTCGTCGCTGACCTGCGGGCCCGCGATGAGCTGCTTGATGGGCACCGGCCTGCTGCGCGCCAGCACCTTGCCGCCACTGGCTTCCCACTGCTTGATCACCGCGGTGGAGGCGGAGGCGCCGGTCTGCGTGAAGGTGTGTTCCACCATGAAGGGCACGGCGTCCTGGTAGCGCGTGTAGGTGTAGGTCACGGCCTGCGCGTCGCCGAGCGCGTCGCGCATCGTGGCGCGCACCAGCCAGGAGGTGATGGAGTCTTCGTCGGGCGCACCCACCTTGCGGCCGCGCAGCTCGGACAGGCTCTTGAAGGGTGCGTCGGCCCGCACCATGAAGGCGGCGCTGTACTTCTCGAAGCCCTTGGTCACGGCCACCAGGCGGTAGCCGCTGTGCTTCATCGCGCCGATGGCGATGTGTGCCGGGTGCACCAGGGCCAGGTCGTAGCTCTTGTCGGCCAGGCCCTTGCGCAGCGTGGGGTAGTCGGCCACCGGCTCCACGCGGATGGGCTGGCCCAGCAGCTTGGTGAGGTCGGCCGCGATGGGCGCGTAGCGGGCGCGGATCTCGTCGTTCCCGACGCGGTAGGTGACGCCTTCGTTGACCACGAAGGTGAAGGCCTGCACCACAGGCGCTGTCAGCGCCAGCAGCACGGCCAGGCCGGCAGGGAGGATCGACGCAGTCTTCATCGGCCCGTCCGGAAGTCGCGGAAGTGCGGATCATACGGACGTTAGGTCCGCTCAAGGTGAACGGCCTGACGATTCATTGCTGCCGTTAACAAGCCGATTCACTCCTGGCCCGGGAGTTGGCGCGCGAGCCAGGCCGTCACCTGCTCGGGCGGTGCGTCCAGCGCCAGCAGCTTGCGCCGCGCGCTGGCGCCGCGCTCCAGCCGCACGCCGCGGCGCGGCAGGTGCAGTTCGGCGGCCAGCCAGGCCATCAGCGCGTCGTTCGCCTTGCCGTCCACCGGCGGTGCCGTCAGGCGCACGCGCAGGCAGCCGTCATGCAGGCCGTCGGCGCCGGTTCGCTTCGCCCCCGGCACCACGGCCACCTGCAGCCGGCTGCCGCCGTCGGGGCCGGCGCTCAGGCAGGGCGGCGCGGCCGCGCTCAAGCCGGCGTCTTCTTCGCGGCCGCCTTCTTGGCCGGCGCCCGCGGCGCGCGCGGCTCGAACTCGAAGCCGACCTTGCCTTCCTTCTTGTCCCAGGCCAGGTAGGCCTTGAACTTGCGCCGGGTCTTGTTGCTGACGAAGTTCTCCAGCAGGCTGGTCTTGCCGGTGGCCAGGAGCTTGGTCACCTCCTCGTGCGGCACGGGCTGCTGCAGGATGATCTTGCCGGTCTTGAAGTCGCAGGTCACGTGCGCGCCCACGGCGTGTTCGCAGACGTAGTTGCTGCCGTGCTCGTAGACGTGGCCCTTGCACTTGGGGCAGGCGCCCAGGCTCTGCTGGCCGGAGAAGTCCACCGGCTCGCCGTCGCCTTCGCCTGGCTTGGCGTCGTCGCCGAAGTCGAACTCCAGCTTCCAGTTGCTGATCTCGTCGTCGTAGGCCAGCTTGATCTCGGCCGTGAAGGGCCAGCCCGCCTTGCTGCGGAAGCCCTCCAGCGGGCCGATCTGCTTGTCGCGGATCAGCGCTTCGGCCTCGGCCGTCTCGAAGGCGCGGCCGGCCGGGATCTTGGTGATGGAGAAGCCGCAGCCCTCTTCCGCCCCGCTTGCCCCCGTGCACGCGAAGCGCCGGTAGTTCTCCTTCACCACGCCGCCGCAGTTGGGGCAGGGCACGGTGAGCGTGGCGTAGTCGCCGGGGATGGTGTCGCGGTCGTATTCCTTGGCCTTGCGCACGATGCGCTCGGCCATCTTCGCGATCTCGGCCATGAAGGCGTCGCGGCTGAGGCGCCCGTGTTCCATTTCCGCCAGCTGGTACTCCCAGTTGCCGGTGAGATCGGGCCGCGTCAGGTCTTCGATGGCCAGCCCGCGCAGCAACGTCATCAGCTGGAAGGCCTTGGCCGTGGGCACGAGTTCGCGGCCGTCGCGCAGCATGTACTTCTCGGCGATCAGGCCTTCGATGGTCTGCGCGCGCGTGGCCGGCGTGCCCAGGCCCTTCTCCTTCATCGCGTCGCGCAGGTCCTCGTCCTCGATCAGCTTGCCCGCGCCTTCCATCGCGCTCAGCAGCGTGGCCTCGGTGTAGCGCGCCGGCGGCTTGGTCTTCAGCGCATTGACGTCCACGCTCTCGGTGCGCACCACCTCGTTCGCGGCCACGGCCACCAGGTTGGCATCGTCGTCCTGCGCTTCCTTGCCGTACACCGCCAGCCAGCCCGGGTTCACCAGCACCTTGCCGTTGGTCTGGAACGCATAGCTCTTGCAGTCGCGCTCCACCGTGCTGGTGCGCGTGGTGACCATGAACTCCGCGCTCGGGTAGAACACCGCCAGGAAGCGCTTGACGACCATGTCGTAGAGCTTCAGCTCGATGTCCGTCAGGCTCTTGGGCGCCTGCAGCGTGGGGATGATGGCGAAGTGGTCCGACACCTTGGCGTTGTCGAACACGCGCTTGGTGGGCTTCACGTAGCCTTCGTTGAGGCCCTTGCGCGCATGCATCGACAGTTCGCGCAGCGGGCCGGGCAGGTCCTCGTCGGCCAGCATCTCGAAGGTCTTCTTCACCGTGCCCAGGTAGTCCTCGGGCAGCGCGCGCGAGTCCGTCCGCGGGTACGTGAGGACCTTGTGCTTCTCGTACAGCGCCTGGGCCAGGCTCAGCGTGGTCTTCGCGCTGAAGCCGAAGCGCGAGTTGGCCTCGCGCTGCAGCGTGGTCAGGTCGTAGAGCAGCGGGCTGGCCTGCGTGCTGGGCTTGGCCTCGTCCACCACGGTGGCGGGCTGGCCCAGCACGGCGTCGCGGATGGCGTTGGCGTCGGCCTCGTTCCACAGGCGGTCGGCGCGCGCTTCCGCGTCGTCGCCCTTCTTGAACTTCGGGTCCAGCCACTTGCCTTCGTACTGGCCGGCCACGGCGTCGAAGTTGGCCTTGACCTCCCAGTAGGGCCGCGCCACATGCTTGCGGATCTTCTCTTCGCGCTCCACCACGATGGACAGCGTGGGCGTCTGCACGCGGCCCACGGTGGTGAGGAAGAAGCCGCCATCGCGGCTGTTGAAGGCCGTCATCGCGCGCGTGCCGTTGATGCCCACCAGCCAGTCGGCCTCGGAGCGGCTGCGTGCGGCGTCGGCCAGGCCCGCCATCTGCGCGTCGCTGCGCAGCTGCGCGAAGCCGTCGCGGATGGCCTGCGGCGTCATGCTCTGCAGCCACAGGCGCTGCACCGGCTTGTTCAGCTTGGTCTTGCCGCTGTCGGCGTACTGCACGATGAGGCGGAAGATCAGCTCGCCCTCGCGGCCCGCGTCGCAGGCGTTGATGAGCGCGGTGACGTCCTTGCGCTTGACCAGCTTCACCACCGCGCTGAGCCGGCTCTTGGCCTTGTCGATGGGCGCGAGGTCGAAGTGCGGCGGCACCACGGGCAGGTTCGCGAAGCTCCACTTGCCGCGCTTGACGTCGTACTCCTCGGGCGCCTTGATCTCCACCAGGTGGCCCACGGCGGAGCTCACCACGTAGGTGTCGTTCTCGAAGTGGTCGGCGTGTTTCTCGAACTTGCCGGCGACCGGGGTCAGCGCGCGGACGATGTCCTGGGCGACGCTGGGCTTCTCCGCAATGATCAGTGTCTTGCTCATGGGTTCCAAGGATCCAACAGGCGCCCGGGAGGTTCCGGGAGGTGGCGCGGGGCGTGCCTACAATGCGGCCGCCTCGCGCGCACGCACACATACGCGCGCCTGCATGATTTCAATGTACCCAATGAAGAAGACTGCGCAAGCCGCCGCCCCCGCCAACCCCAAGGACGCCCGCCGTATCCAGGTGCGTCGAAGCGGCGTCCACGGCAAGGGCGTCTTCGCGCTCAAGCCCATCGCCAAGGGCGAGACGGTCATCGAATACAAGGGCGAGATCATCGGCTGGCCGGAGGCGCTGCGCCGCCATCCGCACGACCCGAACGACCCCAACCACACCTTCTACTTCAGCCTCGACGACGGCAGCCACGTCATCGACGCCAAGGTGGGCGGCAACGCGGCGCGCTGGATCAACCACGCCTGCGAGCCCAACTGCGAGGCCGACGAGCAGGAAGGCCGCGTCTTCATCAAGGCGCTGCGCAAGCTGAAGCCGGGCGAAGAGCTGTTCTACGACTACGGCCTCGTCATCGACGAGCGCATGACGGCCAAGCTCAAGCGCGAGTACGCCTGCCACTGCGGCAGCCCACGCTGCCGCGGCACGATGCTCTCGGGCCGCCGCTGAGCCGCATGGCTGCCGGCGCGCCAACGCTTCACTGGGGCGCCGAGGCGCTCTGGGAACGGCTGGAGCCGCTGCTGCCCGGCCTGACGGTGGAAGTGGCCGCCAGCCTGGATTCCACCAACACCCGCCTGCTGGAACTGGCCCGCCGAGGCGACGCCGCCCCGGCGCTGCTGGTGGCCGAAACGCAGACCGCCGGTCGCGGCCGCCTGGGCCGCGAGTGGGTGGCGGTGCCGGGCGCGTCGCTCACCTTCTCGCTCGCCTTGCCGTATGCACCGGCCGACTGGTCGGGCCTGTCCCTGGCCATCGGCCTGGCGCTGGCCGAGGCGCTGGACCCCGCCGCAGGCGAACCGCGCCTGTGGCTGAAGTGGCCCAACGACCTGTGGCTGCGCGAATCGGCCACCGGCGCCGGGCGCAAGCTGGGCGGCATCCTCATCGAGACGGTGGCCGTGGGCGAACGCCGGCAGGCCGTCATCGGCATCGGCCTGAACGTGCGGCCTGAAGCCACCGCCGCGGTGCCGGGCCTGGTCGGCCGGACGGCCTGCCTGGCCGAACTGGACGCCAGCCTCACCGCGCCCGCCGCGCTGGCGCGCGTGGCCGGACCCCTGGTGCAGGCGTTGCTGCGCTTCCAGCAGCAGGGTTTCTCGCCGCTGCAGGCCGCCTACGCCCGCCGCGACGGTCTGGCCGGCCAGCGCGTGAGCACCACGCTGCCGCAGGCGCCCGAAGGCACGGCCGAGGGCGTGGACGCCAGCGGCGCACTGCGCGTGCGCGCCGGCGGCACGCTGCACGCCGTGGGCAGCGGCGAAGTCAGCGTGCGTGTTGCCGAGTCCACGGCCGCCTGATGCTGCGCGCCGTCGTCGCCCTGCTGCTGTTGGCCAACCTGGCCTTCTTCGCCTGGGCGCGTGGCTGGCTGGAACCGGTGTGGCCGGCGCCGCGCCACGCCGAGCACGAACCGCAGCGCCTGGCCGCGCAGCTGCGGCCCGACGCCGTCATCGTGCTCACGCCCAAGGCCGCCACGGCCGCCATTGCCGCGGCGCGCGCTGCGGCCGCGATGTGCCTGCAAGCCGGGCCACTGGCCGAGGCCGAGATTCCGGCTGCCGAAGCCGCGCTGGCGCCGCTGCAGCTGCCCGAGGGCAGCCTGGCACGCGAACCCGCCAAGCCCAGCCCGGGCTGGCTGGTCTTCGCCGGCCGCTGGCCCGACGCCGGTGAACGCAAGGCGCGCGAGGAAGAGTTGAAGAAGCTGGGCCTGGCCTACGAGGTGATCGGCACGCCGGCCGATCTGGCGCCTGGCTTCGTGCTCTCGCGCCATGCCACGCGGGCCGAAGCCGAATCGGCGCTGGCCGTGCTGGCGGCAGCGTCGCAGCCGCTCAGGCGTGGCCGGGTGGTCAACCTGCCGCCCGAGCCGCCGCGCTTCTGGCTGCGCGTGGCCCGGGCCGACGTGGACACGCAGACGCGCCTGCTGGGCCTGCAGCCGCCGGCCGTGGCGGCCACCGGCGGCGGCTTCAAGCCCTGCTCGGCCGCGTCCTGAACAGCGCCAGCACGGCCAGCGACAGGCCGGCCAGCCAGTAGGGCGAGGTGGCGCCGCCGCCGCCACCACCACCGCCGCCGCCGCCCGTGGGTGCAGCCGCCACGCTCAGCGACTGCTGAACCGTGCCGGTGTTGCCGGCGGTGTCGGTGACGCGCAGCGACACCACCACGGTGCCCGCCGCATTCGCGGTCACGCTGGCCGTGCTGCCCGTGCCCAGCGACCCGCCATTGGCCAGGCCCGATACCACACCGCCGCCGTCCACCAGCGTCCACTGCTGGCTGCTGATGGCGAAGCTGCCGGCCGTGGCGGTGCTGGTCAGCGTGAAGGCGCTGCCGGCCGTGGGGGCGGCGGGCGACACGGTGAACGAGGCCGTGGGCCCGGTGGCTGCGGCCACGGTGAAGGTGCGGGTGGTCTGATTGGTGTTGCCGCCGGCGTCGGTGACCTGCAGCGACACCTGCACCGTGCCTGCGGCCGTGGGCGTCAGCGTGACGCTGCTGCCGCTGCCCAGCGTGCTGCCGTTGGCCAGCGCCGGCACCGCGCCACCGCCACTGACCAGCCGCCACAGGTAGCCGGTGATCGTGAAGCTGCCCGCCGTGCTGCTGCTGCTGAGCGTGACCGTCTGTCCCACCAGCGGCGACGCCGGCGAGACGGTGATGGCGGCCGAGGGGGGTGTCACCGTGCTGCCTGCGGCAGCCGCCACGGCGGCCCCCGCGTCCAGCATGCCGGCGCCGCAGAAGCTGTTGCAGTAGCACTCGTCCTGCACCACGTTGGCCACGGCCGCCCGGCAGGCACCCATGCCGCTGGTGCCGCCGCCCGTGGTCGGGAAACTTCGCGCGGTGCTGGTGATGAAGTTCTTCACCTGCGCCGGCGTGGCACTGGGGTTCACCGAGACGATGAGCGCCGCCACCCCCGCCACCAGCGGCGACGAGAAGCTGGTGCCCAGCGTGTAGTCGAAGCTGTCGCTGTAGCCCGAGGCCACGGGCACCGTGCTGCCCGTGTTGGTGGCCGACAGGATGGGGAACAGGCAGGCGCCGCTGAGGTTCACGCAGTTGCCGCCCGGCGCCCCGATGGTCGGCTGCGCGCTGGCCGTGCCCAGGCTGGAGAAGCCGACCTTGGTGCCCACGTTGCGCAGCGCCGTCACGCCGATCACGCC
>JAEUPH010000028.1 GCA_016790395.1 Rubrivivax sp. | reverse complement strand
CGGGGCCGCTTACGGTGGTTCTCCGTCCGTCCAGCCTGGGCCTGCCATGCGCATCCTGTTCATCCATCCGAACTACCACTCCGGCGGCGCCGAGATCGCCGGCAACTGGCCCCCGGCCTGGGTCGCCTACCTCACCGGCTACCTGAAGGCCGCCGGCTACCACGACGTGCACTTCGTCGACGCCATGACGCACCACCTGGAGGACGACCAGGTGCGCGCCCGCATCGAGGAGCTGCAGCCCGACATCGTAGGCCTCACCGCCATCACGCCGGCCATCTACAAGGCCGAGCGCCTGCTGCAGGTGGCCAAGGAAGTGAACCCCAGGATCGTCACGGTGCTGGGCGGCATCCACGCCACCTTCATGTACCCGCAGGTGCTGAAGGAGGCGCCGTGGATCGACGCCGTCGTGCGTGGCGAAGGCGAGCAGGTGTTCCTGAACTTCGTGCGCGCCGTGGAAGACGGCTCCTTCGCCGCCGACCGCAACGTCGTGCGCGGCATCGCCTTCGCGGAGCGCGACGGCAAGATCGTCGCCACGCCGGCCGAGCCGCCGATCCAGGACCTGGACCGCATCACGCCCGACTGGGGCATCCTGGAGTGGGACAAGTACATCTACATCCCCCTGGGCGTGCGCGTGGCCATTCCCAATTTCGCGCGCGGCTGCCCCTTCACCTGCAGCTTCTGCAGCCAGTGGAAGTTCTGGCGCGACTACCGCATCCGCGAACCCAAGGCGGTGGTGGACGAGATCGAGACGCTGGTGAAGGACCACGGCGTGGGCTTCTTCATCCTGGCCGACGAGGAGCCCACCATCCACCGCAAGAAGTTCATCGCCTTCTGCGAGGAACTCATCGCGCGCAAGCTGCCGGTGCAGTGGGGCATCAACACCCGCGTCACCGACATCCTGCGTGACGAAGCCCTGCTGCCGATGTACCGCCAGGCGGGCCTGGTGCACGTGAGCCTGGGCACGGAAGCCGCCGCGCAGCTGAAGCTGGACCGCTTCAACAAGGAAACCACGATCGAGCAGAACAAGAAGGCCATCCGCCTGCTCAGGGAAGCCGGCATCGTGACCGAGGCCCAGTTCATCGTCGGCCTGGAGAACGAGACCGCCGAGACCCTGGAAGAGACCTACCAGATGGCGCGCGACTGGAACCCCGACATGGCCAACTGGGCGATGTACACGCCCTGGCCGTTCTCGGACCTCTTCCAGGAGCTCGGCGACAAGGTCGAGGTGTTCGACTTCGAGAAGTACAACTTCGTCACCCCGATCATGAAGCCCGACGCGATGGACCGCGGCGAACTGCTCGACCGGGTGATGAGCAACTACCGCCGCTTCTTCATGAACAAGACCTTCTTCCAGTACCCCTGGGAGAAGGACAAGTTCCGGCGCAAGTACCTGATGGGCTGCCTGAAGGCCTTCGCCAAGAGCAGCTTCCAGCGCACCTTCTACGACCTCGGCCGCGTCGGCTACTGGGGCCCGCAGACGCGCAAGACGGTGGACTTCGCCTTCGACGCGCAGCGCAACGCCAGCCGGCCCGACCCGCAGGCCATCGCCGATGCCGATGTCGGCTGGATCACCATGCACGGCCCGAAGATCGAGCACAAGCGCAAGAAGGGCGAGGAGATCGCCGCCGCGGCGCTGGCGGCCCAGCAGGTCTCGGCCTGCGGCGGCGGCAAGGAGCAGATGGACGAGGCCGAGGCAGCGCGCTACTGATCCCGCCGCCATGAGCACCGCTGCGCTCCACGCCGGCCGCATCGGCCCCAACGCCATCACGCGCGTGGCCGAGGTGCTGCCGCCGCGCGTGGGCAGCCACGCCACGCGCGAGCTGTTCGAGCACGCCGGCCTGGCGCACTACCTCACCCGGCCGCCCGAGCAGATGGTGGAGGAGGCCGAGGTGCGGCAGCTGCACCAGGCGCTGCGCGACCTGC
>JAEUPH010000018.1 GCA_016790395.1 Rubrivivax sp. | reverse complement strand
CACCGAGCTGCGACATGTCCATCGCCCAGGCGCCGCCACCGGGCACCGTGACGCTGATGAGCGACTTGCCATAGGGCGCGTGGTCGGCATAGCCGTAGCGCCACTCGCGCGAACCGTCGCTGATGCGTGAAACCCGATGGTGGGCCGGCTCGGCCGCGTCGGCGTCGTACTCGAAGCTCAGTTCTCGCCGGGCCCCCGAAGTCCGGTCGACGCTGAGGATCTTCTTCAAGCGCCAGGGTATGGCCGCGTCCCATTCGTAGCTGACGAGGTTGCCGAAGCGGTCGAGCACCTCCGTGGGCAGGATCCACACTTCCTGGCGCTTGAGCAGCACCGTGGCGTTGTAGGCGCTCGGGTCCTCGCCGGTCGGCCGCTGCGGCGGCGTCCCGTAGGCCTTCTCGATCTGCGGGTAGGGGCGCGCGACCATCCAGTCGAAGCGGTAGCGCGTGCCGTCGGGCGCCACCGCGGTGAAGCCTTCACCGGCCCCGGCCTTCAGCGGCGTGCCGCAGTAGATCAGCCAGCGGTCCTTGGTGGTCAGCTTCGGCGCGGCCAGCGCCGTGCCGGTGGGCTGCACGCTGGCGGGCGTGGTGTCGGGCAGCAGCAGTTCCTGCGACCCGGCGCCCGGCAGGTACAGGAAGCTGCCATGCCAGTACTCCTCCGGGTTGAAGGTGCCTTGCAGGCTCTGGCCGCGCACCTGTGGCGGTGGGCCGAAGCCGGTGCATCGCGCCGTGCTGGCACTCGCCTCGCCAGCGCCCACGCTCCAGCCCTTGGACTGCGAGAACACGCCGTGAAGCCGGGGCACTTCCAGGTCCCAGTCACCGAAGTGCCCTGCCACACGCTGGGGCTGCCCGGTGACGAGCCGGCGGCCGGCCGCCACCGGCAGCGCGCTGTTGCCCGGCAGGTTGGCATCGGTATGCACGAACTCCAGCGTGCCGTTGTAGAGGTTGACGCGGTCGCCCATCAGGTCATTGCCCAGGGCCGCGACGTTCTCGTCGGCGCGCATCAGCTTGCCGCCTTCGCTGTAGAAGGTCTCGGTTCGTTCACCCGGGCCGGCCTGGGCGGCCTGCACGGTCTGAACGGCCGACAGCTTCTGTCGGGCCTCGCCGGCCGGTGGGGGCGCTTCGCTGCCGCCGCAACCGACCAGTGCCGCAGCAACCACCGTCGCCGCGGCCCCGCACGAAACGGCCATGCGGCGGCCGCACCCAGGTGCCCTGAATCTCATCTTGATGTCCTCCCTGACCCTCAGCCGTGCGTGGCGCCCAGTTCACTTAGCGCGCCATCTGCACTGACAGCGGGGCGGAGCGTGAACGCCTCGAAAGCGCCCATCAACCTGCGGGAAATCCCGATGTGCGCCCGGCCGGAGCGCGAGACCCTGGAGGGTTTTTCCTGGCGCCAGACCCTTCCATGGGAGGCTCAAGCCCGGGAGTCGGCCCCCACCGCCCGCAACAGGTCCGGCAAGGTCTTCCCCGCCTCGTCGCGGAACCTCTCGTCCAGCACCCCCAGCGTCTCGATGCGGTCGATGCGGAAGCTGCGCATGTCCTGTCGAAGTTCGCACCACGCCGCCAGCGTCCACACGGCATCCCAGAACACGCAGGCCAGGGGCCGAAGGCGGCGGTGGCTGCGTTCGCCCTTGAGGTCCACGTAGTCCACCACCACCACGCGCTTGTCCTCGATGGCGCCGCGCAGCCGCTGCAGGCGCTCGCGCGTGGCCGCGTCGGGGCCGGTGCTCAGCGCGAACAGCGGCAGCCGTTCGGCCGCGGCGCGCGCGTCGGCCGGCAGCACGGCCAGGATCTTGGACAGTGCCATCTCGCCCTGCGCGGCCAGGGCCTCGTCCAGCCGCGGCTGCGCCAGCCGCACGGCGGCCACCAGCGCCTGCGCTTCATCGCGGGTGAACATCAGCGGCGGCAGGTCGAAGCCCGCCCGCATGCGGTAGCCCACGCCGGCCTCGCCCTCCAGCGGCACGCCTTGCGCCTGCAGGTCGGCGATGTCGCGGTAGACGGTGCGCGTGGACACTTCCAGCCGCTGCGCCAGGTACTCGGCCGTGCTGAGGCGCCGCCCGCGCACGAGCTGGACGATCTGGAACAGGCGGTCGGCGCGTCGCATGTCGGGATTCTGGCAGTGGGCCCCCCGCATTCGCCGGGGCTTGAAAGCGGCGCCGCGTGCGCCCAGATGACCGGGTGTCGACCTTCTTCGCCCTTGCGTTTCTCGCCATCGTGGCCGCAGCGGCCGCGGCCTGGCTGGTGGGGCCCATCGCACTGGCCGCCTGGCGCCGCTCGCGCATCCGCCGCCAGCCCTTCCCCGCTGCCTGGCGCGAGGTGCTGCGCCGCCGCATGCCGGCCTTCGCCCGCCTGCCGGCCGACCTGCAACTGCAGGTGAAGAAGCACATCCAGGTGCTGGTGGCCGAGAAGCCCTTCATCGGCTGCGCCGGCCAGGTGATCACCGACGAGGTGCGCGTGCTCGTCGCCGCGCAGGCCGCGCTGCTGCTGCTGAACCGGCCGGCGGGCTACTTCCGCAACCTGCGGCAGGTGCTGGTCTACCCGGGCGCCTTCGTCGTCGAACGCAGCCAGGGTGACGAGCTGGGCCTCACGCGCGAGACACGCCGCGCGCTGTCGGGCGAGTCGTGGCAGCAGGGCCAGCTGCTGCTGAGCTGGGACGACGTGCTGGCCGGCGCGGCCGAGCCGAACGACGGCCACAACGTGGTGATCCACGAGTTCGCGCACCAGCTGGACCAGGAGCGCGGCCATGCCAACGGCTCGCCCTGGCTGGGCCGGCGCGACGGGTACGCGCGCTGGCAGCGCGTGCTCTCGGCCGAGTTCGCGGCGCTGCAGGGTCAGCTCGCGCGCGGCGAGGTGCCGCCCGTCATCCATCCCTACGCCGCCACCAACCCGGCCGAGTTCTTCGCCGTGGTGAGCGAGCATTTCTTCGAGCAGCCGGCGGCGCTGGCGGCGGCGCACCCGGCGCTGTTCGCCGAGTTCGCGCGCTGCTACCGCACCGACCCGCTGGCCTGGTGAGCGTCAGCGGTCAGCGCACTTTGGAGGTGCTGAAGTGCGGGTTCTGGATGAGTCCGAGTCGGTTGCCGAAGGGGTCGGCGACGGCCGCCACGCGGATGCCCTCGCCCACGTCGGCGATGGGTTCCAGCGGTGCCGCGCCCAGCGCCAGCAACTGCGCCAGCGCGGCTTCGATGTCGGCCACACCCCACAGCGGCTGCGGGCCGCTGGTGGCGGGCGTGGCGTCGGGCAACAGCCCCAGCTCGAAACCGCCGACTTCGAAACCGACGTAGAAGGGCTGGTCGAAGTAGGGCGCCACGCCCAGCACCTGGGTGTACCAGGCCTTGGCACTCGCCAGGTCGGGGGCGGGGTAGAGCGCGGTGCGCAGGCCAAGCAGCATGGGGGTCTCCTGTGGTCGGTTGAGATGGCGTCGGAGCCCGCATGCTGCACCGGCCCTGCTGACAACGCGGCGTCAGCAGCCCTGGCCGGGTGTGGCGATGCAAGCACCACCAGAATCCCGGGCCCATGAACACCGGCTTCAAGGGCAACAAGGCGGCCCTGCCCAGCAAACCCTGCGCGGCCTGCGGCCGGCCCATGGCCTGGCGCAAGGCCTGGGCGAAGAACTGGGAAGCGGTGCGCTACTGCTCCGACGGCTGCCGCCGCGCCAAGGGCCGCATCCGCCATGGCTGAAGCGCTGCGCCACCTGGTCCTGGTGCTGGGCGACCAGCTGGACCGCAGGTCCAGCGCCTTCGACGGCTTCGACCCCGCGCGCGACCGCATCTGGATGTGCGAGGCCGCCGAGGAAGCCACGCATGTCTGGTGCAGCCAGCAGCGCCTGGTGCTGTTCCTCAGCGCCATGCGCCACTTCGCGCAGGCGCTGCGCGACGAAGGCCTGCCGCTGGACTACCGCGAAGGCGCGTCGCTCGCTCAGGCGCTGGCCGAGACGCTGGCCGCCTGCACCGTGGCCCGCGTGGTGGCCACCGAGCCGGGCGACTTCCGCGTGCGGCAGCAGCTGGCGGCGGCGGCGCAGGAGGCCGGCGTCGGCCTCGAGTGGCGCGAAGACCGTCACTTCCTGTGCAGCACGGCCGCGTTCGCTGCCCACACCCGCGGCCGCCGACAGCTGCGCATGGAGGTCTTCTACCGCGAGATGCGCCGCCGGCACGGCGTGCTCATGGTCGCCGGCGAGCCCGCCGGCGGCCGGTGGAACTACGACGCCGACAACCGCGAAGGCTTCGGTCCGCAGGGGCCGGGCTTCCTGCCCGCGCCGCTGCGCTTCGAGCCGGACGCCATGACCCGTGATGTCATCGCCCTGGTGAAGTCGCGCTTCGCGACGCACCCGGGCCACGTCGACCGCTTCGGCTGGCCCGTCACCCGCGCGCAGGCACTGCAGGCGCTGGCCGATTTCGTCGAGCACCGCCTGCCCGACTTCGGCCGCTGGCAGGACGCGATGTGGGAAGGCGAGCCCTGGCTCTACCACGCGCAACTGGCCTCGTCGCTCAACCTCAAGCTGCTGAACCCGCGCGAAGTCATCGCCGCGGCCGAAGCCGCCTGGCAGTCGGGCCGCGTGCCGCTGCCAGCGGCCGAGGGCTTCATCCGCCAGATCCTGGGCTGGCGCGAGTACGTGCGGGGCATCTACGCCACGCGCATGCCCGCCTACGGCGAACTCAATGCGCTGGATGCCCAGGAAGACCTGCCCGCCTGGTACTGGACGGGCGAGGTGCCCATGCGCTGCCTGCGCGACGCCATCGGCCAGACGCTGCGCCATGGCTACGCGCACCACATCCAGCGCCTGATGGTGACCGGGCTTTACGCGCTGCTGCTG
>JAEUPH010000013.1 GCA_016790395.1 Rubrivivax sp. | reverse complement strand
CAACGCCGAAGGCCGCCTGCAGGCCTTCCATGGCGTGGCGAAGCCGCTGGGCGACACCCGCCCGGGCTGGAAGGTGCTGCGCGTGCTGGGCAACCTGCTGGGCCTGCCGGGCTTCGACTTCGAGACGGTGGAAGACGTGCGCGCCGAGGCGCTGGGCGATGCCGGCTCGCTGGCCGCGCGCCTGGACAACGACAGCAGTGCTGCGCCGGCTTTCGCTCCCGCGCCGCAAGGCCTTCAGCGCATGGCTGCCGTGCCGGTGTATGCCACCGACATGCTGGTGCGGCGTGCGCCTGCGCTGCAAGCCACCGCCGATGCACGCACGCCAACGGCCGCGCTGCCGCCTGCGCTGTTCGCGCAAGTGGGCGCACGCGTGAAGGTGACGCAGGGCACGGCCTGCGCCGTGCTCGATGCGCGTGCCGACGCCTCACTGGCCGAAGGCACCGTGCGCATCGATGCCGGCCACGCCGCCACCCTCGCGCTGGGCGCGATGTTCGGCACCGTCACGGTCGAGAAGGCCTGATCATCATGTTCGACACCGTCAACCAATTCGGCACGAACCTGCTCGGCGCCAACCTCTGGCTCGTGGTCTGGAGCCTGGTGAAGATCGTCGTCGTGGTGCTGCCGCTGATGATCTGCGTCGCCTACCTCACGCTGTGGGAGCGCAAGGGCATCGGCTTCACGCAGATCCGCATCGGCCCCAACCGCGTGGGCCCGGGCGGCTTCCTGCAGCCGATCGCGGATGCCGTGAAGCTGATCTTCAAGGAGATCATCCGCCCCACGGCCGCCAGCAAGGGCCTCTTCTTCCTCGGCCCGGTGATGACCATCATGCCGGCGCTGGCCGCCTGGGCCGTGGTGCCCTTCGGCCCCGAGGTGGCGCTGGCCAACGTCAACGCCGGCCTGCTGTTCCTGATGGCCATCACCTCGCTCGAGGTCTACGGCGTGATCATCGCTGGCTGGGCCAGCAACTCGAAGTACGCCTTCCTGGGTGCGCTGCGCGCTTCGGCACAGATGGTGAGCTACGAGATCGCCATGGGCTTCTGCCTGGTGGTGGTGCTGATGGCCGCCGGCAGCATGAACCTGACCGACATCGTGATGGGCCAGGGCAAGGGCATCTTCGCCAACATGGGCGTGGGCGCGCTGTCGTGGAACTGGCTGCCGCTGTTCCCCATCTTCATCGTCTACTTCATCGCCGGCCTGGCCGAGACCAACCGCCACCCCTTCGACGTGGTGGAAGGCGAGAGCGAGATCGTCGCCGGCCACATGATCGAGTACTCGGGCATGTCGTTCGCGATGTTCTTCCTGGCCGAGTACGCGAACATCATCCTCGTCAGCATGCTGTGCGTGCTGATGTTCCTGGGCGGCTGGCTGCCGCCGCTGGACGTGCTGGGCTTCATCCCGGGCTGGATCTGGCTGGGCATCAAGACCTTCTGCGTCGCCACCATGTTCCTGTGGGTGCGCGCCACCTTCCCGCGCTTCCGCTACGACCAGATCATGCGTCTGGGCTGGAAGATCTTCATTCCCATCACGCTGGTCTGGCTGGTGGTCGTGGGCCTGTGGATCCAGTCGCCCTTCAACATCTGGAAGTGATGCGATGAGCACCGTCACCGCCATCAAGGACGTGCTGTCCAGCTTCATGCTGCTGGAGCTGCTCAAGGGCATGAAGCTCACGGGCCGCTATTTCTGGTCGAAGAACATCACCATCCAGTTCCCGGAAGAGAAGACGCCGCTGAGCCCGCGCTTCCGCGGCCTGCACGCACTGCGCCGCTATGAGAACGGCGAAGAGCGCTGCATCGCCTGCAAGCTGTGCGAGGCCGTGTGCCCGGCGATGGCCATCACCATCGAAAGCGACGTGCGCGCCGACGGTTCGCGCCGCACCACGCGCTACGACATCGACCTCACCAAGTGCATCTTCTGCGGCTTCTGCGAGGAAAGCTGCCCGGTGGACAGCATCGTCGAGACGCACCACTTCGAATACCACGGCGAGAAGCGCGGTGACCTGTACTTCACCAAGGACATGCTGCTGGCCGTGGGCGACCGCTACGAAAAAGAGATCGCCGCCAACCGTGCCGCGGACGCCAAGTACCGCTGAACGGCCCTGACACCATGAACACGATCACCGGTCTCTTCTACGTCTTCTCGGCGGTGCTGCTGTTCGCGGCCTTCCGCGTCATCACCGCGCGCAGCACCGTGCATGCCGCGCTGTACCTGGTGCTGAGCTTCTTCAGCGCCAGCTGCATCTGGATGCTGCTGCGCGCCGAGTTCCTGGCCATCGCGCTGGTGCTGGTCTATGTCGGCGCCGTGATGGTGCTGTTCCTGTTCGTCGTGATGATGCTGGACATCAACACCGACAAGCTGCGCGAAGGCTTCTGGAAAAGCCTGCCGCTGGCCGGCTTCGTGGGTGCGCTCATCGCGCTGGAGATGGCGCTGGTGCTGATGCGCGGCTTCCAGGTGCAGCCGCCTGCGGTGGCCGGCAAGGTGGAGGCCATGGGCAACACCAAGCTGCTGGGCATCGAGATCTACACCGATTACCTCTACCCGCTGCAGCTGGCCGCGGTGCTGCTGCTGGTGGCCATCATCGCCGCCATCGCGCTGACGCTGCGGGCGCGGAAGGACTCGCGCCACCAGGACGCGTCGGTCCAGGTGCGGGCCAAGAAGGCCGACCGCGTGCGCATCGTGAAGCTGCCGCCCACCATCGAAGCGCCCTCGGCGCCGAAGCAGGAAGGGGGTGCGGCATGAGCGGCGCCCTGACGCTGGGGCACTACCTGTCCCTGGGCGGCTTCCTCTTCGCGCTGTCGGTCGTCGGCATCTTCCTCAACCGCCGCAACCTGATCGTGCTGCTGATGGCCATCGAGCTGATGCTGCTGGCCGTCAACCTGAACTTCGTCGCCTTCTCGCACTATCTGCCGGCCGAGGCCGACCGCATGGCGGGGCAGGTGTTCGTGTTCTTCATCCTCACCGTGGCGGCGGCCGAATCGGCCATCGGCCTGGCGATCCTGGTCGTGCTGTTCCGCAACCGGTCATCGATCAACGTCGAAGAGCTCGACGAACTCAAGGGTTGATGCAGCGTCATGGCTAACTCGATTTCCCAAGGGCTGCTGCTCACCATCCCGCTGGCGCCGCTGCTGGGCGCCGTCGTCGCCGGCCTGTTCGGCAAGACCGTGGGCCAGCGCGGTGCACACACGGTCACCATCCTGGGTGTGCTGGTCGCCTTCATCTGCTCGGCGGTGGTGCTGGCGCAGGTGGCCGGCGGCGCACGCTTCAACGCCACCATCTACGAGTGGGCCGTGATCGGCAAGCTGGTGATGGAAGTCGGCTTCCTGGTCGACGGCCTGACGGCCATGATGATGGTGGTGGTGACCTTCGTCTCGCTGATGGTGCACATCTACACCATCGGCTACATGGAGGGCGACCCGGGCTACCAGCGCTTCTTCAGCTACATCAGCCTGTTCACCTTCAGCATGCTGATGCTGGTGATGAGCAACAACTTCCTGCAGCTGTTCTTCGGCTGGGAGGCGGTGGGCCTGGTCAGCTACCTGCTGATCGGTTTCTGGTTCAAGAAGCCCACGGCCATCTTCGCCAACATGAAAGCCTTCCTGGTGAACCGGGTCGGCGACTTCGGCTTCATCCTGGGCATCGGCCTGGTGGTGGCCTACGCCGGCACGCTGAACTACGGCGAGGCTTTCGCCAAGGGCGGCGAGCTGGCCAAGCTCACCTTCCCGGGCAGCGACTGGATGCTGATCACCGTGATCTGCATCTGCCTGTTCATCGGCGCCATGGGCAAGAGCGCGCAGTTCCCGCTGCACGTGTGGCTGCCCGACTCGATGGAAGGCCCGACGCCCATCTCCGCGCTGATCCACGCCGCCACCATGGTGACGGCCGGCATCTTCATGGTGGCGCGCATGTCGCCGCTGTTCGAACTGAGCGACACCGCGCTCAACTTCGTGCTGGTGATCGGCGCCATCACCGCGCTCTTCATGGGCTTCCTGGGCATCATCCAGAACGACATCAAGCGCGTGGTGGCCTACTCCACGCTCAGCCAGCTCGGCTACATGACGGTGGCGCTGGGCGCTTCGGCCTACAGCGTGGCGGTGTTCCACCTGATGACGCACGCCTTCTTCAAGGCGCTGCTGTTCCTGGGCGCCGGCAGCGTGATCATCGGCATGCACCATGACCAGGACATCCGCAACATGGGCGGCCTGCGCAAGCACATGCCCATCACGTGGATCACCTCGCTGCTGGGTTCGCTGGCGCTGATCGGCACGCCGCTGTTCGCAGGCTTCTATTCGAAGGACTCCATCATCGAGGCCGTGCACGCCACGCACCTGCCCGGTACCGGCTTCGCGATCTTCGCGGTGACGGCCGGCGTCTTCGTGACGGCCTTCTACTCGTTCCGCATGTACTTCCTCGTGTTCCACGGCGAGGAGCGCTTCCACCACAAGCCCTTCCCGCCGGAAGACGACCACGGCCACCACGACGATCACCACGACGCCACGCCGCATGAATCGCCCTGGGTGGTGACGGCGCCGCTGGTGCTGCTGGCCATTCCGTCGGTGGTGATCGGCTTCCTCACCATCGGCCCGCTGGTGCATGGCGAGTTCTTCAAGGACGCCATCTTCGTCAACGCCGCCGCGCACCCGGCGATGAAGGATCTGGGCGCCAGCTTCCATGGCGCCACGGCGATGGCCCTGCACGCGCTGACCACGCTGCCCTTCTGGCTGGCCGTGGCGGGTGTCGTCACCGCCTGGGTCTTCTACCTCAAGGCGCCGGCCATCCCCGCGGCGCTGGACCGAAGCCTGAAGCCCGTGCGCACGGTGCTGGAGAACAAGTACTACCTGGACTGGTTCAACGAGCACGTGCTGGCCGCCGGTGCGCGCCTCGTCGGCACCGGCCTGTGGAAGGGCGGCGACCAGGCGCTGATCGACGGCGTGGCCATCAACGGCTCGGCCGGCCTGGTGGGCCGCATCGCCGGTTGGGTGCGCCTGCTCCAGACGGGGCACCTCTACCAGTACGCGCTGGTCATGCTGCTGGGCATCTTCGGGCTGCTGACCTGGAAGCTGTGGCCGCTGTTCAGCGGTCTCCTCCGCTGAGCCCGGCGCCGACCCACGACAAGAACGACAGAGAGAACTTCACATGGGTTTGCTGAGCATCGCCATCTGGCTGCCGGTCGTCTTCGGCGCGCTGCTGCTCGCCGTGGGCCGCGACCAGAACGCAGGTGTCGTGCGCGCGCTGGCACTGGTGGGCGCGGTGGCGTCCTTCGCCGTGACGATCCCCATCGTCACCGGCTTCGACAGCGGCACGGCCGCGCTGCAGTTCGTCGAGAAGCTGTCCTGGATCGCGCGCTTCAACGTCAACTACCACCTGGGCGTGGACGGCCTGTCGCTGTGGTTCGTGCCGCTGACGGCCTTCATCACCGTCATCGTGGTCATCGCCGCCTGGCAGGTGATCGAGGAGCGCGTGGCCCAGTACATGGGCGCCTTCCTCATCCTCAGCGGCCTGATGGTGGGCGTGTTCAGCGCCATGGACGGCCTGCTGTTCTACGTCTTCTTCGAAGCCACGCTGATCCCGATGTACATCATCATCGGCGTGTGGGGCGGCCCGCGGCGCGTCTACGCGGCCTTCAAGTTCTTCCTGTACACGCTGGCCGGCTCGCTGCTGATGCTGGTGGCGCTGGTCTACCTGTACTTCGTCAGCGGCGGCAGCTTCGACATCGCCACGTGGCACAAGCTGCCCCTGCCGCTGAACGCGCAGACCCTGCTGTTCTTCGCCTTCTTCGCCGCCTTCAGCGTGAAGGTGCCGATGTGGCCGGTGCACACCTGGCTGCCCGACGCCCACGTCGAGGCACCCACCGGCGGCTCGGTGGTGCTGGCGGCCATCATGCTGAAGCTGGGGGCCTACGGCTTCCTGCGCTTCTCCATGCCCATCGCGCCGGATGCCTCGCGCGAGTACGCCTGGTTCATCATCGCGCTGAGCCTCGTCGCTGTCGTGTACATCGGCCTCGTGGCGCTGGTGCAGCAGGACATGAAGAAGCTCGTGGCCTACAGCTCCATCGCGCACATGGGCTTCGTGACCTTCGGCTTCTTCATCTTCAATGATCTCGGCGTGGCCGGCGCCATCGTGCAGATGATCAGCCATGGCTTCGTCTCGGGCGCCATGTTCCTCAGCATCGGCGTGCTCTACGACCGCGTGCACAGCCGCGAGATCGCGGCCTATGGCGGCGTGGCCAACACGATGCCGAAGTTCGCGGCCTTTGCCGTGCTCTTCGCCATGGCCAACTGCGGCCTGCCCGGCACGGCCGGCTTCGTCGGCGAGTGGATGGTCATCCTGGGCGCCGTGAAGTTCAACTTCTGGCTGGCGGCGCTGTCGGCCACCACGCTGGTGTTCGGTGCCGGCTACACGCTGTGGATGGTCAAGCGCGTGTACTTCGGCGAGGTGGCCAACCCGCACGTGAAGGAACTCACCGACATCAACGGCCGCGAGTTCCTGATGCTGGGCCTGCTGGCGGCCGCGGTGCTGTGGATGGGCGTGTACCCAAAGGTCTTCACCGACCCGATGAATGCCTCGATCGCCGAGTTGCTGAAGCACGTGGCGATGTCGAAGCTGAACTGAGCGCGGGCGGAGAACAAGACGATGAGCTCGATGAACCTGCCCCTCCTGCACGCCGAGATCTGGTTGCTGCTGGCCGCCTGCGCAGTCCTGCTGGTGGACCTGTTCAACGACGACCCGCAGCGCCGCCCCACCTTCTGGCTGACGCAGGCCGCCGTGGCGGGCTTCGCCTGGCTGCACCTGCAGAGCTACCTCGACGGCACCCATGCCTACGGCCTGCAGGGCATGGTGGTGATCGACCCCATGGGCGACCTGCTGGCCATCTTCGCCGCGCTGGCCGTGATGGTGACCTTGGGCTATGCGCGTCCCACGCTGGCCGCCCGCGACATGCTCAAGGGCGAGTTCTTCACCCTCACGCTGTTCGTGCTGCTGGGCATCGGCGTGATGTGCTCCGCCAACAACTTCCTCGTGGTCTATCTCGGCCTGGAGCTGATGAGCCTGAGCCTGTACGCCCTGGCCGCACTGCGCCGCGATCACGCCGTGGCCACCGAGGCGGCGATGAAGTACTTCGTGCTCGGCGCGCTGGCCTCGGGCTTCCTGCTCTACGGCCTGTCCATGATGTACGGCGCCACCGGCACGCTGGAGATCACCAAGACCTTCGAGCGCATCGCCACCGGCCGCATCAACCCCGAGGTGCTGGTCTTCGGCGTCGTCTTCGTCGTCGCCGGCGTGGCCTTCAAGCTGGGCGCTGCGCCCTTCCACATGTGGGTGCCCGACGTCTACCAGGGCGCGCCGACGCCGGTGACGCTGCTGATCGGCGGCGCGCCCAAGTTCGCGGCCTTCGCCATCACCATCCGCCTTCTGGTGGAAGGCATGCTGGGTCTGGCGCTGGAGTGGCAGCCCATGTTCGTGGTGCTGGCCGTGGCCTCGCTGGCGGTGGGCAACCTGGCGGCCATCGCGCAGACCAATCTCAAGCGCATGCTGGCCTACAGCACCATCTCGCAGATGGGCTTCATCGTGCTGGGCCTGTCGGCCGGCGTCGTCAGCAACAACACCTTCAGCGCCGGCAACGCCTACAGCTCGTCGATGTTCTACCTGGTGGCCTACGTGCTCACCACGCTGGGCACCTTCGGCCTCATCATGTTCCTGTCGCGGCAGGGCTTCGAGAGCGAAGAGATTGCCGACCTGGCCGGCCTGGCCCGCCGCAGCCCCTGGGTGGCGGGCGTGATGACGGTGTTCATGTTCTCGCTGGCCGGCGTGCCGCCGATGGTCGGTTTCTTCGCCAAGCTGGCGGTCATCCAGGCGCTGGTCACCACGAGCGACCCCTTCTACATCGGCCTGGCCGTGGTGGCGGTGCTGTTCTCGCTCGTCGGGGCCTTCTACTACCTGCGCGTGGTGAAGGTGATGTGGTTCGATGAACCGGTGCAGACCGCTCCCGTGCTGCAGGGCTCGGGCGTCACGGCGCTGCTGGCCGTCAACGGCATCGCGGTGTTCGTGTTCGGGCCTTTTTCGGGCGGGCTGATGGCCGTCTGCCGCGACGCCGTGGTCAAGGCCCTGGCGGGCTGATGTGGAGCCGGACGCCCACCTGATCGAACGGCGCCTGGGTGGGCGCACGCTGCTGTCCGGTGGCTTCCTGGAGGTTCACAAGGACGACGTCCGGTTGCCCGATGGCACGACCGCCACGCGGGAGTACATCCGCCATGGAGGCGCGGTGGCCGTGATCGCGCTGCTCGACGAAGGCCCCGACACCCGGCTGGTGATGGTCCGCCAGTACCGCTATCCCACCGGCAAGGTGCTGCTCGAGATCCCCGCCGGCAAGCTGGACCCGGGCGAAACCCAGCTCGCCTGCGCGATGCGCGAATTGCGTGAGGAGACCGGCTACAGCGCCGCCGAGTGGGCCTTCTGCACCGAGATCCACAACGCCGCGGCCTACTCCAGCGAGAGCATCTGGATCTGGCTGGCGCGCGGCCTGGTGCCGGGCCCGGCCCGGCCCGACCGTGGCGAGTTCGTGGAGACCGTGAACTGCTCGCTGGCCGAACTGGAGGCCCTGGAAGCGCGTGGCGAACTGCCCGACGTGAAGACCCAGGTCGCGCTGTTCCGCCTGCTGCGTGCACAGGCCACGGACCACGCATGGCCGTGGCGGCCGGCCGGCGAGCTGGCCGCCCTATGATGTGGGCCGCATGAAGGTCCTGGATCTGCGCTGCGCCCATGGGCATGGTTTCGAAGGCTGGTTCGATTCCGAGGACGACTTCCTCGAACAGAACGGCCGCGGGCTCATCGAGTGTCCGCTGTGCGCCGACCGCGTCATCCAGCGCATGCCGAGCGCGCCGCGTCTGAACCTGTCGGGCGTACGTGAAGAGGCTCCCGCGCCGCGCGCCGAGGCCCGCGCCGCCGACCTGCAGGCCGCGTGGCTGGCCGGCATGCGCGAACTGATGGCGCGTACCGAGGACGTGGGCGAGGCCTTTGCCGAGGAAGCGCGCCGCATCCACTACGGCGAGACCGCGCCCCGGCACATTCGCGGGCAGGCCACGCCGGAGGAGCGCGAGGCACTTTCCGACGAAGGCATCGAGACCCTGATGCTGCCTCTGCCGCGCGGGCTGGACGGCCCGGTGCAGTAGCCCGCGCCGCCGCGGCGGCTACAGCACGCGGCCGGGGTTCAGCAGGTTCAGCGGGTCCAGCGCGGCCTTGATGCTGCGCATCATGGCCAGGGCCACCGGCGACTTGCGCGCCGCGAGTTCGTCGCGCTTGAGCGAGCCGATGCCGTGCTCCGCCGAGAACGAGCCCTTGTACCGGGCCACTTCGTCGAACACGACCTGATTCACCGCGTGTTCGTGCTCGGACAGGAAGCGTGCGCCATCGGCGCCGGCCGGGGCCTGCACGTTGTAGTGCAGGTTGCCGTCGCCCAGGTGGCCGAAGTTCACCAGCCGCACGCCGGGCCAGCGTGCCTTCAGCGCGGCATCGCAGGCCTCCACGAAGGCCGGGATGGCGGACACCGGCACCGAGATGTCGTGCTTGATGTTCAGGCCCTCTTCGGCCTGCGCCAGCGGGATGCTCTCGCGCACCTGCCACAGCGCTTGGCTCTGCGACAGGCTCTCGGCCACCACGGCGTCCTGCACGCAGCCGGCCTCCAGCGCCGCTTCCAGCAGTGACTCGAAGCGCGCGCGGGCCTGGGCTTCGCCTTCGGTGTCGCTCTGCTCCAGCAGCACCGTCCAGGCCGCGCCCGGCAGCGGGCGGGGCAGGGTGGGGAAGTGCCTGCCCACCAGCTCCAGCGGGAAGGCGCCCATCATCTCGAAGCCGGTGAGCCCGGCACCCAGGCGCGCGCGCGCCAGCTTCAGCAGCGCCACGCAGTCGGCGACGCTGCCGCAGGCGGCCAGCGCGGTGGTGGTGGCGGCCGGCAGCGGCGCCAGCTTCATCGTGGCCGCGGTGATGATGCCCAGCGTGCCTTCGCTGCCGATGAAGAGGTCGCGGAGGTCGTAGCCGGTGTTGTCCTTGCGCAGGCCGCTCAGGCCGTCCCAGACCTCGCCCTGCGCGGTGACGACTTCCAGTCCCAGGCAGAGGTCGCGCGCGTTGCCCCAGCGCAGCACCTGCGTGCCACCGGCGTTGGTGGCCAGGTTGCCGCCGAGGGTGCAGCTGCCTTCGGCGGCCAGGCTCAGCGGGAACAGCAGGCCGCGGGCCGCGGCCGCGTCCTGCAGGGCTTGCAGCACGCAGCCGGCGTCGGCGGTGAGCGTGAGGTTGGCCTCGTCGATGTCGCGCACGCGGTTGCATCGCTGCAGGCTCAGCAGCACCTGGGTGCCGCTCATGTCGGGCACGCCGCCCCCCACGAGGCCCGTGTTGCCGCCCTGCGGCACCACGGCCGTTCGCGCTGCGGCGCAGGCCTTCATCACCGCCGCCACTTCGGCCGTGCTGCCGGGCCGCACCACGGCCAGCGCCTGGCCGTTCCAGCGCTTGCGCCAGTCGCGCTCCCAGGCGCTGAGGTCGCCTTCGGTGAGGACGTTCGCAGGGCCGACGGCGTCGCGCAGAGCGGCCAGCAGGCTCATGCCGTGGCCTCTTGCACGACCGCGTGCCGGAGCCGGCGGCGGATGTAGAAGCTGCACACGCCGAACAGCGCGAGGCCGAGCACGACTTCCAGCGCCGCCAGCAGCGCGCCGACGCCGACTTCGGTGCTGGCGCGCACCAGCCCTTCCAGCAGGTACAGCCACACCAGCAGGCTCAGCCAGCGGTAGGTGAACATGCGGTGGCGCAGCAGGCCCGGCAGGCACAGCACCAGCGGCAGCACCTTCACCGCCAGCGTGCCGCTGCCGGTGGGCGCCAGCCACAGCTCCCAGGCCAAGCCCAGCGCGATGAGGGCCAGCAGCGTCGCCACCGCCCACCGTTGCGCGCGGCGGACCGCGGGTTCGGGAATCTGCGCTTCGGCCATGCGGCATCATAGCCAGCATGAACAAGCTGCTCGCCTTCGGGGGCAGCCTCGGCGAGCGCAGCGCACGCGCTTTGCGGACGCTGCGCACCTGGCCCTGGTTCGACACCTTGCGCACGCTGCGCCAGCGTTTCCGCGAAGACCGCCTGGGCCTCACCGCCGGCAGCCTGACCTTCACCACGCTCATCGCGCTGGTGCCGCTGGTCACCGTGGGCCTGGCCGTGTTCACCGCCTTCCCGATGTTCAACGGCTTCGAGTCGGCGCTGGAGAAGTACTTCCTGCAGAACCTCGTGCCCGACAACATCGCGCGGCCGGTCATGCGTTCACTCACGCAGTTCGCGGCCAAGGCGCGCAGCGTCGGTGCGGTGGGTCTGTTGCTGCTGGGCGCCACGGCGCTGGCCATGGTCTTCACCATCGACCGGGCGCTCAATGCCATCTGGCGCGTGCAGCGGCCGCGGCCGCTGGGCCAGCGCCTGCTGGTCTACTGGGCGGCACTGACGCTCGGGCCGCTGGCGCTGGGGGTGAGCCTGTCGCTGACGTCCTACGCGGTGTCGGCCTCCAAGGGGCTGGTCTCGGCCATGCCGGGCGGCGTGAGCCTGTTGCTGGAAGGGGTGCAGTTCGCCATGCTGGCGGGCGCCACGGCGGGGCTCTTCCACTACGTGCCGAACACCGCTGTCCGCTGGGCCCACGCCTGGGCGGGCGCGCTCTTCGTCGCATTGGCCTTCGAGGGGGCGAAGAAGGCGCTGGCCTGGTACGTGAACTCGGTGCCCACCTACTCGGCCGTCTACGGCGCCTTCGCCACCGTGCCGATCTTCCTGCTGTGGATCTACCTCGGCTGGGTGATCATGCTGCTGGGCGCCGTGATCGCCGCCTACGCGCCCAGCCTGCAGATGCGCGTGGTAGCGCGCGAACACACCCCGGGCTGGCGCTTCGACCTCGCGCTCACGGTGCTGCAGCGCCTGCGCGAAGCGCGCCGCGGGCCGCAGCACGGGCTGTCGCTGGCAGCGCTGGCGGCCGGGCTGCGCATCGACCCGCTGCAGCTGGAGTCCATCGTCGACCTGCTGGCCGAACTGGACTGGGTCTCGCGCCTGGACGAAGGCGGCCACGCGCGCCACGTCCTGCTGTGCGACCCCGCCACCACGCCCGTCGCGCCGCTGGTGGAACGCACGCTGCTGGCGCCCGGCGAGGCCAGCGCCCGCTTCCTGCAGCGCGCCAGTGCGCAGAGCCTGATGCTCGACGACGTGCTGCCGGCCTGACCCTCGGTCATCCCGGGGCGGACCAGGCCTGGCAGCAGGCCGGTGCCGTCCAGGGCAGGCTTTGGCTGGCCAGGATCGATCTTTCGAGCGAACGTATGGCACAGGTCCGTACGTGGCAAGCGCGTCTTTCGGTTGAACCAGCGGCCTGACACCGTCCCCGATCGGTGCGTCGCCTGCAGACCTTGAACTCCCCAAGGTGCGGGTCCCACCCCCTCTTCTTGCAATTGCGATACCGTTATCATTACGAAGGCTGGGCGCCGATCTCGGCGCTCTTTCTTCCTCCGCCCCTCCTCCACAACCGATTCGCCGAGGTTCTCCGCGTGAAACGCTACAAGCGCGCCGCCGTGGTGCTCTGCTCCGCCTGCCCACTGGCACTCACCGCCGTCGCCCAGGTCGCCAGCCCGGCCGGGCCGGCGGCGGCCGTCACCATCACCGGTACTCGCCAGGCCTACCAAGGCGACTTCCTCCGGCTCGAAACGCCGCAGGCCGAGCAGTCCATCGACTCAGAGACGCTGCGTGCCTCCGGCGCGGTCGACCTGACCCGGGCGCTGGACCTCTCCGCTTCGGTGGCCCGGCAGAACAATTTCGGCGGGCTGTGGAACGCCTTCGCGCTGCGGGGCTTCGTCGGTGACGAGAACCTGCCCAGCAACTACCTGGTGAACGGCTTCAACGCAGGCCGGGGCTTCGGCGGGCCGCGCGACCTGTCGGGCATCGAGTCGGTCGAGGTGCTCAAGGGGCCCCGCGCGGCGCTGTTCGGGCGTGGCGAGCCCGGCGGCACGGTCAACCTGGTCACCAAGCGCCCCACGTTCAAGACGGGCGGTGAGCTTCGCGTGTCCGCCGGCCGTTTCGACGCCTACCGCGCCGATGCCGACTGGACGGCCCCGCTGTCCGACGCCGTCGCCGTGCGACTGGTCGGCTTCGCCGAAGACGCCGGCAGCTTTCGCGACACGGTCAAGACCCGCAAGCACGGCGCCAGCCCGTCGCTGGCGTGGCGCATCAGCCCGCAGAGCAGGCTGGTCTATGAGCTGGAGTACAGCCATCAGGAGATCCCGTTCGACCGCGGTGTGCTGGCCATCAACGGCGAACTCGGTCGCGTTCCGCCCAGCCGCTTCCTGGGTGAACCGGGCGATGGCCCGCTGAAGGCGGATGTAGCGGGCCACCAGTTCGATTTCCAGCACGACTTCAGCAAGGACTGGAGCGCCCTGGTCGGTTTCACGACGCGCAAGACCTCGTTGGAAGGTTTCTCGACCGAAGCGGAGCTGACGACCAGCCGTCAACGCCTGCTGGTGGATGGCCGCACGCTCACCCGGCAGCGCCGGTTCCGCGACTACGACGCCTCCTACCAGGTGATCCGCGGCGAGATCAACGGCCGCTTCCAGCTGGCCGGGCTGCAGCACCGGCTGATGTTCGGAGTCGATGCGGACCGCTTCGAGAACGACCAGGTCTTCCTGCGCGCCCGGGCCCCCACGCTGGCCAGCAACCCCACGCCGG
>JAEUPH010000142.1 GCA_016790395.1 Rubrivivax sp. | reverse complement strand
ACGTAGACGGCGTCCTTGAAGCGCCGGGTCTTCACGAGGCCGTGGCCGCGCAGCAGCAGGCAGGGGATGACGCGGGTGCGCAGCATCAGAGGCTCACGCCGGCGAAGTTGGCGAGCAGCCGCTTGCCGTAGCGGTGGCTCTTCTCGGGGTGGAACTGCACGCCGGCGAGGTTGCCGCGCGCCACGCCGGCGGCGAAGCGGCCGCCGTAGTCGGCGGAGAGCAGCACGTCGGCGGGATCGGCCGGCTCGATGAAGTAGCTGTGCACGAAGTAGAAGCGCGCGTCCTCGCCCAGGCCGGCGGCCAGCGGGTGACCGGGCTGTTCGACGCGCACGCCGTTCCAGCCCATGTGCGGCACGCGCAGGCCCGGCTGCGCGGGGAAGCGCTTCACGCGCAGGTCCAGCCAGCCCAGGCCCGGTTCGTGGCCTTCCTCGCTGCCCTGGCCCAGCATCTGCGCGCCGACGCAGATGCCCAGCAGCGGCGTGCCCGCGCCCTTCACTTTGGCTTCCAGCACCGGCACCAGGCCGCTGGCGCGCAGGTTCTGCATGCAGGCGTCGAAGGCGCCGTTGCCGGGCAGGATGAGCTGGTCGGCCGCCTCGATGCGCGCGGCGTCGGCGGTGATCTCGCAATCCGCGCCCAGGCGCCGCAGCATGTTGGCCACGGCGCCGAGGTTGCCGATGTCGTAGTCGACGATGGCGATCATGCGCGGTTCACCGGAGGCCCCGGCTGTAGCGGAACGAAAGGAACAGGTAGACGCCGTACATCGCGCTGTAGCCGGCGCTGTAGGCGATGAGCGCGCCGCGCGCATCGGCCGGCGCCCACAGCGTGGCCAGCGTCATCGCCAGCAGCAGGCCCTGCCAGACGAGATCCACATGCTGCTTGCCGGCCACGTAGAACAGGTAGCTCAGCGGGCTGGCCACGAAGCGCAGCGCGAACAGCGGCAACAGCCACAGCGCCATGGTGCCGGCCAGACGCCAGCGTTCGCCGAAGGCCAGCGCGAACAGCGGCTCGGCCGTGGCCGCCAGCAGCAGCGCCACGGCGGCCGAGCCCAGCGCCAGCACGCGGAAGGTGCGGTCGAACTCGGCGCGGCATTCGCCGCGCGCGCGGTACGCGGCGGCGCTGTCGCGCTTGAAGACGTCGAGAACGGCCGAGCCCAGCAGGCCGATGGGCGCGGCCAGCGTGCGCAGCGTCAGCGCCAGGCAGCCGGCGACCTCGGCGCCGAAGCGGCTGCCGACGATGAGCAGCGGCAGTTGCGCCGCCGCGGTGTTGATGCCGTCGGCCGGCAGCGACAGCAGCGGAAAGCGCCGCCGCTCGTGCCAGAAGGCGCCCATGGCCGCGCGCGACGGCCACGCCGCGCCGCGCAGCGGCAGCGCCCGCAGCGCCCAGGCCAGGCCCAGCCCCAATCCGGCCAGTTGCGCCGCGGCCAGCGCCTCGGCCTGCGGCCACAGCGCGCCGGCCACGATCTGCGCGCCCGTCACCGCCGCCGCCTGCGCGATGCGCATGCCGGACAGCGCACCGAGCTTTCCGTCGCCGGCCGCCCAGGCCTGTGCCACCTGCGAAGCGGCAATGGCCACCGCCGTGGGCGCGAACATCAGCAGCAGCGCCGGCGGCACACCCGCGATGCCGCCCGCCGCCAGCACCAGCAGCGCAGCCACGAACAGCAGCGCCCCGGCCCCAGCCACCACGGCCAGCGTGGCGATGGCCGCCGTGCGCCGCGGCTCGCCATCGCCTTCCAGCGCCAGCGCGTTCTCGTAGCGCCCCGTGGCGGCCACCGCCGCCAGTTGCGCCATGCCCAGCCAGGCGGCGAAGAGGCCGAAGGCCGCCGGCGCGTACAGCCGCGCCAGCAGCAGCGAACCGAGGATGGGGATGGCCTGCGCCACCGCCGTGCCGGTGAGCACGGCACCCACACGCGCCCAGAAGCGGTCACGGCCGGTGCTCATGGCAGCGCTCGGAGCCGGATGGGGCGGATGGGTGGCAGGGGCACCGGGCATGGTGGGGCGGAAGAGCGAAATTATCGCCGCGGGGGCGCGGCGTCCCAGGCGCGGCCCAGGGCCGGCGCCAGGGTGACAACGAAGCGGGCGCCGAAATGGTTGTCGTCGCGGTAGACGACGAGCGGGCGGCCGTCGTCGCCCATCCGCAGCGCCGGGCAGGCGGTGGGGCCGCAGGCGGCGTCGGCCAGGTCCCACAGCGGCGTGCCGGTGGCGCGGGCGACGCGCTGCTCCGGGCCTTCGGCAGGCAGTACTTCGGCACGGGGACGGTCGCAGGCGGCGCCGCCGCCGCGGTAGAGACAGTTCAGCACGTCCTTGCGCGGCTTCGGGTTGTCGCGCAGCAGCACGGCCGGCACGCCCGCATCGCGCAGGCGCTGCAGCGTGCGCTGCAGGCCGGCTTCGAAGGCGGCGGCCGCGGCGGGCCCGGACAGGCGCGCGCCGGTGCTGCGGTCGACGAACTCGCTGCCCGTGTCGTCCAGGTTGGCGATGACGACGAAGGCCGGCCGCGCCTCCGCCAGCCGCGCGAACACCGCCTCGCGCCAGGCATCGCATTCGCGGTAGGGACCGCGCGCCGCCGGGTTCCACACCGTCACGTCGGCCGAGGGGCAACTGGACTTCGTCCACGCCAGCACCGCATGCCCACGCGCCGCGGCGGCCGGCACCAGCGCCGGCACCCATTGCGCGGCGTGCGAATCGCCGAACAGCAGCACGGTGGCCGGCGCATCGCCCAGCCGGCAGTTCGGCGCCGGCGCGGTGGGCTCCACGCCCAGGTGGCAGCCGTTGGCGTAGACCACGCTGAGGTCGTTCTGCACCTGCGCCAGCGGCGGCAAGGCCTGCCGGTGCGGCCGCCAGCCGGCATCGGCCGCGTGGCGCAGCGCGAAGCCCGACAGGGCCACGACGGCGCTGCCCGCCAGCGCCCAGCGCAACAGCCGCGGCGCCGCCCAGCCCTTGGCCCAGCGCCAGCGTGACGGCGACTCCACCCAGCGGTAGCCCGCCTCGGCCAGCAGCACCGACAGCACCAGCCACAAGAGCCGCGACGCGACCGAGCGGTCGGCCCACAGCGCGTTGCCCAGCATCAGCACCGGCCAGTGCCACAGGTAGATGGCGTAGGACCGCGCGCCGAGCAGCTTCATCGGCGCACTGCCGAACAGCCGCGCCAGCGCCGAGCCGGGCGCCGCGCCCAGCCCGGCGATCAGCGCCACCGCGCCGCCCACCGGCAGCCAGGTCACCCAGCCAGGATGCGGGCTGTCGTGCGACATGCCGAAGGCCGCCAGCAGCACGGCCGCGGCACCCGCTGCGGCCAGGCCATCGGCCCAGCGCTTCGGCATGGCCCCGCCGCCGCGCTGGTGCAGCGCCAGCGCCGCGCCCGCCAGCAGTTCCCAGGCCCGGGCCGGCGAGGCGAAGAAGGCCAGCGTCAGCCGCGTCTGGCCCAGCCACAGCGCCCAGGCGAAGGACAGGGCCGCCAGCGCCAGCGCGCCCCCCACGGCCCAGCGCCGCGCGCGTGGCCCACCGGTGCCGGTGCGGCGCCACAGCAGAAGCAACGCCAGCGGCCACAACAGGTAGAACTGTTCCTCCACCGCCAGCGACCAGAAATTCAGCAGCACGCTGGCCTCGGTCTCGCCCCAGCGCAGGTAGTCCACCGCGCGCACCACGTAGAGCCAGTTGATGGCGTAGCCGGCGGCCCAGCCCACGTCGCTGCCCAGGCGGCTGGCAGCGACGTCGTCCAGCAGCACCGCGCCGGCCAGCGTCGCCGCGGCCAGCACCGCCAGCGCATGCGGCAGCAGCCGCCGCGCACGCCGCGCCCAGAAGCCGAAGAGTTCGTCGCGCAGGCGCAGCCCGGGGGCGTGCGCGTCGTGCAGGCTCAGCGTGATGAGGTAGCCGCTGATGACGAAGAACACGTCCACGCCGACGAAGCCGCCAGGCAGCGCGGCCCCCGCGTAGTGGTAGACGACGACCAGCGCGATGGACAGGGCCCGCAGGCCCTCGATGTCCGGGCGGAAGGCGCTCACGGCGCCCGGTTCAGGCCTTCGCCGTGCAGGCCGCCAGGGCGGCGACGACGCGGTCCTGGTCGGCCTCGGACAGGTCGGCGCTCATCGGCAGGCTCATCACGCGCGCCGCGGCCTTCACGCTCTCGGGGCAGCAATCGGGGCAGCACAGCGCGGCGTAGGCCGGCTGGTGGTGCAGCGGCTTGGGGTAGTGCACGGCCGTGGGCACGCCCTGGGCCTGCAGCGCGGCCTGCACGGCGGGCCGGTCGTCGACGAAGACGGTGAACTGGGCCCAGACGCAGTCGCGGTCGGGCCGCACGGCCAGCAGGCCCACGCCCGCGTCCTTCAGCACGCGCAGGTAGCGCTCGCCCAGCGCGTGGCGGCGCTCCAGTTCCCAGGGCAGGCGCGGCAGCTTGCCCAGCACCACGGCGCACTGCAGCGTGTCCATGCGGCCGCCCACGCCCAGCCGGGTGTGCGTGTAGCGCGCGCTCTGGCCATGCACGCGGATCTCGCGCGCGGCTTTCGCCAGGCGCTCGTCGTCGGTGAAGAGCGCGCCGCCGTCGCCGTAGCAGCCCAGCGGCTTGCTGGGGAAGAAGCTGGTGGCGCCGAAGGTGGACAACGCGCAGGAGCGCTTGCCCTGGTACATGGCGCCGAAGCTCTGCGCGGCGTCCTCGATCACCGCCAGCCCGTGCTTGGCGGCGATGGCGTTGATCTCGGCCATGTCGGCCACCTGACCGTACAGGCTGACCGGCATGATGGCCTTCGTGCGCGGCGTGATCTTCGCTTCGATCAGCGACGCGTCGATGTTGCAGGTGTCCGGCTCGATGTCCACGAACACCGGCTTCGCGCCGGCCAGCACGATCATCTCGGCCGTGGCCGCAAAGGTGAAGGGCGTGGTGATGACCTCGTCGCCGGGCGCCAGGTCCAGCGCCATCAGCGCGATCAGCAGCGCCTCGGTGCCGCTGGACACGGTGATGCAGTGCTTCGAGCCCGTGAAGCCGCACAGCGCAGCCTCCAGCTCGGCCACCTCCGGGCCCATGATGTACTGGCCGTGGTCCAGCACGCGCTGGATGCGGGCGTCGATGTCGCTCTTCAGCGCCGCGTACTGCGTCTTCAGGTCGATGAATTGCATGGCGTGAGGGTGTCGCCGTCGAGGCGGTAGCGTTCGCCGGTGGCGGGACAGGCAGCTTCGCCCTGGCCGCTGGGCGGCAGGGCCAGGCGTTCGCCGTGGCGGCTCATCCAGCCGGCGCGGCGGGCCGGCACGCCGACCATCAGCGCGTAGGCCGGCACGTCGCGGTTGACCACCGCACCGGCGCCGACGAAGGCGTACTCGCCCACCGTGGTGCCGCAGACGATGGTGCAGTTGGCGCCCAGCGTGGCCCCCTGCTTCACCCGCGTGCGCCGGTACTCGTTCTTGCGCGGCACGGCCGAGCGCGGGTTGTAGACGTTGGTGAAGACCATGCTGGGGCCGCAGAACACGTCGTCCTCCAGCGTCACCGCGTCGTACACCGACACGTTGTTCTGGATCTTCACGTTGCGGCCGATGACGACGTCGTTGCCGACGAACACGCCCTGCCCCAGCGAGCAGCCCGGCCCGATGCGCGCGCCGCCGCTCACGTGCACCCAGTGCCAGACGCGCGTGCCGTCGCCGAGCTGCGCGCCCTCGTCGACGATGGCGCTGGGGTGGACGACGGCCGGCATGCTCAAAACACGAGCGGCAGACCGACGCGCACGCCGTCGCGCGCGCTGCGGTAGGCGGCGATGATCACTTCCAGCGAGCGCAGCCCGCTGTAGCCGTCCACCTGCGCGCTGGCCTCGCCGCGCAGCGTGTCGATGACGTTGGCGTAGTAGAGCGGGTGGCCGAAACCGTAGACCGAGGGCGCGGTGTAGTTGGCGGCACGCACCTCGTCGTCGCCGGGCTCGGGGGTCTCGAACTCCCAGTGCTCGATCTTGTTGACGGCCACGCCGCCGATGCGCACCGTGCCGCGCTCGCCCAGCACCGTGATGCTGCCTTCGAAGTTCTTGCCGTGCGTCAGCATCGTGACGTTGATGCTGGCCAGGCCGCCGCCGCGCAGGCGCAGGCTCATGACGCCGGTGTCCTCGGCCTCGATGTCGCGCGCCAGCGTGGCGGTGTAGGCGTGCACGTTGTCCACCGGGCCGACCAGCCAGTCCAGCATGTCCACGTAGTGGCTGGCCTGGTTGAGGAAGGCGCCGCCGTCCATGTCCCAGCGGCCGCGCCAGGGGGCGTCGTCGTAGTAGCTCTGCGGGCGCGTCCAGAAGACGTTCACCGTGGCCATGTAGATGCGGCCGAAGCGGCCCGTGTCCACGGCCTTCTTCAGCAGCTGCATCGTCGTGTTGAGGCGGTTCTGCTTCACCACGAACAGCTTGACGCCGGCCTCGCGGCACACGCGCACCATCTGCATGCCCTCGTCCCACTTGGTGGCCATGGGCTTCTCGGTCAGCACGTGGAAGCCGGCCTGCGCGGCTTTCATCGCCTGGCGCGGATGCAGGCCGCTGGGCGTGGCCAGGGTGACGATGTCGGCGTCGCTCTCTGCAAGAAGGGCATCCAGCGAGGCAAATCCGCGTGCACCGGTCTTGGCCACGGCGGCTTCCAGGGCCACAGGGCGGTTGTCGCAGACGGCGACGAGTTCGGCGCGGCCGGCATGCTGCTGCAGCGCGCCGAGGTGGTTCGCCGAGATGCGGCCGCAGCCCACGAGCGCGAAGCGGACGGGGCGGTCGACGATGGGCAGGCTCGAGGGCATGGCAGGCACCGGGATGGGGGGCGGATTCTAAGGGTCCGCCTAGAATCGTGGCCCCCATCCGCCTCGACTTCGCGCCCGGCCCCGCGCCTGCCATGACCGACGACAACCAACTCATCGCCGAACGCCGAGAAAAGCTGCAGGCCCTGCGCACCGAAGCCGCCGCCCGCGGCGCCGTCGCCTTCCCCAACGACTTCAAGCCGAAGCACCACGCCGCGGATCTGCACCGCCAGCACGGGCAGGTGCCGAACGAGGAGCTGGAGCCGCAGGCCGTGAAGGTGGCCGTGGCCGGCCGCATGATGCTCAAGCGGGTGATGGGCAAGGCCTGCTTCGCCACGCTGCAGGACGGCACCGGCCGCATCCAGCTGTATGTGACGCTCGACGCGGTGGGCGAAGAGGTGCTGGCCGCCTTCAAGCGCTGGGACCTGGGCGACATCCTCGGCTGCGAAGGCACGCTGTTCCGCACCAAGGCCGGTGAGCTGTCGGTGAAGGCCACGGGCGTGCGCCTGCTGACCAAGAGCCTGCGTCCGCTGCCGGACAAGTTCCACGGCATGGCCGACCAGGAACAGAAGTACCGCCAGCGCTACGTGGACCTCATCACCGACGAAGAGGCGCGCAGCCGCTTCGTGGCGCGCAGCAAGGCCGTCAGCGCCATCCGCAGCTTCATGGTGGAGCACGCCTTCCTGGAGGTGGAGACCCCCATGCTCCACCCCATTCCCGGCGGCGCCAACGCCAAGCCCTTCGTCACGCACCACAACGCGCTGGACCAGGAGATGTTCCTGCGCATCGCGCCCGAGCTCTACCTGAAGCGGCTGCTGGTGGGCGGCTTCGAGCGGGTGTTCGAGATCAACCGCAACTTCCGCAACGAGGGGATCAGCGTCCGCCACAACCCCGAGTTCACGATGATGGAGTTCTATGCGGCCTACTGGACGCACCATGATCTGATGGACTTCACCGAGGCCGTGCTGCGCCACGCCGCGCGCGCGGCCACCGGCTCGGCCACGCTCAGCTACGGCGGCCGCGAGGTCGACCTCGCCGCGCCCTTCGCGCGGCTGACGGTGGTGCAGGCGCTCGTGAAGTTCGCCGGCCTCGGCGAAGCGCAGACGGCCGACGCCGAACTGCTGCGCCAGCGCATCGTCGCCGCCGGCGAGGAGGCGCCCGCTCACTGGACGCTGGCCGAATTGCAGTTCGGGCTCTTCGAGGCCGAGGTGGAAGCGCAGCTCTGGCAGCCCACCTACATCATCGACTACCCGGTGGAAGTGAGCCCGCTGGCGCGCGCGTCCGACAAGGACCCCACGGTGACCGAGCGATTCGAGCTCTTCATGACCGGCCGCGAGATCGCCAACGGCTTCTCCGAGCTGAACGACGCCGAGGACCAGGCGGCGCGCTTCCAGTCGCAGGTGGCGAACAAGGAAGCCGGCGACGAAGAGGCGATGTACTACGACGCCGACTTCATCCGCGCGCTGGAGTACGGCATGCCGCCGGCCGGCGGCTGCGGCATCGGCATCGATCGCCTGGTGATGCTGCTGACCGACAGCCCCAGCATCCGCGACGTCATCCTCTTCCCGGCCCTGCGCCGGGAATCCGCCTGACACCGGCCTTGCGCCGCGAAGGCAGAACCCCCCCGAAAGGCGCGCACCATGGACACCGGCCGCATCACCGTGCTTCGCGAGGTGGAATCGGCCGTCTGGCGCGAACTCGCCAAGGCCGCCCACCAGCCCGACCACGGCTGGCGCGTGGGCGTGATGGCCACCACCGACGGTACGGCCGCCGACGCGCGAAGCGTGGTGCTGCGCGAGTGGGACGAGGCCACACGCACGCTGATGATCTACACCGACTCACGCAGCCCCAAGGTCAAGCAGATCGAGGCTTACCCGCAGGGCACGCTGGTGCACTGGTGCGCGAAGCTGGGCTGGCAGCTGCGGCTGCGCGTGGCCCTGGAGGTGGAGACCGCCGGGCTGCTGGTGTCCTCGCGCTGGGCGCGGCTGAAGATGACGCCGGCGGCACACGACTACCTCTCGCCACTGCCCCCGGGCAGCCCGCTCACCGCCCATCCTCAGCCCACCCGCGAGAGCCGCGGCCACTTCGCCGTGATGAACGCCACCGTGCTGGCGGTGGACTGGCTGGAACTGCATGCCGACGGCCACCGCCGCGCGCTGTTCGACGCGGAGGGCGCCCGCTGGGTGGCGCCCTGAGCCCGCAACGCCGCTACTTCTTCGGCACCGCCGCGGCCACCAGCGGCTCACGCTCGGGCAGCGGCGCGGCCGCGGCCTCCTGCTTCACGAAGGCCAGCGGGTCGTAGCCCGCAGGGCCGTTGCCGAAGGCCACGGGGTGGACGAGCTTGCGCAGGTCCATCCGCTTCACCTCGGCCTTGACGGGCGCACTCGCGGCCGGCGCCGCCTTGGCCGCCGCTGCGGCCTGCGCCAGATCGGCCTGCACGAAGGCCAGCGGGTCGTAGCCCGCGGGGCCGTTGGCCTGCGCCGCACCGGCGGCCAGCACGAAGGTGGCCAGGGCCAGGGTCTTGAGCTTCGACATGATGTTCATTCCTTGCTTGCATCCGGCTGGAGGGAGGGCTCGTCGGGGGATGCGCAACCGGCGTTGTCCTTGGCCACCACTGTAGGCAGCGGTCATCGCCGGAAAAAGCAGGCTGCCGGCAACGGCCCGTTGCCGGAAATGGAATGAACAGGCCGTCTCAGCGGTGCGTGAACACCGGCTTGCGCTTGTTGATGAAGGCGTCCATGCCTTCCTTCTGGTCGGCCGTGGCGAACAGCGCATGGAACATGCGGCGTTCATAGGCCATGCCGTCGGACAAGCTGCCCTCGAAGGCGCGGTTCACGCACTCCTTGGCCGCCATCACGCTGGGCAGGCTCATGGTGCAGATCAGCTCGCCGGCGGCCAAGGCCTCGTCCAGCAGGCGCTCGGCCGGCACCACGCGCGACACGAGCCCGGCGCGTTCGGCTTCGGCGGCGTCCATCATGCGGCCCGTCAGGCACAGGTCCATGGCCTTGCCCTTGCCCACCGCGCGCGGCAGCCGTTGCGTGCCGCCGGCGCCGGGAATGATGCCGAGCTTGATCTCGGGCTGGCCGAACTTGGCCGTGTCGGCGGCGATGATGAAGTCGCACATCATCGCCAGCTCGCAGCCCCCGCCGAGCGCGAAGCCCGAGACCGCGGCGATGACGGGCTTGCGCACGCGCAGCAGGGTCTCCCAGTTGCGGGTGATGAAGTTGCCGTTGTAGACCTCGGCAAAGGTGCGGGTGGCCATGGCGCCGATGTCGGCGCCGGCGGCGAAGGCCTTCTCGCTCCCGGTGACGACGATGCAGCCGACGGCGGGGTCGGCGTCCCAGGCCAGCAACGCTTCGCCCAGCTGGTCCATCAGTGCGTCGTTCAGCGCATTCAGCTGCTTGGGACGGTTCAGCGTGACGAGGCCGACACGGCGCTCGCCGTCGCCGCGCAGTTCGGTGAGGATCAGGGCTTCGCTCATCGGTCGGGCATCCGGTTGAGGGGGTGGGGAGGGGGCGATCACTATAAGCCGCGGCCCTATCCTTGCCGGCTCAGACGCACCCCCATGACCACGCTGTACCGCAAGACGCCGAAAGGCCAGGCCGAGATCGAGACGCGCGAGAACCGCCTGACCACGCGTGCACGTCAGTTGCTGATCCTCGTGAACGGCCGGCGCGAGGCCGCCGACCTGCGCGCGCTGGCCCCTGCCCTGTTCGGCGAGACGCTGGCCTTGCTGCTGGACGGCGGCTACGTCGAGAGCGTCGTCGAGACCCACCCGCACGGGCCGCCGCCGGCCGACTTCGAGGTGCGCCGGCGCGCCATCGTGCGCGCGGTGAAGAAGACCCTGGGCGCCTCGGCCGCCACCATCGCGCTGCGCATGGAGGCCGCGGAGACGCCCGAGGAACTGAGCCCGCTGATCGACGACGCCGCCGACGCGCTGGCGCGCCTGCGCGAAGACGCCGACGCCGACGACTTCGCCGACGGGCTCTTCGCCACGCTGCGCTGATCAGCGCTCGCTGAGGGGCCGCGTCTGCTCGGCGGCCTGCTGGGGCAGACGCTCGATGAGCATGTCGATGAAGGTCTCGGCGTCCTGGCGCACCACGATGCGCACCGGCAGGTACTGCAGTGTCGGCGCCACCCACATCTCGGCCACGAAATCACCGCCCGGGCGCGGCTCGCGGCGCGGCTTCACGTGCACGGTGTCGACCCGGCCGGCCGGCGTGTCCAGCGTCTCCCGGTCGAGCACGTCGTAGGTCCAGGGCTCCACGCGACGGGGCAAGGCGATGTTCAGCTCCAGGCGGGTGCCCGGCGTCAGCTTGTGCGGCTGCGTGTTGAAGAGCCAGGTGAGGTGCACGAACTGGCTCACGGCGTCCTGCACGCCGGCCGGGCGCGGCAGGTCCTGGCCGGCAGGCAGGCGGATGCGGTCGCCTTCGAGCACGATGACCAGCCTGCGCGGGTCGCGCAGCACCACCTTCTGGTCCAGTTCGTAGCGCCGCGGGCTCAGGCCTTCGGCCGTGATCTCGCCTTCGCTGAAGTCGCGACGCGTGAAGAGCGGCGCGAACGACGGGCCCACCGACGCTTCCATGAACACCTGGTAGCGCAGGCCCTGGCGCAGCCACTCCACGCGCGCCTGCCCTTCCACCGGGCCGCGCACGTTGCCGGTGAGGCGGTAGCTCAGGCGCGTGGAAGGCGGCCACGCGAAGTCCGGGGCCGCGGCGGCGGCCACTTCCGGGGCGGCGGCGAGGTCCGGGCCGGGAGGCGGCAAGGGCAGCGCGGCGAGTTCGGGGCCCGGCGCGGAGGGCTCGGCGGGCGGTGGCGGTGCCTCGCGGGCCTCGAGCACGGGCTCCGGGGGCGGCGCGGGTGCCGGGATCTTCTCGGGAGCTTCGGGCGGCTCGGGCGGCGCCTCCGGCGCCGAGGCGGCAGGGGCTGCGGGCGCCGCTCGCCGGCGCGGCGCGGGCGCCGGCGCCGGCGCGGCCACTGCCGCAGGCGGTGCGGCCTGGGCCAGCTCGCGCACGAAGGCCACCTCGAAGCGCCGCACGGTCGCAGCGGCGCTTCCATCACCCAGCCGCGCAGGCACCACCTCGTCGACGATCCACAGGTGCGCCGCCAGGACGCCGGCGGCCAGCAGCGCCAGCGGGCGACCGCGCAGCGCGTTCACGGCGGTGCGTTCAGACGCCGGCCGCGCCGATGAAGCAGGACAGGCTGGCCACCGCCGTGAGGCGGAAGCGGAGCAGCAGCCAGCCGGCCACGCCCTGCACGGGGTACAGGCGCCGGTCGACCAGGTAGCAGGCGATCAGCAGCAGCGCCTGGATCACCAGGCCGGCCTGCGGCGGCATGATGACCGCGGGCCAGGCGATCAGCGAGGGCACCACGCCCCAGGCCAGCCAGCGCACCGGCGGCTCGCCTTCGCGGAACGCCAGGCCCCAGTGGATGCCCCCCAGGAAACTGGCGATGAGCCCGGCGTAGGCCGACAGGCCGAAGGCCACTTCCAGGCGCACGTCGTCGTGCACCAGCCACACCAGCAGTGCGCCCAGTACGAAGGGCAGCAGCCCGGCATGGCCCAGGCGGCGGGCGCTGAGCGGCAGTTCGGCGGGCGAGCGGGACATGGCGGCGGCAGTGGTCATGCCGCGATTGTCCCCCGGACGGAGCCGGTTCCGGCGCTTATGGCTTCTTGGTGGCAGCTGCGGCGGCCACCAGCAGCCGCTCGACTTCGGCACCGGGCAGAGCTCCGGGCTTGCGCGTGCCGTCGACGAAGAACAACGCCGGCGTGCCGTTGATGCGCTGCGCGCGGCCGAAGGCCAGCACGCGATCGATGGCCGCCGTGTCGCACTTCATGGCCCGCAGCGGCGCCACGCCGTCCAGCATCCAGCTGCGCCAGGCGGCTGCAGGGTCCTTGGCGCACCAGATGTCGCGCGACTTGGCGGTGGAGTCCGCGCCCAGGATGGGCAGCAGGAAGGTGTAGACGGTGAGGTCCTTGATGCCCGCCAGGTCGCGCTCGAAACGCTTGCAGTAGCCGCAGTTCGGATCGACGAAGACGGCGATCTTGCGCGCGCCGTTGCCCTGCTTGATGACGATGGCGTCGGCCAGCGGCAACTTGTCGAAGTCGATGGCCAGCAGCTTGTCGATGCGGGCCTCGGTGAGGTCGGTGCGCGTCCTGGTGTCGATCAGCGAACCCGAGAGCACGTACTCGCCCTTCTCGTCGGCGTACAGGATGCTGGTGCCGTTGTAGCGCACTTCGTACAGGCCGCTGACGGGCGTGCGCGTGACCTCGTCGATCTTCAGCTGCGGCAGGCGTTCGGCCAGCACCCTGCGGATCACCGCCTCCTGGGCGAAGACACCCCCGGCGAAGGTGGCGGTGACGGCAGCCAGCAGGGCGCCGCGAATGGCGAAGCGGGTCATGGGGGTCCTTCCCGGGTGGGGGTTGTTCAGCCGAGCGCGCCGCCGGTGAGCAGCCGCTTGAGCGGGGGCAAGCGGTTGGCCAGACTCAGGCCCCGGTTGCGAAGTTCCTTCACCAGCGGTTGTTCGCTGGCAAACAGGTGCAGCAGGCCGTCCGTCAGCCCGGCCATGGTGCGCACGGCGATGGCGCGGCGGCGCGCGTAGCGGGCCAGCAGACGCACGTCGCCGAGCGGCCGCCAGTCTTCGCGCTCGGCCAGCACGGCGGCGAGCTCGGCGACATCGCCGAAGCCCAGGTTCAGGCCCTGGCCGGCCAGCGGGTGCACCACGTGCGCGGCGTCGCCCACCAGCACCCAGCCCGGCCCGTGCACGCGCTCGGCGCGCGCCAGCGCCAGCGGCCAGGCAGCACGCGCACTGGCCAGCGTGAGCGAGCCGGCAGCGCCGCCCGTGGCTTCCTGCAGGCGGGCCAGGAAGTCGGCATCGGGCAGGGCCAGCAGTTCGTCGGCCACGGCGTCGGGCACCGACCACACCAGCGCCAGGCCGCGGCCGGCCTGCGGGCGGTCCAGCGGCAGCAGCGCCAGCACGTCGGGGCTGCGGAACCACTGCCGGGCCAGGCCGCCGTGGAGCTGGTCGCTGGCCAGGCGCGCCGCCACGGCGCGCTGGCCATAGGGGTGGCGCGGCATGGCGATGCCCAGCGCCTCGCGCGTGGCCGAGTGCTTGCCTTCGGCCAGCACCTGCAGCGCGGCGGGCACCTCGGCCGCCACCCCGCGCACATGCGGGGCGAAGCGCACGGCGGCGCGCAGGGCGCGCTCCAGTTCGGCGGCATCGACGATCCAGGCCAGTTCGCCCAGCGCCTGCTGCCAGGCCGAAAAGTCGATGGCGGCGCCCGGCACGTCGCCTTCCACGTGCATCTCGTGCACGGGCGTGCGCGCATCGGCCGGCAGGGCGTCCCAGACCTTCAGTTGCGTGAGCAGCTTCACCGCGCCGGCGTTGAGGGCATAGGCACGCAGATCGGGCTGCGCGGGTTCCTCCAGGCCGCCCAGCAGCGCCACCTGCAGGCCCTGGCGCGACAGGGCCAGCGCCGTGGCCAGACCGACGGCGCCGGCGCCACGAACGAGAATGTCGGCCTGCTGCATGACCACGGATTGTAGGGAGCCCCGTCTTGAACGAAGTGATCGAGTGCCGGCTCGCCGCCGTGCACGTGCACCCCATCAAGTCCTGCGCCGGCATCGCCGTCGACGAGGCGATGCTCATCGAGACCGGCCTGGAGTTCGACCGCGCCTGGATGGTCGTCGACGAGCAGGGCACGATGCTCACGCAGCGCGAGTGGCCACGCCTGGCGCTGGTGGAGACGAAGCTGCGCCTGGCCGACCTGCTGCTGCGCGCCCCCGGCATGCTGGCGCTGCACCTGCGGCTGGACGCCGTGGAAGCCCCGGCGCATGCGCGCGTGTGGGACGACGTGGTCAAGGCCTACGACATGGGCGACCTGGCGGCCCAGTGGTTCAGCGACTTCCTGGCGCCGGGCACCGGCCGCCGGCTGCGCCTGGTGCGCTTCGACCCCGAGGAAAAGCGCCTGTCCGACCCGAAATGGACGGGCGAGATCGCCGCCGAGAACGCCTTTTCCGACGGCTTCCCGCTGCTGGTGGCCAGCAGCGCCTCGCTGGCCGACCTGAACGCACGGCTGGCGGCGCGCGGCGCACCCCCGGTGACGATGCAGCGATTCCGCCCCAACCTCGTGATCGACGGGCTGCCCGCCTGGGACGAAGACCACCTGCAAGAACTCACCCTCGACACCGACGAAGGCCCCGTCGTGCTGCGCCTGGTGAAGCCCTGCGCGCGCTGCAGCATCCCCAACGTGGACCCCGCCACCGCCGATACCGGCCACGAGCCCGGCGACACACTGGCGGGCTTTCGTGCCGACGCGCGCGTGAAGGGCGGCATCACCTTCGGCATGAACGCCGTCATCGTCGAAGGCATCGAGCGCATGCTGCGGCCGGGGTTGCGCGGCCGCGCCACTTGGCACTTCGAGTGAGCTAGGGACGGCGCTCGGGCAACGGGATGAACTCCGTCTCGCCCGGCACGGCCGGGAAACGGCCGGCAGCCCAGTCGTCGGCGGCCTGCACGATGCGTTCCTTGCGCGACGAGACGAAGTTCCACCAGATGTGGCGCGGCCCCAGCGGCGCGCCGCCGATCAGCACCACGCGCGCATCGGCGTCGGCCGAGAGCATGGGCTCCTCGCCCGGCTCCAGCACCAGCATGCGGCCGGGCGGGAGGTCCTCGCCGTCGAGTTGGGCGGCGCCTTCCACCACGTAGACGGCACGTTCCTCAGCCGGCGGCAGCGGGAAGCCGTCGCCGGCAGCGAGGGTGATGTCCAGGTAGAGCGTGGGCGAGCGCACGGCCACCGGCGACACGGCCCCGAAGGCTTCGCCGATCAGCACACGCAGCTGCGCGCCGCCCACCTCCAGCTCCGGAATGTCGGCGGCCGGCGTGTGCGCGAAGGCGGGCTCGGCCTCTTCGTCGACCACCGGCAGCGCGGCCCACAGCTGCAGGCCGTGGCTGCGGCGCGTGACGGTCTTCAGGTCGGCCGGCGTGCGCTCGGAATGCACGATGCCGCGGCCGGCCGTCATCCAGTTGATGGCCCCCGGCTCGATGCGCTGCAGCGCGCCGGTCGAGTCGTGATGCTGCATGGCGCCTTCGAACAGGTAGGTCACGGTGGCCAGCCCGATGTGCGGGTGCGGGCGCACCTCGTGGTGGTCGGCCGGCGTGGCCGTCACGGGGCCGAAGTGGTCGAAGAAGAGGAAGGGCCCGACGGCCTGCCGCGCCGCCGACGGCAACAGCCGGCGCACGACAAAACCGCCGCCCAGGTCCTTCTCGTGCGGCTTCAGTTCGAGGCGTGGGCTGTGCATGCGCCCCAGTGTAGGAAAATCGAAGATTGCCCTGTGCCCGGAAAGCCCCCTCATGAGTCTCAAGTGCGGCATCGTCGGTCTGCCCAACGTCGGCAAGTCCACGCTCTTCAATGCCCTCACCAAGGCCGGCATCGCCGCCGAGA
>JAEUPH010000320.1 GCA_016790395.1 Rubrivivax sp. | reverse complement strand
GAAGCGGGCTGGCGCACACAGGTAGGCCGGGTCGGCCGGGTCCTTCATGCGGGCGATGTCGGCGATGGCCGCCCGCGTGTCGGCAGGGTCGGTGGCGGCACGGGTGGCCACGCTCACGGTGCAGCCGGCGGGGCGGTCGGCAGCCGTGAACATCGGTTCGGCCATGCGCTGCAGGCCGTCGGTGTCGTAGACGCTGCGCACCTCCACCAGGCCCAGGTTCTGCCCGGCGAGCACCGGATCGACCGTGGTCGGCTCCACCACCACCGGCTCGCTGCGCGGCTGCAGTGCGATGGGGTCGGTCAGCATGAAGCCGGCCGGCGGCGAGGCCACGATCTTCCAGGTCTGCTTGGCCGGGTCGAACATGTAGACCGCGTAGGCCGCCGGGGCGTTGTTCTTCACGGCGTCGGTGGCGCGCAGGGCCACGGCGCGGTTGCTGTCACCCAGCAGCGCCTTCTCTTCGGGGGTGAGCGTGGTGCAGGAGACGACGACGCCGTTGCGCGTCACCTCGCAGGGCCGCCACGAGACCAGGATGCGCCCGCTGCCGTCCCACAGCGGGTAGGGCGTGGTGGCGCGGCCGTTCGGTGCCAGGCCGCCGCCGTCGGTGAGGGCGTCGTTGGTGACCTCGATCTGGCCGCCGGTGGCGGCCACGCTGGCGCTGGCCGGGGTGTTGTATTCGCTGTAGTTGGCCGCGTCGATGAGCTGCAGGTTGCCGCCTTCCTGGGTGCGCGACAGCGGCATCAGCGACGACAGCACCTTGCCGGCGTTCGGGCCCCGCGGGTCCATGTCGCGCGGGTGCAGGTAGCTGTTGCCCGGGCTGTGCGCACCGTAGAGCACGAACATGTCGGTGCCGTCGGGCTTGGCCTTGAAGATGGCGAAGCGGTTGCGGTCGGCCACATGCTCCCAGCGCGAGAACATGATGGTGCCGTCGGGGCGGATCACCGGGTTGCGGTCGTGGCTCTGGTTGAAGGTGATCTGCTGGATGTTGCTGCCATCGGTGCCCATGCTGTGCAGGTTCAGCACGCGCTCGCGCTCGTACTCGTCGGCGGCGAAGTACGCGCGGCCCAGCGACTGGTCCAGGCTGCTCTTGGCCTGGCGATTGCTGGCGAACACGATGCCGCGGTTGGCGGGCAGGTAGACAGGGTCGACGTCGTCGTGGCTCGTGGACGCGGTGAGACGGCGGAAGGTCCCGGCCGTCAGCTTGCCGCCCGACATGTCGTATTCCCAGATGTTCCAGCGGCCGGTGCAGGCCTTGGCGCCGGTGGCCGTGCCGTCGACCGTGGCGGTGTTGCTGGCGGGGCACTTGAGCGCGAAGACGACCTTCCTGCCGTCGTAGCTGACTTCGGGGTCGGAGGCATCGCCCTTGCCCTCGGTGAAGCGCGCGGTGAGGTTGATCTCGGGCGCACTGGGGCTGGACTTCTCGCGCAGCATCAGGTCGCCGCCCGGGGCGCTGCTGGTGCCGCCGGTGGGGTTGATGGTGATGGCGGTGCTGCGCATCACGTAGACGATGGGCACGTCGCCGTTGACGGTGACGTTGTCGCTGCCGCTGCCGCTGCCGGCGCCGCCGCCGGAGCAGGCGGCCAGCGTCAGGGCGGCCAGCGCCACGGCAGGGGCGGCGGTGCGCCGCAGCAGGGCGGTGATGCGTCTTGTCATGGTCCTCTCCTCGTTCGCGGTTTCGCGGTTCATTGGCGAGCCTGCGGCATGCCTTGCAGCAGGCCGGAAGACGCGTGCAGCACACCCCGGGCGTCCACCACCACGGCATCGGTGCCGCTCATGCGTTCCACCAGCGCCAGCCCGCGCTCGACGCCGAGCACGAACACGGCCTTGGAGAGGGCCTCGCTCGTGAGGCCGTCGTCGGCCAGGATGGTGACGCTGTGCACGTGGTGGGGGCTGGCACCCGTGGCGGGGTCGATGAGGTGGTGCACGCGCTCGGTGACACCGTCCACCACATCGTCGTAGAAGCGTTCGTAGTCGCCGGACGTGGAGACGGACACGTCCTCCAGCGGCAGCACCGCCACGACTTCGCCTTCGCGGCGCGGGTCGCGGATGGCCACCGTCCAGGGCCGGGCCGGCTCGCCGCGGCCGGCACGGCTGCCGATGACGCGGCTGTCGCCGCCGGCGGCCACCATGGCACTGGTGATGCCGCGGCGGCGCAGCAGCGCGGTGGCGCGGTCCACGGCGTGGCCCTTGGCAAAGCCGCCCAGGTCGATACGCATGCCGGGGCGGCCGAAGCGCAGCGTGCGTGCGTCGCGGTCCAGGTGCAGGAGTTGCCAGCCGACCAGCGCTCGGGCGCGTGCCAATTCGTCGGTGTCAGGCCGCCGCTTCGCGCGGTAGTCGTAGAGCTGCCCCACGGCGGCGTAGCTGATGTCGAAGGCGCCGTCGGTGAGCGCCGACCAGGCCAGCGCGCGGTCGACCAGCATGAACATCTCGTCGGACAAGGGCACCGGCTGCAGGGCAGCGGCGCGGTTGATGCGCGAGAGCTCGCTGTCGGGCTTGTGCGGGCTCATCGTGCGGTCGATGCGGTGCATCTCGTCCATCACCGCCATGGCCGCGGCCTCGCCATGGCGCAGGTCCTCGCACCACAGCTCGACATGGATGGCCGTGCCCATGATGGCCTCGTCGCGCTTCACCCAGCCGCCGCGGGCGGGGCTGGGGCGGCGCGCGAAATCGAGCCGGCGCTGGCCTGGATGCTGGGTGGCGAAAAGCATGGCAAGTTTGGATAGCAGGCCCATGCGGGCGGATTCTGGTACCGGGCCGCCGTGGGCAGCGTGGGGCGCGCGGTGACGCACGGCTCCTCGCCGTCCACCGGCTGGCCCGAATGTTGGCGGTGACCCGCGCGCGCCGCAGAAACCGCTGGTGCGCGGTTGCGAGCAGATGCTTCAGATGTGAAGCTGCCGCTGGGGCCGCCGTGGCCCGCTGCCCAGCCAGGCTGGCCGTCGTTCGTGAAGCCCGTCACGAACCACGGTCCGTGCGGGCCCCCCCGAGCCTCGGGGGGGACTTACATGCCCTTGAAGAGCCCTGTGTAGCTGCGGCTGACTTCCAGCTTCTCGGGGTGGCCCTTGACGGCCACGATCTGGCGGCCGCGGAAGTCGCGCGTGACGCCGGCGATGGCCTTCACCGCCACCAGCGTGCTGCGGTGGATCTGCCAGAACAGGCGCGGGTCGAGCTCGTCGACCAGTTCCTTGATCGGCTTCCTGATCAGCGCTTCCACCTGCGCCGTCTGCACACGCGTGTACTTCTCGTCGCTGATGAAGAACAGCACCTCGTCCACCGGGATCATCTGTATGGCCTGCCCCACGGTGGCCTGGATCCACTGCAGGTACTGCGGCGCCTGGCCGGGGTTCAGGCGCGCCGACAGCTGGTGCAGCAGCTGTTGCATGTTGGGCCCCGGCGGGGCGTCGGCGCCGGCCTCGGGGTTGCTGCGGGCGGCCAGGCGCTTCTGGATGCGTTGCACGGTCACGGCCAGGCGATCACGCTCGGCGGGCTTGAGCACGTAGTCGGCCACACCCTGCTCGAAGGCCTCGACCGCGTACTGGTCGTAGGCGGTGATGAACACGATCTCGGGCAGCCACGGATCTTCATCGTCTTCCGGCGGCGGCAGCTGGGCGATCTGCTTGGCCGCCTCCACGCCGGTCAGGCCGGGCATGCGGATGTCCAGCAGCACCACCTCGGGCCGGTGCTCGCGCACCAGCTCCACGGCCTCGATCCCGTTCTTGGCCTCGGCCACGATCTGCAGCTCGGGCCAGACCTCGGCCAGGCGGGCGCGCAGCTGCTCGCGCATCAGGCGCTCGTCGTCGGCCAGCACGGCGCGGGGGGCGGTGGTGTCGTTCATGGTCTCAGGGGCAGGAAGTGCGGCGCATCGGGAACTCGATCGTGCGCGGCTGGCCGTTGCGTTGGCCCTCGATGCGCGCACGCAAGGTGTCGGGGGCTTCCAGTCTGTAGGCCACGCGATGCGGGAAATCGTGCGCGAGGTTCTCGAACACCACCTCGTTGTCGGTGAAGCTCTTGACGCGGAATTCGGCGCGCCGCTGCCCCGAGGGCTCGGCGATGAAGGCCAGCACGCCGTCGGCCAGCGGGCGGATCTGCATGAACTCGTGCGCCACGGTGCGGCCACCCTTCACGGTGCGGCTGACGCCGAGCATCGAGCCGCCGGCCGGTGCCATCCAGACCTCGCCCGAGCCCGGCTCTGCGGTGGCGGAGGCCCAGCAGCCGGCGAGCCACTGCAGGCGCTGGAGATCGTGCGGTTGCGACATGGCGGGCTGGGCGAGCGCCGCGCACAACAGCGCGCGGGCGAGCGGAATGGCGTTCATGCCCGATGTTAGGGCCGCAAACGGCTCACGCCGGCGCCGGCCGGCGGCGCAGCAGCCACACCATCAGCAGCACCAACAGCCACAGCGGCGCAGTCACGAACGCCAGGGCCAGCACGATCGCAGCGGCCGCCGCGGCCAGCCCCGCGCCCACCGACAGCGCCAC
>JAEUPH010000277.1 GCA_016790395.1 Rubrivivax sp. | reverse complement strand
GCCCAGGATGGCGTCGATGCCGCGCACGCGGCTGGCCATCTTGATGTCCACGTCCATGCCGTTGTGCGACAGCACCACCACCACCTGCGCGCCCTTGCCGCGCGCTTCGTCCACCATCTTCTGCATGTTGTCGTCCTGGATGCCGAAGCTCCAGTCGGCCACCATGTAGCGCGGGTTGGCGATGGGCGTGTAGGGGAAGGCCTGGCCGATGATCGCCACCGGCACGCCGTTGATGTTGCGGATGACGTAGGGCGCGAAGACCGGGTCGCCGAAGTCGTTGGTCTTCACGTTCTGGGCCACGAAATCGACCTTGCCCTTGAAGTCGCCATCGACGATGGCCTTCACGCGCTCCATGCCGTAGGTGAACTCCCAGTGGCCCGTCATCACGTCCACGCCCAGCAGCTTGCAGGCGTCGACCATGTCCTGCGCGTCGGTCCACAGCGAGGTCGCCGAGCCCTGCCAGGTGTCGCCGCCGTCCAGCAGCAGCGCGCCGGGCCGGCTGGCCTTCATGCGCTTGACCAGCGTGGCCAGCTCGGCAAAGCCGCCCACCTTGCCGTAGCGCCGCGAAGCCTTCTCGAAGTCGATCACGCTGTAGGCGTGGGCCGCCGCCGTGCCCGGGCGAACGCCCACCTTCTTCAGCAGCGCCTCGCCCACCAGGTGCGGCAACTGCCCGGCCATGCCGGCAATGCCCAGGTTCACGCTCGGCTCGCGGAAGCGCACGGGCAGCAGCTGCGCGTGGCAGTCCGTCATGTGCAGCAGCGAGACGTTGCCGAAGGGCGGCAGGTCGTACAGACCCTGCTCGGCCGTGGCGGCGTCGGCCTCGGCATGGTGGGCCAGATTCAGGCCGGCCGCGGCCGCGGCACCGAGGACCTGGACAAAATCGCGTCGGGACAGGGACATGGTGTTTTCAGTCGGCCGCGTTGACCGGTGACTTCGGGTCGAGGATCAGCGCCATGAGGTGCTTGATCTGCTGTTCGTCCAGCACGCCCGTGTGGCCGAAGCGCGGCATGTCGGAGCAGGCGTTGTAGGAACGCGGATTCCAGATCTTGGCCCAGGTGTATTCCAGGATCGGGCGCGCGATGGGGCTGTCGGGGTCGGTGATGCCCCGCAGCCGGCCGTACTGGTAGAGGCTGGGGCCGATGGTGCCGAAGGAGATTTCCTGCTTGCTGATCTGGTGGCAGTTGTAGCAATTGCCGCCATTGGCCGCGGGCGCCGCGGACTTGTCCGTCCAGGTCATGCCACGGCCGTTCTGGGCCAGCTTCTCGCCTTCGCGCCAGTCGCCCAGCAGCTTGCCGTCGGCCGGGAAGCGCACCGCCTTCAGCGCCGCCTGCGCCAGCGCGGTGGCCTGCTCGTCCGGCAGCTTGCCGCCCAGGGCCTGGGAACACGCGGCCGTGCCGGCGTCCTGCTTGAGCCGGTCGAGCTTGGCGATGCCTTCGTCGCGGAAGGACTCGGCCAGCATCTGGGCCGTGAGCGCGTCGTAGTCGGGCGCGGGCGGCGTGGCGGCACAGCCGGCCAGCACCACGGCAGCCAGCGTCAGGGTCTTCTTGGGGTGGAAGTTCATGGCAGCCTCTCAGCGCTTGATGGTGGGCGTGGCGGCCACGGCGCCCTTGGCATTGACGCCCATGTAGACGCCCAGCGCGATGGTCACGGGCGACGCATAGCCGGGGTACGGGAAGCGCTGCTGGCGGAAGCAGTCGTTCAGGCGCCGCTGCATGCTCCACATCTCGCCGCTGCTCACGCGGTAGGCCGGCCAGGCGGCGAAGCCGATGCCGTCGCCCGGGTTCTTCGTGAGTTCGGGCAGGTCCTGCAGGCGGATGCGCTTGTCGGGCTGGCCATGGCAGGACGCGCAGGAGAAGTCGTGCGGGCCGCCGCGGAAGAAGAAGGCGCGCTTGCCCAGTTCAAAGTACTTGCGCTCCTCCGGGTGGGCCTGCGACAGGTTGAACTTCAGCCCCTTGGACTCGCCCGAGATCCAGGCGGCGTAGGCTTCCAGCGTCACCTGCTCGCCCCGGCCGAAGGGCGTCTTGGCGATGGCGGCCACGTCGAAACCCTGCAGCTGCTCCATGCAGGTGAGCAGGCGAGACTCCAGGTCCTGCACGCGGCCGGTGTCCGCAAACCAGCGCGGCAGTTCGACGAAGGCCCCCTTCACCACGCCCGGGCCCTTGCCGAGGTCGCACTTTTCCAGCGACACGTTCTTCGGGCCGCGAGGCTTCTTCCAGAGGTCTTCGCCCTTGGCCTCGAACAGTTCGGCCGGGTTGCCGTCGGCCAGCATGGCACGGTACTCGGCGATGGCCTCGGCGGCGGTCTTCTGCGCGAAGGCGGCACTGCACGCAAGCGCGGCCACCACCGCGACGGCGGTACTTCTCATGGTCTTGTCTCCTCGCGTGCGGCGCCTTCGGAGGCGCCTGGGACCGTTCAGCTGACGGTGGCTTCGTCGGTGCGCTTGTCACCCTTGTTGTCGACCCAGGTGACGCTGACCTTGTCGCCGGTCTTCGCGCCCTTGAGCGTGAACTGCATGAAGGGGTTCTTCGACACCGAAGGGCCCCATTGCGCCGTCAGCACGGGCTTGCCGTTGTGCTGCGCGCTGACTTCCTTGATGTACCAGGCCGGGATGACCTTGCCTGCCGTGTCCTTGCGCTGGCCGGTTTCCATCTCGTGGCTCATGAGCACACGCACGGTGGTCTTGTCGCCTGCGGCCTGGGCGCGAATGCGCATCGGATCTGCCATGTCT
>JAEUPH010000257.1 GCA_016790395.1 Rubrivivax sp. | reverse complement strand
GCGGCCGAGGTGCTGGACGACGAGGTGCGCGCCGGGCTGTGCCCCGACAAGATCAACACCGCGCAGTGGCTGCAGGTGATGGAGACGGCGCACCGCGTGGGCCTGCGCAGCACGGCGACCATCATGTTCGGCCACATCGAGCGGCCCGTGCACTGGGCGCGCCACCTGCTGCGCCTACGCGAACTGCAGAAGCGCACGCGCGGCTTCACCGAGTTCGTGCCGCTGCCCTTCGTGCACATGGAAGCGCCGCTGTACCTGAAGGGCCGCGCGCGCAAGGGCCCCACCTTCCGCGAAGCGCTGCTGATGCACGCGGTGGCGCGGCTGGCCCTCTTCCCGCACTTCCGCCACGTGCAGGCCAGCTGGGTGAAGCTGGGGCCCGAGGGCGTTCGCGCCGCGCTGGCGGCCGGCGCCAGCGACCTGGGCGGCACGCTGATGAACGAGAGCATCAGCCGCGCTGCCGGCACGCAGCACGGCCAGGAACTGCCGCCCGCGGCGATGCGCGAGCTGATCACAGGCGCCGGCCGCCCCGTGCGCCAGCGCGACACGCTGTACCGCGAGGTGCCGGCCGAGGTGCAGTCGCGCGGGCAACATGCGCCGGCGCTCAGCGCCACCGTCAACACGCCGGTGCGCGCGGCGCCGCGCCCGGCCCGCGCCCTGCGGATTCCGCTGGTCCGCCACGCCACCCCCGCCCCCTGCCCTTCCCTGCTGGAGACTTCATGACGACGAGCACGCCCGAGACCATCGCCATCCTGGGCGGCACCGGCGACCTGGGCACGGGCCTCGCCTGGCGCTGGGCGCGCGCGGGGCACCGCATCCTCATCGGCTCGCGCACGGCCGAGCGCGCCGAGGAAGCCGCCGCGAAGCTGCGCGAACGCTGCCCCGGCGCCGACGTGCGCGCGCTGGACAACGTCACCGCCGCGCGCGAAGCCACGGTGGTGGCGCTCACCGTGCCCGCCGCGCACCAGCTGGACACGCTGGCCACGGTGCGCGATGCGCTGCAGGGCAAGATCCTCATCGACGTGACGGTGCCGCTGGTGCCGCCCAAGGTGGGCACGGTGCAGCTGCCGCCCGAAGGCAGCGCCGGCAAGCGCGCGCAGGCGCTGCTGGGCGAGGGCGTGGACGTGGTGTCGGCCTTCCAGAACATCTCGGCGCTGCTGCTGCAGCAGGACGTGCAGATCCAGTGCGACGTGCTGGTGTCCGGCAACAAGAAGGCGGCGCGCGAGCGCGTCATCGCGCTGGCGGCCGATGCGGGGATGCGCGGCTGGCATGCGGGGCCGATCGAGAACGCGGCGGCGGCCGAGGCGCTGACGTCCATCCTCATCCAGATCAACCGCTCGGGCGGGCTGTCGCACGCGGGGATACGGATCGTGGGAGACGCGGCGCACTGAGCGCACGGCGGCAGCGGAGGGGCCCATGGAACTGCGGCACCTGCGCCACTTCCTCGCCCTGGCCGAACTGGGCAGCTTCCGCCTGGCCAGCGAGCGCGTGCACCTCACGCCGCAGGCCGTGAGCAAGAGCATCGCGCAGCTGGAAGACCGCATC
>JAEUPH010000193.1 GCA_016790395.1 Rubrivivax sp. | reverse complement strand
GCTGTCGTCCAGCGACGGGAAGATCGAACGCGCGAAGGCCCTGGGCGCCACCGACGCCATCAACTACACCCAGCACCCCGACTGGCCGGCCGAGGTGCGCCGGCTCACCGGCGGCGCGGGCGTGCAGCACGTGGTGGAGCTCGGTGGCGCGGGCACGCTGCAGAAATCGGTGTCGGCGCTGGGCCTGGGCGGCCACCTGGCGCTGATCGGCGCGCTGGACGGCTTCGGCGGCGAGATCAACGCGCTGCCGCTCATCTTCTCGGCGCTGCGCGTCAGCGCCATCATGGTCGGCTCGCGCGACGAGCAGCAGGCGCTGGCCGACTTCATGGCCCTGCACCGGCTCAAGCCCGTGGTCGACAGCGTCTTCGGCTTCGACGAGGCCGAGGCCGCCTACGCCCGTGCCGCGGCCGGCGCCTTCGGCAAGGTCGTGGTCACGATGGGCAGCGCCGTCTGAAGCGCCATGGCCGAAGCGCGGCTCCCCGTCCCGGCCGAGCGGGCCTTCCGCGACGCGCTGGGCTGCTACGCCACCGGCGTGGCCGTGGTCACCGGCGTGTCGCCGCAGGGCACGCCCTTCGGCCTGACCATCAACTCCTTCAGCGCGCTGAGCCTGGCGCCGCCGCTCATCCTGTGGTCGCTGCGCAGCAACTCGCCGCTGGTCGACTGTTTTGAAGACGGCCGGCCCTTCGCCGTGAACGTGCTCGCGGCCGACCAGCAGGCCGTGGCGCGCCAGTTCGCCACGCCGCGCGACGACCGCTTCGCCGGCATCGCCTGGCGCACCGGCCCGCTGGGCACGCCGCACCTGGACGACGCCGTGGCCGTGTTCGACTGCCGCCTGTCGGCCCGCCACAGCGCCGGCGACCACGAGCTGCTGGTGGGCCACGTGCAGCAGTTCACCAGCACGCCGGCCGAGCCGCTGCTGTTCCTGCGCGGCAGCTTCCGCGTGCCCGGCCCCGACCTCAGCCCCCGAGCCTGATGACCCCATGACCTTGCTGACCCCCCCACCGCCCGCAGCCAAGCTGGCGCTGCCCCGCATCGCCCTGGGCTGCATGGGCTTCGGCGCCAGCGCCTGGCGCCCCTGGGTGCTGGACGAGGCGCCCTCGCTGGAGATGCTGGCGCAGGCGCTGGACGCCGGTGTCACCTTCTTCGACACCGCCAACGTCTACTCCACCGGCCGCAGCGAGGCCCTGCTGGGCCGCTTGCTGCGCACGGCACAGGCGCGCGAGCGCGTGGTCGTCGCCACCAAGCTCTTCTTCCCGGTGGGCGACGGCGAGATCGGTCTGTCGCGGCGCAACGTGCTGAGCTCCTGCGATGCTTCGCTCCAGCGCCTGGGCATCGAGCGCATCGACCTGCTGCAGATCCACAGCTTCGACGACGCCACGCCGGTGGAAGAGACGATGGCGGCGCTGCATGAGCTCGTGGTGGCCGGCAAGGTGGCGCACCTGGGGGCCTCCAACCTGCGCGCCTGGCAGCTGGCGAAGATGAACTTCACGGCGCGCGCGAACGGCTGGACGGAATTCGAGACCGTGCAGGCGCACTACAACCTGCTGTACCGTGAGGAAGAGCGCGAGCTGCTGCCCTTCTGCATCGACCAGGGCATCGCCGTGCTGCCCTGGAGCCCGCTGGCGCGCGGCCGCCTGGCGCGACCCCAGGACGTGCTGGGCACGCGGCGCGGCGAGGCCGACGACGTGGCCGACAGCCTCTACGGCCCGCCCGACGACCCCGTGCTGGATGCGCTGGCCGCCTTGTCGGCCGAGCTGGGCATCGCGCCGGCCCAGCTGGCCTTGGCCTGGCTCTGGACGCGGCCGGCCGTGGCCGCGCCGGTGGTGGGCGCCACCGCGCTGCGCCACATCACCGATGCGCTGGCGGCGTCACGTCTGCAGCTGCCGGCCGAGGTGTTCGTGCCGGTGGAGCAGGCCTACCGGCCGCGCGCCCTGGCCGAGCTGCCCAAGGTGGCGCGCAATCAGACGGTCCTGACGCCTGCCGGCGCGCTGGACGACGCGTCCTTGCGCAGCGCCCCAAGCCCGATGCGGATGAACACCAGCGCCAGCAGCAGCAGCACGCCTGGCACCAGCACCAGCGAGTAGCGCACGTGCACCGGCGCGCCGAACAGGCGGTCGGTGCACAGGGCCACGAGCCAGGGGCCGATGGCCTGGCCGATGAGGCCGCTGGCGAAGAAGTTGACGGCGATCAGCGCGCCGCGCATGGCCGGCGGCGCGAGCACCGCCGTCAGCGCCGGCCCCACGCCCAGGGCCAGCGAGCCCAGGAAGACCGTGGGCGCCAGCAGCATCAGCGCGGCCGAGCCGCTGGGCGCCAGCGGGAAGGCCAGCGCGAAGGGCAGCGTGGCCAGGGCCGACAGCTGCGCCGTGCGCAGCTGCCCTTGGCCGCCACGGCCTTCCATGCGCACGGCCAGCCAGCCGCCGACGATGGCGCCGCTGGTGCCGCACAGGATCAGCACCGCGCCGTAGGCCGCGCCCACCTGCCCCGGCGTCCAGCCGTGCACGCGCATCAGGAAGGCCGGCCCCCAGGCGCCGATGGCGAACTGCACCGCGCCCAGCAGCGACACGCCGACGAACACGGCGTTGAAGGCCCGCGCCTTGGCGCGGTAGACGGCGAACACCTCGCGCAGCGGCGGGCGCAGCACCGGGCGGTCCACCGGCACGCCGCGCCGCGCCGGTTCGCGCACCGCCAGCAGCAGCACCACCAGCACCAGCACGCCGGGGGCGGCGGCGATCATGAACGCGGCCTGCCACAGCTTCAGCTCGCCCAGCACCGGCAGCACCGGCGCGCCGCTCTGGGCCAGGTGCGAGAGGATGGCGCCGCCGGCCACCAGCGCGATGCCCGAGCCGATGAAGCTGGCGCCCGTGTACAGCCCGGCGGGCAGCGCCAGCCGCTGCGGCTTGAACAGGTCGGCCATCATCGAGAAGGCACAGGGCGTCAGCGTGGCCTCGCCGATGCCCACCAGCACGCGCCACAGGAACAGCTGCGCGAAGCCGGCGGCCGTGCCGCACAGCGCCGTGGCCAGCGTCCACACCGCCAGGCCCGAGGCGATCATCCACTTGCGGTTGCGGTGGTCGGCCATGCGCCCCAGCGGCAGCCCGCAGGCGGCGTAGAAGAGCGCGAAGGCCAGGCCCTGCAGCAGGCTGATGGAGGTGTCGGTGAGCTGCAGGTCGCGC
>JAEUPH010000173.1 GCA_016790395.1 Rubrivivax sp. | reverse complement strand
GGCACGATGCCGATCCAGCCCCAGGCGCCGATGGTGCCGGCGAGGGTCAGGCCGATCAGCGCGAGGCCGAGGACGATGCGCAGGATGCGGTCGATGCCGCCGACGTTGCTCTTCATGGGGAACTCCTCTGGGGTGGTGGTGGGGTGGCGAGAGTGTCTCCGCCATCCGGCGCGGGGTCGGTGACCGCGGTCACACAGGCCTTGCGGGGGATCAGTTCGTCCCGGGCAGCCCGCCGGCCAGCGCGCGCAGCGCTGCGGCATCCACCAGCTCCACGCGCTCGCGCGCCAGCCGCACCCAGCCTTCGTTCTCGAAGCGCTTGAGCAGCCGCGTGACGATCTCGCGCACCGTGCCCAGCTCGTCGGCCAGCGCCTGGTGCGTGAGCGCCACCACGGTGCCATGGCCCAGCAGCGCGGCAGCGAGGCGCTGGTCCAGCCGCTGGAAGGCCAAGGCTTCGGCCAGGGACATCAGATCGGCCAGCCGTTCGGCAAAGACGCCAAACACCAAGCGGCGGAAGGCGTCGTGGCCGGTGAGGGCGTCGAAGCCCGGGCGGCTGAGCACCACGAGCTCGGTGGCCTCGCGCGCCTGTCCGTGCGCCGTGAGTGCCGCCTGGCCGAACAGGCAGGAGGTGGAGACGACGCAGATCTCGCCCGGCCCCACCCGGTAAAGCTCCAGCGAACGGCCCCCGGCCGAGCCTCGCGCCACGCGCACCTGGCCCGACAGCACCATGGGGAAGCCGCGGCAGGGCGCGCCTTCGTCGAACAGCAGCGCGCCGGCGGGCACGGCCAGGGTCTGGGTCTCGCGCGACAGCACGTCGTCCCGCGCGGCGTCGGGCACGGCGGCCAGCGCGGGGTAGAGCTCGATCAGGCGGCGGGCGTCGACGCGGTCCAGGGGCATGTCAGCACGAAGCCGGTTGGGTGGACACTTCGAGTTGTCGCAGCCATGTGAGTGCTTGCTCCTTGGATTGTCCACACATTTCGGCATGCGGCGCCAGCGAGGCACAGACGGCGGGCCGATCGGGCCGGCCGAAGAGGCGGCACCGGTCCTCGTCGTCCAGCTGCAGGCAGCGCTCGCCCGCCGGCTTGCCGCGGGGCAGGCCCGGGATGGGCGTGCTGATCGAGGGCGCGATGCAGCAGGCGGCGCAATGCGGGCGGCAATCCATGGGCGGCCATGCTATCGCCACCATCGGCATACGTGATGTGGTATCGGCCCCGTGCCACGGACAATTGCCAACAGGAATCATTCTCGTTGGAGCATCTCATGGCCAAGTCCGCTCTCTTTGGTGTCATGCACCTCGGCATCGCTTTCAGCGTGAGCTTCGCGCTCACGGGCAGCGTGGCCATTGCCGGCGCCATCACGCTCGTCGAACCCGTCGTCAACACGGTGGCGCACTACTTCTTCGACCGCTGGTGGGCACGCCGCCCGCAGGCCGACCGCACGGCCCTCGTGCCGGAGCCCGCCGCCTAAAATCCGCGGATGCTGCACCCGCAAGAGTTCGATGTGATCGTGGTCGGTGGTGGCCATGCCGGCACCGAGGCCGCGCTGGCCGCCGCCCGCATGGGCTGCGCCACGTTGCTGCTCACGCACAACATCGAGACGCTGGGGCAGATGAGCTGCAACCCCAGCATCGGCGGCATCGGCAAGGGCCACCTGGTCAAGGAAGTCGATGCGCTGGGCGGGGCGATGGCCGCGGCCACCGACGAAGCCGGCATCCAGTTCCGCATCCTCAACGGCAGCAAAGGCCCCGCCGTGCGCGCCACGCGGGCGCAGGCCGACCGCGTGCTGTACCGCGCTGCAATCCGCCGTCGGCTGGAGAACCAGCCGAACCTGTGGCTGTTCCAGGCGGCCGTGGACGACCTGGTGGTGGAGGGCGAGCGGGTGGCCGGCGCCGTCACGCAGGCCGGCGTGCGCTTCCGCAGCCGTGCGGTGGTGCTGACCGCCGGCACCTTTCTCGATGGCCGCATCCACATCGGCCTGCAGAACTTCAGCGCCGGACGCGCGGGCGACCCGCCGGCGGTGAGCCTGTCGGCGCGGCTCAAGGAATTGAAGCTGCCGCAGGGCCGGCTGAAGACGGGCACGCCGCCGCGCATCGACGGCCGCTCGATCGATTTCAGCCAGCTGGAAGAGCAACCCGGTGATCTGGACCCGGTGCCGGTGTTCAGCTTTCTCGGCCACGCCGGGCAGCACCCGCGCCAGGTGCCGTGCTGGATCACGCACACCAACGCGCGCACGCACGAGATCATCCGCAGCGGCTTCGACCGCAGCCCCATGTTCACCGGCGTCATCGAAGGCGTGGGGCCGCGTTACTGCCCGAGCATCGAGGACAAGGTCAA
>JAEUPH010000128.1 GCA_016790395.1 Rubrivivax sp. | reverse complement strand
GGACATCGGCACCGCCAAGGTGATGGCAGTGGCCGCCGAGGTGCTGCCCGGCGGCGTGCTGCGCCTGGCCGGGCTGGGCGTCGCGTCGTCGCACGGCCTGAAGCGCGGCGTGGTGGTCAACATCGACGCCACCGTGGCCAGCATCCAGCAGGCGCTGAAGGAGGCCGAGATGATGGCCGCCTGCAAGATCACCAGCGTCTACACCGGCATCACCGGCAGCCACATCCGCGGCCAGAACAGCACCGGCATGGTGATCGTGCGCGACAACCGCGAGGTCACGCCGGTGGACGTGAGCCGCGTGGTGGAGACGGCCAAGGCCATCAACATCCCGAACGATCAGCGGCTGCTGCTGGTGGAGCCGCAGGAGTTCGTGATCGACGGGCACGAGGTCAAGGAGCCCATAGGCATGAGCGGCTCGCGCCTGGAGGTGAAGGTGCACATCGTCACCGGCGCGCAGAGCGCGGCCGAGAACATCCTCAAGTGCGTGCGCCGCTGCGGCCTGGAGGTGGAGCGCCTGGTGCTGAACCCCAGCGCCAGCGCCGCGGCCGTGCTGACCGACGACGAGAAGAGCCTGGGCGTGGCCGTGGTGGACATCGGCGCCGGCACGACGGACGTGCAGATCTACACCGACGGCAGCGTGCGCCACACGGCGGTCATCCCCATCGCGGGCGACCTCATCACCAGCGACATCGCGATGGCGCTGCGCACGCCCACCAAGGACGCGGAAGAGATCAAGGTGGAGCACGGTGTCGCCAAGCAGCTGCTGGCCGACCCGTCGGACCAGGTGGAGGTGCCCGGCCTGGGCGACCGCGCGCCGCGCATGCTGAGCCGCCAGGCGCTGGCCGGCGTGATCGAGCCGCGCGTCGAGGAGATCTTCACCCTGGTGCACCAGGTCATCCGCGAGAGCGGCTACGAAGAGCTGCTGTCCAGCGGCATCGTGGTGACCGGCGGCAGCGCGGTGATGCCCGGCATCGTGGAGCTGGGCGAGGACATCTTTCTGAAACCCGTGCGCAAGGGCCTGCCGCTGTACGGCGGCGCGCTCTACGACATGGTGGCCAGCCCACGCAGCGCGACGGCGATGGGCTTGCTGGAGGAAGCCCGCGTGGCGCGTGCACGCGGGCACAAGGCGGCGGCGCAGGCCGGTTCCGTGAGGAACATGGTCGGACGCGCCAAGGACTGGTTCCTGGGGAATTTCTAGGAGGGGCGCATGAATGACATCGGGTAAACGAACAACAGACGCGCTCCGTTACTTCAACTCAGTGGCAACTGCAATCGAAACGACAAGGAGGCTCTCATGCCCATCGAAATGATCGACGAATTCGACGAAGGCACGCAGATCAAGGTGATCGGTGTGGGCGGCGGTGGTGGCAACGCCGTCGAGCACATGATCGCCGAGGGCGTGCAGGGCGTGGAGTTCATCTGCGCCAACACCGACGCCCAGGCGCTCCACCGCAGCAACGCGGGCACGCTGGTGCAGCTGGGCAAGAGCGGCCTGGGCGCGGGCAGCAAGCCCGAGGCCGGGCGCGTGGCGGCCGAAGAGGCGGTGGAGAACATCCGTGCGGCCATCCAGGGCGCGCACATGCTCTTCATCACCGCCGGCATGGGCGGCGGCACGGGCACGGGCGCGGCGCCGGTGATCGCGCGCGTGGCCAAGGAGATGGGCATCCTCACCGTGGGCGTGGTGACCAAGCCCTTCGAGTTCGAGGGCAAGCGCCGCGGGAAGCAGGCCGATGATGGCGTGAGCGAGCTCGAAGCCAACGTCGACAGCCTCATCGTCGTGCTCAACGAGAAGCTGCTCGAAGTGATGGGCGACGACGTGACGCAGGAGCAGGCCTTCGCGCACGCCAACGACGTGCTGAAGAACGCCGTGGGCGGCATCAGCGACATCATCCACATCCCGGGCCTGGTGAACGTCGACTTCGAGGACGTGAAGACGGTGATGAGCGAGCCCGGCAAGGCCATGATGGGCACGGCCGTGGCCGGCGGCCCCGACCGCGCCACCAAGGCCGCCGACGCTGCGGTGGCCTGCCCGCTGCTGGAAGGCATTGATCTCTCCGGCGCGCGCGGCGTCCTCGTGCTCATCGCCGCCAGCAAGCAGACCTTCAAGCTCGCGGAAAGCCGCAACGCGATGAACACCATCCGCCGCTACGCCGCGGACGATGCGCACGTCATCTACGGCACGGCCTACGACGAGAGCCTGGGCGACCAGCTGCGCGTGACGGTGATCGCCACGGGCCTGAGCAGCGCGCGCAAGGCGCAGGCGACGCCGCCGCTGGCGGTGGTGAGCAGCCCCGTGCAGGCCGTGGCCCCGGTGCTGCAGCCGCAGCGCATGACGGGCACCGACAACCTGCCCATCCTCAACCAGGTGGCGCAGCCCAGCATGCCCACCACCGCCATGGCGCAGCAGGCGCCGCAGCACAGCTACGAAGGGCTGAACACCCCCAGCGTGTGGCGCAGCGCGCGTTCGCAGGCCGCCGCCAAGGTGGATGCGTTGGCGAGCAACGGCATGGACGAGATCGAGATCCCGGCCTTCCTGCGCAAGCAGGCCGATTGAGCGGCGTGTTCAGGCGATGAAGAAGGGGGCGGCTTCGGCTGCCCCTTTTGTTGTCGGGTGGGGGTCGGTGCGCGCTGAGACCTTGCGCCGACATGCCAGCGCAAGACAGCCCCGTGATGGCCTTCGGCGATTCGGAGAATCCCTAGGCTGGTCGACTACCACGCACTCCGAAGATCACTCACCATCTGCGGCCGGTTCCTGGCCTCTCCATCAACACGGCCCATCTGAGGCCTGCGCATCGGTCTCAAGCGTCAACGACATGGTGCACGTGCCGTCAAAGAGCCCCCGCCTGTTCGTGGCTGCACGAACCATCGTGGCGTCGCGCACTGAATCGGGATGAAAACCACCCTCACCCGATCCCGGCCGAAACCGTCGAATCAGGCATCCGGCGCTCTGCAGACCCCGCGCGCCCAAGCCAGCGGCGCCGGGCCGCTTGCAGCACCGCCCATCGTTCACGATGTACTGCGCTCGCCCGGACAACCGCTGGATGCCTCCACGCGGGCGTTCATGGAGCCACGCTTCGGCCACGATTTCTCCAAGGTGCGGGTGCATCACGACGCCCAGGCGGCGGAGTCTGCACAGGCCGTGCAAGCCCGCGCCTACACCGTGGGCCAGAGCGTGGTGTTCGGAGCGGGCAACTTCGCGCCCGCCACGCGCCAGGGCCGTGAACTGCTGGCACACGAGCTCGCGCACACCCTCCAGCAGCGATCCGGCAGCAGCGGGCCACTGGCGCTCGAAGCTGCCCCGGCCAGCTTCGAAGCCTCGGCAGACGCTGCCGCGCACGCGGTGGGCAACGGCAGGGTCTTCTCCGGTGTCCTGCCCGCCGGCGGTCTGCAGATTCAACGCCGCCCCATCGGCTCCCTGCAGTGGAAACACGACGTGAAAGTCGCCCGCTACCGGGGGCGGCTGATGGCGAAGCGAATCCGGAATCACGGCCTGCTGTCGAAGGAAGCGCGCGCCAAGGCCAATGAGGAACTGGCCTACTTCGAAGGGGAGGCGAAAGAGGCGTACCTGCGCGAGGTCACGCCCGCACTGGCGCCATTCATCGAGATCGAAATGCCGCCGATGGACCTGAGGCCGGCGTCGCCGGAACCGGCGAAGCCCGAGCCCGGGCCCACGGACGCCGAGCGTGACTATGAGGGGCGGCTCGCCTACTACAGCGCCACGCGTCAGGCCCAGCTCGAGGCTGCCGCACGCGGCCCGGACCTGGACGGCCTGAGCGCCCGCCAGCGCCTGCGGATCTGGATCGACTACTGGGCCGACCGCTCGAACAAAGCGCGCGCGGATCTGATCGCGAGCCAGCACGTCGAACGCAGCAGGCGCCTGGCCGCACAGGAAAAGGCCGAGGACGAGGAGGCGGCCGCCAACTGGATGTTGAGCGGGGTGAACGACGCGAGCGAGTACTTCATCGCCGTCGAAGAGGCGGGCAGGAAGAACCTGACGTGGGCAGAAGCGAACAGGGCCATCAGCGAACTCCTCGAGTTCCGCGCCGGCATGTTGGCCGTCGCGGGGGCCTTCGCTGCCTCTGCGATGTCCAGGCCCGGTGGCGGCCGTGCGCCCCCCCGACGCGCCTGGGCACCACCGCCCGCCGGCAAAGCCGCGGCGCCCCGGGCGAAGCCAACGCAGCGCCTGTTGCTCAAGGCCTCACCGCCACCGGCGCCGGCGCGGCCCGCCGCGCCTTCGCCGATGACCGACGTGGAAGTGGTCCGGACGAACGTCTTCAGGCCTGCGGCAATCAAGCCTCAGAGTCCAGGGGCACACCAAGCCGATTGGCAGGCGCGCCATGGTTCGGGCACGGCGCCTGCGGCCTACCGCGACGCGGAGGGCCATGTCCGCATCAGCACCGACCATCCGTTGTTGGGCGGAGGACGCGGCGGCATTTCGCCGATACGGAGCCCGGGCGCGCCGGCGGCGACGACATCCGCCAGAACGCCGTCGACCGCATCGGCGTCGCCACGCACGAGCCCGACAGCCGACATGGCCCTGGAGAAGACCGGGCAAGCGCCCGTGCCGGCCAAGCCCGTCGCCGATCCCATGGCGAAGACACCGGCGGTCCCCCCGCCGGCCGCGAAAGTCTCGCCGCAGGCCGACACCGCTGCCGCAGCTTCCGCATCGCAGCGTGCGCAGGCCCCGCGCGGGCACGTGGATCCGCCGCAGGCCATCAGCCGCGATGCGGTCGAACGGATGCAGAAGCAGCCCGTGTCCGCCGCGGCCAGAAAGGGGCGCGGCAGCGGCGTCAACTACACCATCGACCGCGAAGCTCATGATCTGGCCTGGAAGCGCGCCGGCGGCCATGGCGATTCGCCGCCGGCCTTCATCTACGACAAGCAGGTCTATCTCGACCCCTCGCGCTGGCCGCGCGGGCAGTGAAGCACCGCGAATCCCGCCATCCGAGTTGCTGATCGAACTCCCGCAGCCGTCCTCAGCGTCCTGGCGGGCGGCAAGATCATCCTCTGCCGAACGACCCTCCCGGAGAGCCCCCGCATGAGCTACGTCCTGACCGTGTGGCCGCAAGACCCGCTGCAGCCCTGGCCCACCGACTGCGACAGGGCTCGAGCGCAGTTGGCGCCGGCCCAGGCGGCCGCGCCACCTGCCTCGCACGACCCGAGGCTCCTGGCCTTTGCGCAGGCGCTGGAGGCCCGTTTCCCGAGCCAGGGCGACGACGACGACGTCTACGACAACCGCCTGCCAGACCCGGATCGAGACGCGCCGCAGGGCTGGCTCAACATCGGCCTGCACGACAGCGACGAGCGCGACGCTGCCTGTGCGCATGCCGTGGTGCAGGCCAATGACCGGGGCCTGAACCTGTTCGACCTGCAGTCGGGCGATGTCTTTCTGGCCAACGGCGTCGCGCTTGGCCCGGACAGCCCCAGCCAGTGCCTGCGCGCGGTCGACGCCTGGCATCGCCGGGACTTCGTGCTGGCCCGCGCGGAGTACCGCCGCGTGGCTGCCGGGCGCGACGCCCAGGCCCTGCAGGGCTGGGGGCTGCTGCTGGCCAACGGCCGGGGCGGCCCGCGCAACCACAGCCTGGGCGCGGCCCTCATGCAGCTCGGCGGTGCCGAAGCCGATGCCGATCCGCAGGGCTACGGCCGGGCGCTGCAGCGCCTGACGCCGTCGCTGCAGCAGGAGCAGGCTCGCCAGCACGCGCTGCTGCAGGCGGCCGACGACCTGCTGGCCGCGGTCGACGCCGAGGTGGCGCTTCAGGAGAAGCTGCTGCAGGAAGCGATCCGCGATATCACCCAGCCACGCCTGCGCAAGGCGGCCGCGCTGGTGCTGATCCGCATTGCCAACAACGGCCACGCCGCGGCGGCCTATCGGATGTCGCTCGAGGTCGCGCTGGGCAAGGCCATCGCGGGCGCCCAGGACGACGCCGATCACTGGCTGAGGCTCGCCGCCGATTTTGGCCACCCCGCAGCGAAGGCCGACCTGGCGCGCCAGCAGGTGCAGGGACCCAGCCCGGCGCCGGACGAGGCCGTGCAGGGCGGCAGCACACCCGGCCAGGTCCCGCAGACCCGGATGCTGGCCGATCCCGGAGCGACGCACGGCGATGCGGCGCGGGCCTTCGAACTGGCCCTCGAAGCCGCCGTCCATCGCAGCGGCGACGGGCTCTTCCTGCTGGCGACCTTCCTGCACGCGGGCATGGGCAGCAGCCGCGACGTCGTGGCTGCCAAGGCCGTCATGCACCTGGCGCAGCTTCTCGGGGGCGAGCTGGTGCGTCAGCACCCCGAGCTCTGGCAGGAATATCAGCCCACCCCCGAAGAGCACCTGGCGGTCCAGAGCCTGCGCTACGAGATCAGCGACAACCTGCGTGGCCTGCCCGAACTGCTGGCGCGCCGCCGCCAGGGTGCATAGGCGCAGCCTTGATGTTGAAGACCGGGCAGCGCTCTTGGCTGGCGAACGCCGGCATCCGGGCTTTCCTGTGCCCCTGGTTCGGGGGGTGATGCGCCCGACCTCGGGTGTTAGCTTGCCGCCCTTCACGCCTCAGGAGGCCTTCGATGAAGAAGTGGTTGTTCTCGGTGCTCCTGGCCTGGGGCCTCGCCGGCCTGGCGGGGGTCGGCCACGCGCAGTCGCTCAACACCGTGCTCGTGGCCAGCGGTCTGTCGCAACCGCTCTTTGCCACGGCCCCAGTGCCTGGCGGCCCGCTCTACGTCGTCGAGAAAGGCGGCCTGATCAAGGCGGTGCAGGGCGGCGTGGCGAGCAACTTCCTGCAGATCGCGGTGGCCACCGCGGGCGAACGAGGCCTGCTGGGCCTGGCCTTCGACCCGGGCTATGCCGTCGTGGGCTCACCCGGCTTCGGCCGCCTCTTCGTCAACTACATCGACCCCAGCACGCTGCAGACCGTCATCGCCAGCTACCGAACCAACGGCAACCCGCTGGTGGCCGACCCGGCCACGCGCGTGGAGGTCATGCGCATCAACCAGCCGGCCGGCCTGAGCAACCACAAGGGTGGCTGGATCGGCTTCAAGCCGGGTGACGCGAACCACCTCTACATCGCCACCGGCGACGGCGGCAGCGGCAACGACCCGCAGAACCTGGCGCAGAACCGGAACAGCCTGCTGGGCAAGCTGCTGCGCATCGACATCAACCGCGACGATTTCGCCGACCCGAACCTCAACTACGCCATCCCGGCGAACAACCCCTTCGTCGGCCAGCCCGGCGTGCGCGCCGAGATCTTCGCCTACGGCCTGCGCAACCCCTTCCGCAACGGCTTCGACCGCGTCACCGGCGACCTGTGGCTCGGCGACGTGGGCCAGAACCAGCGCGAGGAGGTCGACCGCATCGCCGCGTCCAGCGTCGGCGGGCAGAACTTCGGCTGGCGCCTGCGTGAAGGCGACATCGCCACGCCCGGCATCAGCGACCCCCCGGTCGCCGGGCTCACGGAGCCGGCGCTGGTCTACAGCCACAGCGACGGCATCGCCATCACCGGCGGCTATGTCGTGCGGCAGCCCAGTTCGCCGCTGTACGGCATGTACGTCTTCGCCGACTACGGCAACGGCCGCGTGTGGGCCATCGACGTCGCGGTGCTGGCCAACGGGCAGCTGCACGGGCTCGGCGCGACCACCGAACTGACGGCCAGCATCGACACCGGCGGCGCCGGCGCCCTGGGCAACATCGCGTCCTTCGGCGAAGGCGCCGGTGGCGAGCTCTACATCGTCGACTTCGGCGGCAAGGTGGTGCAGGTGGTGCCCCAGCCCGGCACCACGGCGCTCACGGTGTTGTCCTTCGCCGTGCCCTCGGTGAGGGCCGGCGGCACGACCACCGGCACGGTCACGCTCTCGGCGCCCGCGCCCGCGGACACCACGGTGTCGCTGGCCAGTTCCAGTGTCGCCGCCTCGGTGCCCGTCAGCGTGGTGGTGCCGCAGGGCGCGACGTCGGCCGACTTCGTGCTGTCGGGTTTCGCGCTCGTGCGCAACCAGCGCGCGCTCAGCGCCGTCATCACCGCCGCGCTGGGCAGCAACACGCGCAGCGCCACGGTGTCGGTGCTGCAACGGCCTTGACGCCGCCCGCTGTGGGGGGGCTCATCCAGGCATGAGCCTCCGCGTGGGGTCCTCGCTGCGTAGACCGGCACAGACGCAAGCAAGGAGCACACGATGCGCAACGGGTGGAAGTCCGTGGGGCTGGCTGTTGCCCTGATGGCCATGGGGCCCGCCCAGGCGGGCTGGCGCGAGGACATGCAGACCGCGGGCTTCAACGCCGAGGCCGGCAACAAGCAGGCCTTGCGCGCTCTCGAACTGCTGCGTGCCGGCCAGAAGAGCGAGGGCTGCATGCTCGTGCGCCAGGCCCAGCAGAAGCTCCGCTTTGCCACCGAGGCCGTGGCCCGGATCTACAAGGCGCAGAAGGGCCAGACCAGCGACAAGGATTACGAACAGATCCGCCAGGCCGGCGAAATGACGGTCAAGAGCTGGCGTGCGGCCGAGCGGGTGGAGGCACAGTACTGCCAGTGAGCGTGGTGACCGGAGACGGCTGGGCATGCGACGATGCCCGGATGACGCCTCCCGATGCTCGCCGCGCTGCCTGCGCCCGTTGCCTGCGCCCGCAGGCCACCTGCCTGTGCGCGCTGGTGCAGCCCACCGCCCACCGCACCGAGGTGCTGGTGCTGCAGCACCCGCAGGAGCAGCGCCAGGCGAAGAACAGCGTGGCCTTGCTGCGCCTGTCCCTGGCGCGGTGCGAGGTGGTGGTGGGTGAGCACTTCGCGCCCGCGGCCTTGCAGGCGTTCCTGCAGCGCCCCGGCGGCCACACCTGGTTGCTGTACCCGGACGTGCCCGCCGCGCCTGCGCCCCCGGCGCCTGCGCCGGCGGCAGGGGTGCCGCAGCGGCTGGTGGTCATCGACGCCACCTGGCGCAAGAGCTTGCGCATGCTGCTGGAACATCCGCTGCTGGCCGCGCTGCCGCGGCTCGCGCTGCACGCGCCCGCGCCGACGCGTTACCGCGCCATCCGCGCCGCTCGGCGCGCCGACCAGGTCTCGACGCTGGAAGCCACCGTGCAGGCGCTGGTGCAACTGGAGGGCCCGTCCGTCGACGCCGCACGGCTGCTCGATGCCTTCGGCCGCTTTGTCGCTGGCTTGGCGGCCCGGCGTGGCACGTCAGGCGGTCTCATACCGTAAAGGGTATATTGATCTTCCACCCTGACGAACACGCTGCGACCATGAAGTCCTGCCTCCGCCTGACCGTGCTGATGTTCACTGCCGCCCTGAGCCTCTCGACCCAGGCCGCCGACGCCGTGACCGATGCCGTGCAACTGGCCTATGCCCCTTACCGTGCGGCGCTCTTCCGCACCAACGGCAAGTCGCAGGCCGAAGCACAGCAGGCCCTGGCGCAGGCCCGCCAGGCCTGGGCAGGGGTGGTCGAGCGTTTTGCGCTCAAGCCGCCCCCGCCCTACGACCGTGACGCAGACTTCGCCGCCACCCTGGGCCAGGTGAGCGCCGTGTACGACAAGGCTGCCGGCGAGATCGACGCGGGCAAGCTGCGCGAGGCGCATGAAACGCTGGAAGCTGCGCGCGACCTGATGGCCGCACTGCGGCAACGCAATGGCGTCGTCGTCTTCAGCGACGCCATGAACGCGTATCACGCCGAGATGGAGCACTTGCTAGTTCGCGGCCAGCAGCTGCTCGCCGGGCCGCAGGGCCTGCACAGGCTGGCCGCCCAGAGTGGCGTGCTGGACTATCTGGCGCGGCAGCTGCGCGCGCAGGCGCCGGCGGCTCTGCTGCGCAACGCCGATTTCGAGGCCTTGCTCAAGGAGGTCGAGGCTTCGGCGCAGAACCTCAAGAAGGCTGCGCTCGACCAGGACGCGACGGCCCTCCAGGCCGCGATGTCGAAACTCAAGCCGGCCTACAGCCGGCTCTTCCTGAAGTTCGGCTGAGCTTCAGCTGTTGCTCGCCCGCCAGGCCCACGCGGCCGCGCGCAGCCGCTGAGACAGGTGCAGCGCCACGTTGCGGAAGACCTGGGCATAGAGCAGCGGGTCTTCGTCGCGCAGGCGCAGCAGCGTGGCGCTGTCCAGCGCATGCACCACGGTCTCGCCCACGGCCACGGCTTCGCCGCTGCGCCCGCCACCGTCGAGCATGGCGGTCTCGCCCAGCATCATGCCGGGCGACAGGCTCACGTAGCGCTGGCGCGGCGCCGCGCTACCGGACGCCGGGGCGCTGAGCACGTCGATCGAGCCCGAGGTGATGACGAAGAGGCGGTCGCCGGGGTCACCCAGGCGGAACAGGCACTCGCCCGCTGCCAGGCGCCGGGGCTGAAG
>JAEUPH010000116.1 GCA_016790395.1 Rubrivivax sp. | reverse complement strand
CGTTCCGCGTGCGCTGCCGCATGCCGCGCAGCCGGAGGCCCGCCACGCGGTCGTGGTGGGTGCCGGGCTGGCGGGCGGCTTCGCCGCGCAGGCGCTGGCGCGGGCCGGGCTGGAGGTCACGGTGCTGGAACGCCGCGAGGCACCGGCCTGCGAGACCTCCGGCAACCCCGGCGGGCTGTTCCACGGCACGGTCAACGCAGACGACGGCCCGTATGCGCGGCTCTTCCGCAGCGCGGCGCTGCACGCCGCAAGGGCCTACCGGTCCGCCATCGACGCGGGCGTGCCGGGCGCGGTGGGCGGCCTGCTGCGCCTGCACACCGCCGCCGCGGGCCCGCCGGCCATGCAGGCCGTGCTGGCCGCGCTGGGCCTGCCGCCGGGCTATGTGCAGGCCCTCGATGCCGGCGAAGCCGCGGCCCTGGCCGGCGTGCCGCTGCCACTGCCGGCCTGGTTCTTCCCCGAGGGCGGCTGGTTGTCGCCGCCTGCGGGTACACGACACGCGCTGGCCAGCGCGGGCGTGCACTTCCGGGGCGGCGTGGACGTGGCATCACTGGAGCGCATCGCGGCCGGCTGGCGGCTGCGCGACGCCGCCGGGCAGGTGCTTGCCGAGGCACCCGTCGTCGTGCTGGCCAACGCCGGGCAAGCGCAGGCTCTGGCGGGCACGCGCTGGCCCCTGCGGCACACGCGGGGCCAGGTCACGCACTGGGCGGCCAGGCACGGCCTGCAGCTGCCCGTGGCGGGCGATGGCTATGCGGTGCCGCTGCCCGACGGGCTGCTGTGCGGGGCGACGCGCGAGGCTGGCGAACCGGGCGACGAGGCCGTGCGGGAGGCCGACCACCGCTGGAACCTGGAGCGGCTGCAGCGCCTGACCGGGCTCACCGCACCGCCCCAGACTTCGAGCTGGCAAGGGCGCACGGGCTACCGGCTGCACACCGACGACCGCCTGCCCATCGTCGGCGCCCTGCCGGCGGCCACGCAGCCGCCGCGGCGAGACCAGGGCCGGCTGCTGCTGCGCGAGCCGGGGCTTTTCGCGCTCACGGCGCTGGGCGCCCGCGGTCTGACGCTGGCGCCGCTGATGGCGCGCCTGATCGCCGCGCAGGCCACAGGTTCACCTTGGCCGCTGGAGCAGGAACTTGCGGACGCCGTGGACCCGGCGCGCTGGGCCGTGCGCGCGGCGCGCGCAGGCGCCGCCGCTCAGGAGCCGGGCTGAGCCGGGGGCGCGGGCGCCGTGTCGGGCGCGTCGCCGTCGGACTCCTCGGCACCCTCTTCGCCGGGCGGCAACTGGCCCGCCTTGCGCTGGGCCTTCAGGCGGTCCTTCTCTTCCTTCTTGTTCTTCTTGGCCAGCTCGCGCTGCCGCTTCTCGAACGAGTAATTGGGCTTGGCCAAGGCAAAGTCCTCTGTGGGCGATGACCGATTAGAACACCAGCGTCTGCACGCCGGACGCCGTGCCCAGCAGGCACACGCCGGCGCGGTGGCGCGCGAAGATGCCGCAGGTCACGACGCCGGGCCACTGGTTGATCTCGGCCTCCATCGCCAGCGGGTCGGTGATGGACAGTCCGCGCACGTCCAGCAGCGGGTGGCCGTTGTCGGTGAGCACGCCCGGGCGCAGCGTGGCCGTGCCGCCCAGGGCGGCGAAACGGCGCGTCACCTGGGCCGTGGCCATGGCGATCACCTCCACCGGCAGCGGGAAGCCGCCCAGCACCGGCACGCGCTTGCTTTCGTCGGCGATGCAGACGAAGCGGGCCGCCAGGTCGGCGACGATCTTCTCGCGCGTGAGCGCCGCGCCGCCGCCCTTGATCATGTGGCCGCGCGGGTCGATCTCGTCGGCGCCGTCGATGTAGACCGGCAGCGAGCTCACCTCGCCCGCCTCCAGCACGCGGATGCCGCGCGCCACCAGCCGCTCGGTGCTCTTGGTAGAGCTGGACACGGCGCCCGCCACGCGCAGGCCGGAATCGGCCAGCGCATCGATGAAGCAGTTCACCGTGCTGCCGGTGCCCACGCCCACCACCTCGCCCGGCACCACGTATGCCAGTGCCGCGCGCCCTACCAGTGCTTTCAATTCGTCCTGCGTCATGGCGAGGATTATCGAAGCACCGGCTGACAGAATCCCGACCCATGTCTCTCGTCCCCTACGCCCTCACCCGCCCCTTCCTCTTCGGCCTCGACCCCGAACGCGCCCATGACCTGACGATGGACGCGCTGGCCCATCTGCAGAACACGCCGGCGCAGTGGAGCTGGGCGCAGCACCGCGTGAACGACCCCGTCACCGTGGCCGGCCTGCGCTTCCCCAACCGCATCGGCCTGGCCGCGGGGCTGGACAAGAACGGCCGCTGCATCGACGGCCTGGGCGCCATGGGCTTCGGCCACATCGAGGTGGGCACGGTGACGCCGAAACCTCAGGGCGGCAACCCGCAGCCGCGCATGTTCAGGCTGCGCGCCAAGGAGGCGCTGATCAACCGCATGGGCTTCAACAACGAAGGCCTGGAAGCCTTCATCGCCAACGTCGGTCGTTCACGCTGTTTCCGCAAGCAGGGCGGCATCCTGGGCCTGAACATCGGCAAGAACGCCACCACGCCCATCGAGCGCGCCGCCGACGATTACCTGCTGGCCCTGGACGGTGTCTACCCGCATGCCGACTACGTGGCGGTGAACATCAGCAGCCCCAACACCAAGAACCTGCGCGA
>JAEUPH010000115.1 GCA_016790395.1 Rubrivivax sp. | reverse complement strand
GCCCAGGCGGCCAGGAAGCCGGGCACCGCGTCCGCCGGCATGGGTGGCGCCGCCAGGAAGCCCTGCAGTGCATCGCAGCCATAACGACGCAGCAGTGCGGCCTGGGCCTCGTTCTCCACGCCTTCGGCCACCACCGACATGTGCAGGGTGCGCGCCAGGCCGACGATCATGCGCACGATGGCCCGCGCATCGCGGCGGCCGGCCAGTTCGCGCACGAAGCTGCGGTCGATCTTCAGCGTGTCGAAGGGGAAGCGCCGCAGGTAGGCCAGCGACGAGTAGCCGGTGCCGAAATCGTCCAGCGCGATGCGCATGCCGGCGCGGTGCAGGGTGTGCAGCACCTGCATGGTGGCCTGCGTCTCGTGCAGGAAGATGGACTCGGTGATCTCCAGCTCCAGCCGCCCCGCGGCCAGGCCCGAATCGGCCAGCGCCTGCGTGGCGGCGGCACAGAGGTCGGCCGACATGGCCTGCACCGGTGACACGTTCACCGACACCGTCAGGCCCTCGGGCCAGCGCGCAGCCTCGCGGCAGGCTTCGCCCAGCGCCCAGCGGCCGATGTCCTGGATCATCCCGGCCTCCTCGGCCACGGGCACGAACTCACCGGGCGGCACCTCGCCCAGTTCGGGGTGCTGCCAGCGCAGCAAGGCCTCGAAACCGATCACGCGCGCCTCGGCCAGCTGCACGACCGGTTGGTAGTGCAGCGACAGCTCACCGCGCACCAGCGCGTCGCGCAAGGCCTGCTCCAGCAGCAGGCGGCGGCGCGTCAGCGCGGCCATCTGCGGCGCGAAGAAGCGGAACTCGCCACGGCCCGCGGTCTTGGCGGCGTACAACGCCAGGTCGGCGTGGTTGAGCAGGGTGTCCAGGTCGGGGCCGTCGGTGTCTGCCATGGCGATGCCGATGCTGGCGCGCACCGTGACGCGCGAGCCCTGCACCTCGCAGGGATCATGCAGGCCCTCCACCAGGCGCTGCGTCAGCTGCGCCACCTCTTCGACGCTGGACACGCCGCGCAGGATCACCGCGAACTCGTCGCCGCCCAGGCGCGCCACGGTGTCGGCGCGGCGCGTGCGCTGTTGCAGCCGGTGGGCCACGGCCTGCAGCAGGGCATCGCCCACGCCATGGCCCAGGGTGTCGTTGATGGTCTTGAAATGGTCCAGGTCCAGGCACAGCAGCGCGCCCTCGCGCGCGCCGGCCGGACGGGCCAGCAGGGCCGCCAGTTCGCCGCGGAAGGCGTGCCGGTTGGTCAGGCCGGTGAGCGGGTCGAAGTGGGCCAGCCAGGTGAGCCGGCGGTTGGCGTGGTGGGCGTCGGTGATGTCGGTGGCCACCCCGCGCCAGCCGGTGCGGCGCCCCTTGGCGTCGACCAGCGGCTTGGCCGTGAGCGACCACCAGCGGGTGCGTCCGCGCACCGTGGTGGCCACGGTCAGGTCGCGGAAAGGACGGCCCGCGTCCACGTGCGCCTGCAGGTGCGTCAGCGTGGAGCCGTTGTCCGGGTCCTCGGCGCCGTGTTCGCGCAACCAGGCCACGGCCGGCCGGCTGCACAGCTGCTGGGCGCTCATGCCGAACAGGCGCGTCAGCTTGGCCGAGACGTGGCACAGGTGGCCGCGCAGGTCGGTCTCCCAGAGCACGTCGCTGGCGTTCTCCTCGAAGTCGCGCAGCAGCAGGCCGATGACCTCGTTCTGGCGCTCGGCCTCGGCCTCGGCCATCAGCCGCGCGCCGAACAGCCGCGCCGTGGACCACACGCTGGCCAGCACGATGAGGCAGTAGACGAGCAGCAGCCCGCCCACCGGGAGCATCAGCGGGTAAGCGTCCAGCACCAGCGACAGGCCCGCCGCGGCCCCGAGGATGAGCACGTAGACCGTGCCGGCCACCGGCGTGGTGGCCAGCGCGAAACCGCCGGCGCACATCATTCCCGTGGTGACGGTGGCCACCAGCAGCTGCTGCGGCCCGGGCGCGCCCGGGAACAGCACCAGCGGCGCCGCGCCCCACAGCAGCGCCAGCGCGGCGGCGTTGAGCGTGGCACGCCGCAGCGCGCGCGGCGACGCGCTGTGCCATTCGCCGCGGCGGCGCCACCGTTGCCAGATGCGCACCCCGCGTTGCACCACCAGCGCCACGCAGGCGCCCCAGAGGCCGAGGAACAGACGATGGCCGGCCCCCCAGAAGGCCCAGGCCACCAGCAGCACGTTCAGCGTGTTGGCGGCCATGGTCAGCGGCGTCAGGCGCAGCACGGCCTGCAGCTGGCGGGCCCGGAAGGTGCCCGCCACAGGCTCTTCGGCGCTGTAGGCCTGGAACCAGCCCTGAAGCTGGTGGGCCCAGGCTTTCGACGGTGTCAGCACGGAAGGCATGGCGGTCGGCGGTGCGCCATGCGCGGTCGCCGTGCAGGAGAGGCCTGCAGTATCGACCGGCAGGGGCGCCGGCGGGCGCCAACTTTCACCGCTCCTTTCGGCGGCGGCCGTGCCCCTGCACCAGGGCGGCCATGGGATCGTTCCGCGCCGCCAGCCCGGCCGCGACGCCGGAGCGGTCGGCGGCACTGCGGTTCTGGCTGACCTTCCACTTGCCCACCAGGCCCTCCACCGGCACCTCGATGCCGACGATGCTCTCCAGCAGCTTGGCGATGTAGTCGTCGGGCGCATCGCCCACCTGCCAGGGCCGGGGCTGGGCGGCCTCGTGGCGCTCGGTCAGGCGCCCGACGATGGCAAGCAAGGCCGCCGGCTCCTGCACCGCCACCGGCGTGCCCTGGGCGTGCACGACGGCGTAGTTCCAGGTCGGCACCACCTTGCCATGCTCCTGCTTGGACGGGTACCAGCCCGGCGACACATAGGCCTGCGCGCCCTGGAACACGAAGACGCTGCGCTGCGGCGCCCGCCACACCGGATTGGCACGCGCCACGTGGCCCACCAGCGTGCCGAAAGGGCCGCGCGTGCGGTCCAGCAGGAAGGGCACGTGGTGCACGGCCAGTTCACCGTCCTGCAGCGTGGCCCAGGTGGCCAGCGGGTGCGCGTCCACCAGCGCCTGCAGCGTGGGCAGGTCGGTTTCCTCGAAGTGCGATGGCAGGTAGGTGGTGCTCATGGCTGCACCCTGAGCGCTGCGCGCGCTCCCGCCAGGCGGGGCTTCACGTTAGGGGAAGCCTGGCTGCTCATCGCGGTTCGCAGACGACTTCGCTGCGCAGCGAGTTGGCGATGAAGCAGGCCTCGTGGGCGTCGTGGTGCAGCTGCGCCAGCTGCTCGGGCGTGGGCTGTGCCGCGCCGCCGAAACGCACGGCCGGGCGCAGCGTGATGCGGGTGATGGCGGTGCGCCCGCGCTCGTCGGGGCCCATCAGGCCTTCGGGGGCGTCGTCGTAGGCGTCGACGCGGAAGCCCGCCTGCGCCGCCAGCGACAGGAACCACAGCAGGTGGCAGCTCGAGGCCGCAGCGACCAGCGCCTCCTCCGGGTCCACCGCAGCGGGGTCGGAGAAGGGCAGGCGCACCGACAGCGGCGACGAGGAGCCGGCCACCACCGCGCCGCCGTCGAAGCGCCATTCGTGACGGCGGTGGTAGCGCTGGTCGGTGAAGGCTTCGCCTTCGGCGCGCTGCCACTGCAGCTGCGCGGTGTAGACATGGGTGGTGGTCATGGCGGCGGCGGTGGTGGCAAGGGTGTGCATTCTCGGCGCCATCGCGTGCCGGCTATGCTCGACCGCATGTCGGCGCCCGTGGTCCAGCTCCAAGCCACCATTGCCGCGCTGGAAGCCCAGCGCGAGGTGCTGGGCGCCGCCGTCGTGGACGCCGCGCTGGCCCCGCTGCGCGCGCAGCTGGCCCTGCTGCTGCCCCAGGGCGCGGCGGTCGAGCCGGCGCAGGCGCTGCGGCTGGTCAGCATCCTGTTCCTGGACATCGTCGGCTCCACGGCGCTGAGCCGCCGCCTGGACCCGGAAGAGACCCACGCGGTGATGGACAGTGCGCTGGAGCGCTGCACCGCCATCGTGGGCCGCCATGGCGGCAAGGTGCTGCAGTACGCGGGCGACAACCTGCTGGCGGTGTTCGGCGGCGACGGCGCCCACGAGGACGACGCCGAGCGCGCCGTGCGCTGCGGCCTGGACCTGCTGGCCGAGGGCCGGCTGCTCGGCGCCGAGGTGCTGCGCGCACACGGCCACGCCGGCTTCGACGTGCGCGTGGGCGTGCACACCGGCAGCGTGCTGCTGGGCGGCGGCGTCGATGCCGAGGGCACGATCCGCGGCGGGGCGGTGAGCGTGGCGGCACGCATGGAGCAGACGGCCCCGGCGGGCGGCCTGCGCATCAGCCAGGACACCTACCGCCAGGTGCGCGGCGTCTTCGACGTCGAGCCGCAGCCGCCCATCGAGGTCAAGGGCCTGGACGAGCCCGTGGCCACCTATCTCGTGCGCCGCGTCAAGCCGCGCGCCTTCCGCACCGGCACGCGCGGCGTGGAGGGTGTGGAGACGCGCATAGTCGGCCGCGACGCCCAGCTGCAGCGGCTGCAGGAGGCCTTCGAACGCCTGAATCGCGAAGGCCGGCTGGAGATGGTGCTCGTGGTGGCCGAGGCCGGCGTGGGCAAGAGCCGGCTGCTGTACGAGTTCACCAACTGGGCCGAGGAACAGCCCGAGTCCTTCTTCAGCTTCCAGGGTCGCGCCGACCCGCGCACGCTGAGCCAGCCCTTCGGCCTGCTGCGCGACGTGCTGGCCTGGCGGCTGCAGATCGCCGACACCGACAGCGTCGCCGTCGCCAAGGCGAAGATCGAGGCCGGCATCGCGCCGCTGTTCGAAGCCGACGACGGGCCCGAGCTGGCGCAGGCGCACGCCCACCTGCTGGGCCACCTCATCGGCCTGGACTTCAGCGACAGCCCGCACCTGAAGGGCATCCTGGACGACCCGCGGCAGATCCGCGTGCGCGCCCTGCACGCCGCGGCGCAGGCCTTCCGCCGCTTCAGCGCCGGCGCGCAGCGGCCCATCCTGCTGCAGCTGGACGACCTGCACTGGTCCGACGACGGTTCGCTGGAGTTCCTGAACCACCTCCTGCAGGTCAACCGGGACGTGCCCATGCTCATCGTCGGCTTGACGCGGCCGACGCTGTTCGAGCGGCGCGAGGACTGGCGCGAGCGCGCGATGGCGGTCGGCGGGCCGGTGCAGCGCATCGACCTGCAACCGCTGGACGCGGCCACCAGCCAGGCGCTGGCCGGCGAGCTGCTCAAGCGCCTGCCCAGCGTGCCGGCGGCGCTGAGCGCGCTGATCGTCGGCCGCGCCGACGGCAACCCGTTCTACATGGAAGAGCTGGTGAAGATGCTGGTGGACCAGGGCGCGCTGCAGCCCGGGCCCGGGGCCTGGTCGCTCAACGCCGAGCGGCTGCTGTCCGCCGCCGTGCCGGCCACGCTGACGGGCGTGCTGCAGGCGCGGCTGGACGGCCTGCCGGCCGTCGAGCGTTCGGCCCTGCAGAAAGCCAGCGTGGTGGGGCTGGTGTTCTGGGCGCAGGCGCTGGCGGCCGTCGACCCGCAGGCGCCGCAGGCCCTGCCCGCCCTGGTGAGGCGGGAGCTGGCGCTGCCGCGTGCCCAGACCAGCCTGGACGGCGTGGACGAGTTCGGCTTCAAGCACCAGCTGCTGCACGAAGTGACCTACGACACGGTGCTCAAGCGCGTGCGGCGCGAGCTGCACCAGCGCGCCGGCGACTGGTTCGCCGGCCTCACGGGCGTGCGCGCCACCGGCCTGCTGGGTTCGGCCGCCTGGCACTACGAACGCGCCGGCGAGCCGATGAAGGCGGCCGAGTTCTACGCGCGCGCTGCCGAGGAGTCGCGCAAGCGCTTCGCGCACGAGTCCGTGCTGGCCCACGTGGCCAGCGCGCTGGCCCTGCTGCCCGATGACGGCCAGGCCTCGACGGCGGCGCTGCGCTGGCGCCTGCTGGACAGCCGCGAGCGCACCTTCGAACTGCAGGGCCGGCGGCCCGAGCAGCGGGCCGACCTGGACACGCTGCAGCACATCGCCGACGCCGTACAGGACCACCGCCAGCGCGCCGAACTGGCGGCGCGGCGCAGCCTGCTGTGCGGCCGCAGCGGCGACTACGCCGGCCAGGAACAGGCCGCGCGCGATGCCATGGCGCTGGCCGACCTGTGCGGCGACCCCGCGCTGCGGCTCAACGCGCAACGCCTGCTGGCCGACGCCCTGGCACGCCGGGGCGACACCGAGGCCGCCGAGGCGCTGGCGCTGCAAGGCCTGCACGCCGCCCGCGCCGCCGCGCTGCCGGGCCCGGAGAGCCGATTCCTCAATGCGCTGGCCATCATCGCGGCGCGCCGCAACGACCTGGTGGCGGTGCTGGCGCACAGCCAGCAGGCCACACGGCTGCGCCGCGAACTGGGCGACCGCCGCAACGAGGCCATCGGCCTGTCG
>JAEUPH010000103.1 GCA_016790395.1 Rubrivivax sp. | reverse complement strand
CATGCGTCTCGACGACCGTCGCGGTGCCGGCCCGGTCGATCGAACGGCGCGGCAGGCGGATCGAGCTCGTCGGCTTGATGGCCAGGCTCACGACCAGGTCCTGCCCGGTGCTGATGCCGCCCAGCACACCGCCGGCGTGGTTGCTGGCAAAGCCCTCGGGCGTGAGCTCGTCGCCATGCTCGCTGCCGCGCTCACCGACCACGCCGAAGCCCGAGCCGATCTCCACGCCCTTGACGGCGTTGATGCCCATCATCGCGTAGGCGATGTCGGCGTCGAGCTTGTCGAACAGCGGCTCGCCCAGCCCGACCGGCATGCCCGAGGCGCGCACCTCGATGCGCGCACCGCAGCTGTCGCCGGCACGGCGCAGCGCGTCCATGTGCGCCTCCAGCCGCGGCACGATGCCGGCATTGGGCGCGAAGAAGGCGTTGAGCGGGATCTGTGCCGCATCCTCGAACGGGATGGCGATCTCGCCGAGCGCGCTCATCCAGCCGGTGAAGGTGGTGCCGTGGCGTTCTCTCAACCACTTCTTGGCCACCGCGCCGGCGGCCACCATCGGCGCCGTCAGCCGCGCCGAACTGCGGCCGCCGCCGCGCGGGTCGCGGTGGCCGTACTTGCGCCAGTAGGTGTAGTCGGCGTGCCCGGGGCGGAAGGTGTCGAGCAGGTTCGCGTAGTCGCGGCTGCGCTGGTCGGTGTTGCGGATGAGCAGGCAGATCGGCGTGCCCGTGGTCCGGCCCTCGTAGAGGCCCGAGAGGATTTCCACGGCATCGGGCTCGTTGCGCTGCGTGACGTGGCGGCTGGTGCCGGGGCGGCGGCGGTCCAGTTCGAACTGGATGTCGGCCTCGCTCAAGGCCAGGCCCGGCGGGCAGCCGTCGATGACGCAGCCGATGGCAGGGCCGTGGCTCTCGCCGAAATTGGTGACGCGGAACAGTTCGCCGAAGGTGCTGCCAGACATGGTGGAGGGCGCACGCAGGCGCAAAGGAAGCGGCGATTGTAGAAAGACCGCCGGACCGGCTCCTGCACAGGGCCGGCCCTGGTCATCGGGATGGGAAATTGAGAACTCCTGACGCGACCGCGCGTCGGCACCAGGCGGGTGCATTCAGTCGCTCCGGTGCGGGACGAAAACCGGCAAACGTTTGCGCCAGCCGCGCGCCCGCGCCCTTTCCATCACGACAGGATGAGACCCCGATGCTCACTCACCCCCGCATGACCGTGGCCGCACGGCTGTCCCTGGGCTTCGGCCTGATGATCGTCTTCATGGCCGTCATCGGCGCGGCGGCACTCTGGGCGCTCGACCGCAGCGCCAGGTCGCTGGCCACGATCTACGAAGACCGGACCGTGCCGCTGGTGCAGCTGGGGCGCATCCAGTACCTCGTGGCGCGCGACCGCATCGTCCTCATGGACGCGATGATCCGCGGCGAAGCTTCGAACACCGCGCGGCGGCTGAAGGAGTTCGCCGAGCACCGCGCCGAGGTCGAGCGGCTGTGGAAGGCCTACCGCGCCACCTACCTCACGCCCGAGGAGGTGGGCATCGCCGACCGCACGGAGGCGGCCCTGGGCGTGCTGGTCTCGCGCGGCCTGCAGCCGATGGCGGACGCGCTGGCGCGCCAGCAGATCGCCGAGGCCGGGCACCTGCTCGGCAGCCAGGTGAGCCCGCTCAACCCGGCCTTCGTCGAGGCCATGGGCGCGCTCATCGAACTGCAGGCGCGCGTCGCCGCCGCCGAGAACGACGGGGCCCAGGCGAGCCGCCTGTGGACGCTGAGGGTCATCGGGACCACGGCGGCCTTGGCGATGCTGGCGGCCGTGCTGCTGGCCCGCGGGCTGACCTTGGGCCTGGTGCGCGCGCTGGGCGCGGAACCCGACCACCTGGCGTCCGTGGCCCAGCGCATCCGCGAAGGTTCGCTGGCCGACGACGGCGCCCCGGCAGCGCCCGCGGGCAGCGTCATGGCCTCGATGCAGGCCATGCGCACCGCGCTGCGCGGCATCGTCAGCAACGTGCGCGAGGGCGTCAGCAGCGTGGCCACGGCCAGCGCGCAGATCGCCCAGGGCAATGCCGACCTTTCCGGGCGCACCGAGACGCAGGCCTCCAACCTGCAGCAGACGGCGGCTTCGATGGAGCAGCTCACCGGCACCGTGCGCCAGAGTGCGGAAACCGCACAGCGCGCCGCGCAGCTGGCCCAGACCGCCAGCGCCGGCGCCGAGCGCGGCGGCCAGGCGGTGCTGCAGGTGGTGCAGACCATGGACGAGATCCAGGCCGCCAGCCGGCGCATCGGCGACATCATCGGCGTCATCGACGGCATCGCCTTCCAGACCAACATCCTGGCGCTCAACGCCGCGGTGGAAGCGGCGCGGGCCGGCGAGCAAGGCCGCGGCTTCGCGGTCGTGGCCGGCGAGGTGCGCACGCTGGCGCAGCGCAGCGCCGAAGCCGCGCGCCAGATCAAGGGCCTGATCGGCGACAGCACCGCCACCGTGGCCCTGGGCGGCGAGCGGGTGGCCGAAGCCGGCCGTGCGATCGATGGCGTGGTGGGCGACGTGAAGCGCGTGTGCGGGCTCATCGGCGAGATCTCCGCCGCCTCGGGTGAGCAGAGCCAGGGCATCGGACAGATCGGCCAGGCGGTGGCGCAGCTGGACCGGACGACGCAGCAGAACGCCGCGCTGGTCGAAGAGTCGGCAGCGGCGGCCGAAAGCCTGAAGGCGCAGGCTGAGCGCCTGCACCAGGTGGTGGCGGCCTTCCGGCTGGAGCCGGGCGTGGCCTGAGCCAGGATCAGCGCGCCAGCAGGGCGCTGCCCAGCATCGCCACGCCCGACAGCGTCAGCAGCCCCAGCACGACGTTGCGGAAGGCCAGCGGGCTGATGCCGATGTAGACCTTCATGCCCAGCAGCGCCGGCAGCAGCAGGGCCGGCGCCACGATCGCCATCAGCGGCCACATCGGCCGTGTCACCAGGCCCGTGGCGACATAACTGGCCATCGTCACCGACAGCATCGCCAGGTTGAAGTTCTGGATGACGGCGCGCTGGGCGTCACGCTCGAAGCCGCGCAGCGTGCACCACAGCGTGGGGATGGCGCCGGTGAATCCACCGAGCGGCCCCATCATCCCGCCCACGGCGCCGGCCAGGCCGTCGCCCACGCGCCCACCGCCCAGGCGCGGCAGCCGGCCCGAGAACAGCATCACCGGGCACCACAGCGCCAGCAGCGCGCCGACGAAGCCGCGGAAGGCGATGGCGTCGATGCGCGGCAGCAGCCACAGGCCCAGCGGCAGGCCCAGCAGGCCGCCGGCGATGAAGGGCAGCACGGCCCTGGCATCGAAGCCGCGACGGACGCTGAAGGCGGCCAGCAGCTGTCCGGTGAGGCCGCCGAACACGGCCAGCACGGCCGCCAGCTGCGGCGGCAGCGCCCAGGCCCAGAAGCTGAGCGCCGTGAGGCTGAAGCCGAAGCCCGACAGGCCCTGCACGAAGCCGGCGCAGGCGGCGCCCAGGACGATCAGCCAGATCGGCGCGTCCATGCGCGCCGGGCTTCAGGCGCCAGGCTTCGAGGTGGAGGGCTCGCTCTGGTCGGCCGGCCAGTCGCGGATGTAGGCCTTGAGCATGCGGTTCTCGAAGTCCTGCGCGTCGACCACGGTCTTGGCCACGTCGTAGAAGGAGATCACGCCCATCAGCGTGCGCCGCTCCAGCACCGGCATGTAGCGCGCGTGGCGCAGCAGCATCATGCGGCGCACTTCGTCGATCTCGGTCTCGGGCGTGCAGGTGAGCGGGGCGTCGTCCATCACCGAACGCACCAGACGCGTGCCGATGGCGCCGCCGTTGTTCACCACGGCCTGGATGACCTCGCGGAAGGTGAGCATGCCCACCAGGTCGCCATGTTCCATCACCACCAGCGAGCCGATGTCCAGTTCGGCCATGGTCTTCGTGGCCTCGGCCAGCGGCTGGTCGGGCGAGATGGTGTAGAGCGTGTTGCCCTTGACGCGCAGGATGTCGGTGACTTTCATGGGGGACGCTGCTGAAGGAGGCCGGGGCAATATAGCCCACAATCCTTCGCATGGCAGGCCCCAACGACCCTGGTTTCGACACCCTGGCGCTGCATGCGGGCGCCGCGCCCGACCCCGCCACCGGCGCGCGCGCCGTGCCGCTGCACCTCAGCACGAGCTTCGTGTTCGAAAGCAGCGAGCACGCCGCCAGCCTGTTCAACCTGGAACGCAGCGGCCACGTCTACAGCCGCATCAGCAACCCGACGAACGCCGTGCTCGAAGAGCGCATCGCCGCGCTGGAAGGCGGTGTCGGCGCCATCGCCACCGCCAGCGGCCAGGCGGCGCTGCACCTGGCCATCGCCACGCTGGCCGGTGCGGGTGCGCATGTGGTCGCCAGCTCGGCGCTCTACGGCGGCAGCCACAACCTGCTGCACTACACGCTGGCGCGCTTCGGCATCGCCACCAGCTTCGTGAAGCCGGGCGACGTGGACGGCTGGCGCGCCGCCGTGAGGCCGGAGACGAAGCTGCTGTTCGGCGAGACCCTGGGCAACCCCGGGCTGGACGTGCTGGACATCCCCAGCGTGGCCGCCATCGCGCACGAGGCCGGCGTGCCGCTGCTGGTGGACAGCACCTTCACCACGCCCTGGCTGATGAAGCCCTTCGAGCACGGCGCCGACCTCGTCTTCCACAGCGCCACCAAGTTCCTGTGTGGCCATGGCACGGTGGTGGGCGGGCTGCTGGTGGACAGCGGCAGCTTCGACTGGAGCCGCGCCGAGCGCTTCCCCGAGCTGAACCAGCCCTACGCCGGCTTCCACGGCATGGTGTTCAGCGAGGAGAGCACCGACGGCGCCTTCCTGCTGCGCGCGCGCCGCGAAGGCCTGCGCGACTTCGGCGCCTGCATGAGCCCGCACACGGCCTGGCTGATCCTGCAGGGCGTGGAGACGCTGCCCCTGCGCATGGCGCGCCACGTGGAGAACACGCGCAAGGTGGTGGACTTCCTCAGCCGCCACGCGATGGTGGCGGGCGTGGGCTATCCGGAACTGGCGGGCCACCCCAGCCACGAACTGGCCAAGCGGCTGCTGCCGCGCGGCTGCGGCGCGGTGTTCAGCTTCGACCTCAAGGGCTCACGTGCCCAGGGCCGCGCCTTCATCGAGGCGCTGAAGATCTTCTCGCACCTGGCCAACGTGGGCGACTGCCGGTCGCTCGTCATCCACCCCGCCAGCACCACGCACTTCCGCATGGACGATGCGGCGCTGGCGGCGGCCGGCATCACACCTGGGACCATCCGGCTGAGCATCGGGCTGGAGGACGCCGACGACCTCGTCGACGACCTGAAGCGCGCCTTCAAAGTGGCGGAGAAAGCGGCATGAAGCTGAGGGTGCAGGGCCGCGAGGCCTACGCCTACACCGGCGGCAAACCCTTCGACCCCGCCCTGCCGGGCGTCGTCTTCATCCACGGCGCGGTGAACGACCACAGCGTGTGGACCTTGCTGGCGCGCTGGTACGCGCACCACGGCCACGCCGTGCTGGCGGTGGACCTGCCGGGGCACATGCGCAGCGCCGGCCCGGCGCTCGCCAGCGTGGAAGCCCTGGCCGACTGGGTGCTCGCACTGCTGGACGCCGCCGGCGTGCAGCGCGCCACGCTGGCCGGCCACAGCCTGGGTTCGCTCATCGCGCTGGAGGCCGCT
>JAEUPH010000040.1 GCA_016790395.1 Rubrivivax sp. | reverse complement strand
TTCGCGCCCGCGGCCTTGCAGGCGTTCCTGCAGCGCCCCGGCGGCCACACCTGGTTGCTGTACCCGGACGTGCCCGCCGCGCCTGCGCCCCCGGCGCCTGCGCCGGCGGCAGGGGTGCCGCAGCGGCTGGTGGTCATCGATGCCACCTGGCGCAAGAGCCTGCGCATGCTGCTGGAACATCCGCTGCTGGCCGCGCTGCCGCGGCTCGCGCTGCACGCGCCCGCGCCGGCGCGTTACCGCGCCATCCGCGCCGCTCGGCGCGCCGACCAGGTCTCGACGCTGGAAGCCACCGTGCAGGCGCTGGTGCAGCTGGAGGGCCCGTCCGTCGATGCCGCACCGCTGCTCGATGCCTTCGGCCGCTTTGTCGCTGGCGTCGCAGCAAGGCGTGGCATCGCGCCGGCCTGACAGCACCGCACTCGCCACGGCCCTGCAGGACCCTTCAACCGCAGCGGGGCTTCAGCTGTTGCTGGCCCGCCAGGCCCACGCGGCTGCGCGCAGCCGCTGCGACAGGTGCAGCGCCACGTTGCGGAAGACCTGGGCATAGAGCAGCGGGTCTTCGTCGCGCAGGCGCAGCAGCGTGGCGCTGTCCAGCGCATGCACCACGGTCTCGCCCACGGCCACGGCTTCGCCGCTGCGCCCGCCGCCGTCGAGCATGGCGGTCTCGCCCAGCATCATGCCGGGCGACAGGCTGACATAGCGCTGGCGCGGCGCCGCGCTACCGGACGCCGGGGCGCTGAGCACGTCGATCGAGCCCGAGGTGATGACGAAGAGGCGGTCGCCGGGGTCACCCAGGCGGAACAGGCACTCGCCCGCTGCCAGGCGCCGGGGCTGAAGGCAGGCCGCCAGGCGGGCGCGCTGCGGGGCGTCCAGGCCGTCCATCAGACTGACTTGCTCGATGGGCACGGTCTCGCGCAGCGGTTCGAAGCCGGCCTCGGCCAGCAGGCGCAGTTCGGCGCGCTCCATGGCCCGGTCGATGTCGGCCGCGCCATGCTCGGCCGCCAGGCCCTCGCCGACGAACTGGGCCAGCACGCGGCCGTGGCGGTTGTCGGCGCTCACGCCTGCCAGCAGCAGCGCCTTGCCGCGCTCGGCCAGGCGCCGGCTCAGCTGCTGCAGCACCACCGCACCCGAAGAGTCGATCAGGCTCACGCGGCGGAAGTCCAGCAGCAGCGTGTGGCAGCGGGCGTCCAGCGTGTCGGCCCCTTCGGCGATGCGGTCGGCACTGCCGAAGAAGAGCGCCCCTTCCAGCTCCAGCACCGTGACGCGCGACCGCAGCGGCTGCAGCCGCGCCTCGTCGGCCGCGGCGTAGATGCGGCGCGAAGGTTGGGCGTCGCCCGTGTAGCGCTGACGCACCAGCGAGCGGTTCATGCTGCGGATGAACAGCATCATCGACAGCAGCGCGCCCACGGCCACCGCGGCCGGGAAGCCCAGCACCACGGTCACCGCACAGACCCCGCCCACCACGCCCAGCGCCAGCTGCACGTCCGCTTCGCGGCGGCCGCGCCACCACTGCAGCGCCAGCTGCAGCGACCAGCGATCGGCCGTCAGCAGGTAGACCGTGACCATCATGCCGCCCAGCACCGTCTGCGGCAGCAGCGCGAGCCCCGGTGCCGCCAGCAGCCCCAGCAGGGCGAAGCCGCCGCTGGCGATGAGCAGGCTGGCGCGCCGGCGGCCACCGGCCTGCAGCATGTGCAGCGCGCGCGGGCGCAGCAGCAGCAGCGGCAACCCGCCGAGCAGGCCCGAGGCGACGTTGGCACTGCCCAGCGCCAGCACCTCGCGCCGCGGATCGGTGCGCGTGTGGCAGGCCTGGTCCATGGCCAGGCTGTTGAGCACCAGCTCCAGCGTCCCGATGAGCGCCATCACCAGGCCGGCACCGAGCGCGGCCATGGCGTGGCGCGGCAGCAGGGGGTCTGCGGCCGCGTTGAACCACGGGGCCAGCGTTGCGGGCTGCGGCCAGGCTGCCGGCAACGAGCCGGTGAGCGGGCCCAGGGTCGCCTGCGGCAGCAAGGTCTGGAACAAGACGTAGGCTGCGCAGCCGATCAACAGCCCGAGCAGGGTGACCGGCAGCCTGGGGTACAGGCGCGGCAGCCCGGCCGTGATGGCCACGGTCAGCACGCCCACGGCCAACGTGGCGGGCTGCACCTGAGCCAGCGTCGGCCAGCCGCCGGCCCGCAGGCTGCCCACGGGCCCGCCGAAGAGCAGCGGCAGGATGGCCAGCAGGGCCAGCAGCGCCACGCCGTTGATGTAGCCGGCCAGCACGGGCTGCGGCACGAACTTGGCGAAGCGCACCAGCCCGGAGAGCCCCAGTCCGATCTGGAACACGCCCATGCTCACCACCGCGGCGGCCACCAGGGCCAGCAGCTGCGCCACGGCGGCGGGATCGGAGGCCACGAAGCCAGGGTCGGCCACGACGCGGGCCACCAGCGTGCCCACCACCAGCACGGGCGCCGCCGAGGGCCCGCCGGCGGCCATCGGCCCGCGGGCCAGCAGCGCCATCACCGCACCGCCCACCGCGCTGGCGATGAGGGCCGAGGGAATACCCAGCGCGGCAGCCTGTGGCCCCAGCGCCGCGAAGGCCAGCAGCCCCATCGTGAGTGTCGGGGCCAGGCTGATGAGCATGCCGGCCAGGCCCGCCCGCAGTTCCAGCCAGGCGGGGGCTGCACGCAGCGGGCTGACTTCGGCTGGATGCGATGACATCGAACAGGTGGCAGCTGCGTGACGGGGCCGCCGATCTTAGGGGCTGGCTCCCGGCCGGCCCTGCGTGTTCGCCCGGGATGCCGGTGTCCCCAGCCGGCGGGATTGCCCCGTGGTGGGTCCCGGTGGACCATGAAACGAGGGACCGCCTTGGCCCCTTGCCCCAGTCCAACCTCCGGGAGTCGATCATGAAACTCTTCCTGCCTTCCACACTGCTGGCCCTCGTCCTGGCCTTGGCCGGGCCCGCGGGCGCGCAGCCCATCACGGTCACCGACACCTTCGCCAACGACGGTGTTCAGTTCGCAGGCGGTACCGCCGGCACCTACCAGTCGAACGTCAGCTTCGGCCACAGCGCCGTGGCCGGCCAGTACAGCTTCAACTTGCGCGGCGACGTGACGGCGCAGTTCACCGGCACGGCGAACTACTTCTCCTACCAGGGCTATGCCTACGCCACCCTTGTCACCGGCGCGGCGCCGGTGCAGCTCAGCAACATCACGCTCAGCTACAACGGCAAGGAGGTGCCCAGCGGTGGCTCCACCGCGAGCTTCGAGGCCTACAACTTCTACCGGGCCGCGCTCTACGTGTCGGGCTTCGGCTACGACGTGTATGGCGACAGCTTCCTCCCACCCCGCACTGCACAGGGTGTCTTCATCGAGGACCTCAGCACCTCATTGGCCGGCACCTACCTGGCCGCCAACACGAGCTACACGCTCTACATGGACGTCTTCCCGTACCTGAACCTGGCCAGCTACCCCGCCGGATCATCGATGCTGGGCTACGCCCTCGAGTACGGCGGCACCGTGTCGCCCGCCTTCGACGGCCTGACGCTGAGCTTCAACGCCGTGGCCGTGCCGGAACCGGGGGCCTGGCTGCTGCTCGCCTGCGGCCTGGTGGCGGTGTTGCGCACCCGGCGCGGCGGCGCCGGGCTCACCAGGGCATCGCGCTGATGTTCGAGCTGGCGTTGTCGCGGAAGCGCCAGCGCTGCGGCGGGCTGTCCTGGCAGACGGCCTGGATGAGCCGCTTCTCCGGCGGTGGCCCTTCGGTGATGCAGGCGTCGCTGACGGACCGGCCCAGGTTCTGCACGCGGGCCTCGCGCGTGGGGCCGGGCAGCGGCAGGAACTGCCAGCGCTGCAGCGGGTCGGCCGGGTCGCAGGTGGCCAGCTCCAGCGGGCTGCCGGGCGTCGGGCTGGCCGAGCGCAGGCAGCGGCAGGGCTGCTCCACGGACTCGATCACGCCGACCTCGCTGAAGGCCCCGGCCAGCCGCGTGAAGCGCCAGCTGACCAGCGGGCCGGCGCTGTCCGGCACGACCCGGGCTTCGAGCCCGCTGGCGGTGGGCACGGCGCCCCAGGCCTGCGGCGACGCGCCGCCGACGGCCGGCCCCAGGGCCGTGACGAAGACGCCCGGGTAGCGCGTCGCCGGGCGCACGCAGACCTGCCGCTCGGCCTGCAGGCTCGCGCTGCCGCCCGAGCACAGGGCGCAGTCCATGGTCGTGCTGACGACGATCTTCTGGCTGCCGTAACCCAGGTTCAGCGCCCCGCTGATTTCCCGTGGCGCCGTGCGCGGCACGGGCGGGCTGGCCGCCTGGCCGTTGACGGTGACGCTGTGGCTGCGGATGTCGCCGCTGGTGCGCGCCAGCAGCGGCACGCCGGGCCCGGCGACGTGGATCGAGCCGTCCCTGGGCTCGACCACCGTCAGGCTGCTGCACGCCGTGATGAGCGGCATCAGGGCCAGCCACGGGGCGAGAAGGGGTCTTGTGTTCATTGCGTGCTCCTCCTGGGTGGGCGGCCGGGCCGGGGCGGACTGCCGCCGACCACGCGGCAAGCGGCACCCTAATGGCCGGGCCGTTATGTTGGCGTTACTCGCGAACCGGGTTCCCGCCTTCGACACCCCATGGCACGAAGGCCCGGGCGGACGCGATGTAATCCGCGCCATGGATTCCTTGACGCAGATCGTGCTGGGCGCTTCGGTGGGCCTGGCGGTGATGGGCCGCGCCACGCCGCCCGTGCGCGCCGCCGTCTGGGGCGCTGTGGCGGGCACGCTGCCCGACCTGGACGTGCTGATCGACCAGGGCGACCCGATCCTGGACATGGTGCTGCACCGTGCCGAGTCGCACGCCTTCTTCTGGCTCACGCTGGCTTCGCTGCCCTTCGCGCTGGCCGTGGCCCTCGTGCACGGTGAAACCGACCGCTGGCGGCGCTGGTGGGTGGCCCTGTGGCTGGCGCTGGTGACGCACCCGCTGCTGGATTTGCTCACCGTCTACGGCACCCAGGTGCTGCTGCCCTTCACCGACGAGGCCTTCGGCCTGGGCAGCGTGTTCATCATCGACCCGCTGGTCACCGTGCCCTGGGCGGTGGGCGTGGTGCTGGCGCTGCGCGCGGCCACGCCCGAGCGGGCGCGGCGGGCCAACCTGGTGGGCCTGTCGCTGGGCCTGGCCTACCTGGGCTGGGGCGCGGCCGTGCAGCAGCACGTGCTGGCGCAGGCGCGCGAGTCGCTGCGCGCGCAGGGCCTGCCGGCCGAACGCGTGCTGGCCACGCCCACGCCCTTCAACACGCTGCTGTGGCGCGTGGTCGCCGTGGGCGACGGCCGCATCCACGAAGGCTTCCACTCGCTGCTGGACGCGCCCGGGCCCCTCCGCTTCGAAGCCTTCGACCAGGGCCGGCTCCTGGCCGAGGCGCTGCCGGCCCACGACGGCCTGGCGCGCATCCAGCGCTTCAGCGACGGCTTCTGGTCCCTTCAGGCGCAGCCCGACGGCCGGCTTCTCCTGAGCGACCTGCGCATGGGCCAGGAGCCGCACTACGTGTTCCGCTTCGTCATCGCGCAGCGCGACGGCGCTGCCGGTGTGTGGGAGCCGGTGGTGCCGGCCACCGCAGCGGGCAGCCGCGCGCCCTTCGCGGCCAGCCTGTCGTGGCTGTGGCGCCGCATGGGCGGCACGCCGCTGGCGCCGCCGCGCTGAAGGCGCGCGGCGCCCCGCCTCAGACCAGCAGGGCGACGATGAACACGCCGATCATCATGAAGGCCAGCACCACCTTGGCCAGCAGGCCGGCCATCAGGCCCAGCCAGGTGGCCAGGCCCACCTTCATGGCCTGGCGCTGGTCGCGCTGCGCCAGGTACTCGCCCGCAGCCGCGCCCACCAGCGGCATGAACAGCACGCCCACCAGGCCCATGAACAGGCCCACCACCGTGCCCAGGGCCGCGCCGATGAGCGCCTGCCGGCTGGCCCCCGCACGCCGGGCGCCCAGCAGCGCCGCCACGTAGTCCAGCACCCAGGCCAGCACGGCCATCACCACCACCGCGCCCACGGCCCAGGGGCCGACGCGGGTGAAGCCGTCGATCCACGCGCCCAGCACGATGCCGGCCAGCACCAGGGCCGTGCCGGGCAGGGCCGGCAGCACGGTGCCGGCCAGGCCGGCGAGGATCAGGGCCACGCTGAGCAGCCACCACAAGGCGTCCAAGGGGTTCCTTTCGTCCTGAAGCGCGCCCGCCCGGGGCGGGCGTGAGGGGCATATGCGCCGGTCCAGCCGCATTTCAAGCAGGTGCGCGCCACCTGCGCAAGAATCCGCGGCCGCTCTGCCGGGGCGCACGACCAGACGAAAGGCCATCGCGACATGCCCACACGTCCCACACGCGCAGAGGTGCCCCTCGAATCCACCTGGGACCTGAGCGACCTGTTCGCCGACGAAGCGGCCTGGGAGGCTGCGGTGGAAGACGTCGACGAGGCCCGCGCGGCCCTGGCCGCGCACCAGGGCCGCCTGGGCGGCAGCGCCGCGGCGCTGCTGGCGGGGCTGGAGGCGGTGGAGTCGGTGCAGGCGCGCCTGATGCGCGTGGCCTCGTTCGCGCACCTGCGCAACGCGCAGGACGGCACCGACCCGCGCCACCAGGCGGCGCTCGCGCGCGTCTCGGCGCTGCAGGCGCGCGTGGGTGCCAGCACGGCCTTCGTGGACGCCGAGATCCTGGGCTTCCCTGACGGCCTGCTGGAGCAGTTCCTGGCAGCCGAGCCGGGCCTGGCTGACTTCCGGCACTTGCTGGACGACTTGCTGGCGCTGCGCCCGCACCGCCTGGGCGCCGAGACCGAGCGCGTGCTGGCCGCGCTGGGCGACCTGCTGCACGCGCCCTACATGATCTACAACCGGTCGAAGTCCGGCGACCTGCAGTTCGCGCCCTTCACCGACGCCGCCGGCACGAGCCACGCCAACTCCTTCAACGGCTTCGAGTCGGCCTTCGAGACGCACGCCGACGTCAGCGTGCGCCGCGCCGCCTGGGCCTCGTTCAGCGCCGGGCTGAAGAGCTGCAACCACACCTACGCCGCCACCTTCGCCACCGAGGTCAACAAGAACGTCGTGCTGGCGCGGCTGCGCCAGTACGCCAGCACCGAGGACTTCCTTCTGCAGCCGCACAAGATCCCGCGGGCGGTGTACGGCAACATCCTGGACATCATCCAGCGCGAACTGGCGCCGCACATGCAGCGCTATGCGCGCCTGCGGCGCCGGGTGCTGGGCCTGGACCGGCTGCTGTACTGCGACATCAAGGCGCCGCTGGACCCGGCCTTCAACCCGCGCATGAGCTACGCGGACGGCTGCGGCCTGATCCTGGAGGCGCTGGCGCCCATGGGCGCGCCCTACGTCGAGTTCGCGCGCCGCACGCTGGAGCAGCGCTGGGTGGACCGTGCCGACAACGTCGGCAAGTCCTCCGGCGCCTTCTGCGCATCGCCCTACGGCGTGCACCCGTACATCCTGATCACGTGGTCGGACACCATGCGCAACGTCTTCACGCTGGCGCACGAGCTGGGCCACGGCGGGCACTTCGGGTTGGCCATGCAGCACCAGCGCTTCGTGAACACACGCCCGGCCATGCCCTTCGTCGAGGCGCCGTCGATCATGAACGAGATGCTGCTGGCGCAGCACATCCTGGCGCGCAGCCAGGAGCAGCGGCTGCGTCGCTCGGTCATCATGCAGGTGCTGGGCACCTACCACCACAACTTCGTGACCCACCTGCTGGAGGCCGAACTGCAGCGCCAGGTGTACGCGCTGGCCGAAGGCGGCGGCTCCATCACCGCGGCCGTGCTCAACGAGCGCAAGGGCGGCATCCTGGCGCGCTTCTGGGGTGACACGGTGGAGATCGACGACGGCGCGCGCATGACCTGGATGCGCCAGCCTCACTACTACCTGGGCCTGTACCCCTACACCTACTCGGTGGGGCTGGTGGCGTCCACCGCGATGGCGCTGCGCGTGCAGCAGGAAGGGCCGCCGGCGGTGCAGCGCTGGCTGGAGGTGCTGAAGGCCGGCGGCACGCGGCCACCGCTGGAGCTGCTGCGCGCGGCCGGCATCGACATGCACTCGCCGCAACCCATCCACGACGCGGTGGCCCACGTCGGGCGGCTGATCGACGAGGTGGAAACCCTGTTCGCATGAGCGGCGCCGGGCTGGCGAGGCCCTGGGACCGGGCCGGGGCATGAAGCGTCTGCTGCTGGTGGGGGCCGGCCATGCGCACGCGCAGGTGCTGCTGAGCCTGGCCCGGCGGCCGCTGCCCGGGGTGGACGTCACGGTGGTCTCGCCGCACGCGCTGGCGCCCTACTCGGGCATGGTGCCGGGCTGGCTGTCCGGCCACTACCGCTTCGAGGAGATCGGCATCGACTTCGCGCTGCTGGCCGCAGCGGCCGGCGCGCGCTGGCTCGAGGGTGAGCTCGCTGCGCTGGACCCCGACCGCTACCAGGCCACGCTCGCCGACGGCCGGACGCTGGGCTACGAGTGCCTGTCGCTGAACAACGGTTCCACGTTGACGGCGCCCGTGCCGGCGACGGGCGAACTGCTGTCGATGCGGCCGCTGTCCGCGCTGCGCCTGCGCTGGGAGGCGCTGCTGCAACGCTGGCAGGCCGCCTCCGACGACCGCAGCGCCTTCACCGTCACCGCCGTCGGCGGCGGCGCGGCGGGTTTCGAGTCGCTGCTGGCCGTGCTGGCGCGGCTGCGGGCAGGGGCGCCGCAGCGTGCCGTGCACGGCCGGCTGGTGACGCGCGGGGCGGCGCTGCTGCCCGGTTTGGCGCCGGCAGCGGTGCGGGCGGGCGAACGCGCGCTGGCCCGCGCCGGGGTGACGCTGGCGCTGAACAGCGAAGGGAGCGAAGCCGCCGCGGCCGGCAGCGACCTCGTGCTGTGGGCCACCGGCGCCGAGGCCCACGCCTGGCAGCGCGACGCCGCGCGCCGAGGCACGCTGGCCGTGGGTGGCGGCGGCTTCGTTCGCGTCGACGCCCGCCTGCGCTCGCTCTCGCACGCCAACATCTTCGCCGCCGGCGACTGCGCCGAGTGGGCCGAGCCGCTGCCCAAGGCCGGTGTCTACGCGGTGCGCATGGGCCCGGTGCTGACGCGCAATCTGCGCGCCCTGCTCGGCGACGGCAGCGCCGTGAGCTACGTGCCGCAGCGCCGCTTCCTGGCGCTGCTGGCCACCGGTGACGGCCGCGCCATCGCCTCGCGCGGCGGCCTGGCGGCCGAGGGGCGCTGGGTCTGGCGCTGGAAGGACCACATCGACCGGGGCTTCCTGCGCCGCTTCGCGCTCGACGGTCAGGGCCTGCCGCTCCAGTGAGCCTGGGCCTTCTCGAAGGCCGCTGCCCCCACCTTGCGGCCCAGCGCCAGCCCGGCAGCATTGCCTTCGTAGAAGTGGATGCCGCCGTACAGGCGCGATTCGCCGGCTTCGTCGGCCGCTGCGCTGAAGGTGCTCCAGCTGAGCGTGGTGCCGGCAGCGCTGGCCAGCGAGGGCTCCACGCGCAGCGGGCCGGGTTGCACGTAGCTGGCGCCGAAGGCGTCGCTGCCGGTGAAGCGGCGCAGCACCTCGGCGGCGGCTGCCGAGAAGCCACTGTGGCCCGAGACGAATTCGGGGAAAGGCGGAGTCGGGAAGGTGCTCACCTGGTAGGGCCGCCAGGCTTCGCCGTCGATGGTGGCTTCCGTGGTGCCGGTCCAGCCGCGGATGCGCTTGCCGCGGAAGAGGTGGCGGATGGCCGTGACCGGGCGCACGTAGTCGTAGTGGCGTTTGCACTCCCACACCGCGATGGCCGCGTCATGGATGGCGTTGGCCACCGCGAAGAACATCTTCACGTCCTGGGCCAGGGTGTGGTGGTCGCGCGCCGACACGTGCGCCGCGAACAACTCCCAGTGGCCGGGCGGCAGCTCCGAAGCGGGGCCGTCGGCCCAGTACTCGGCCGTGACCTTCTGCTTGACGTTCAGGCCGTCCTGAACCGCCACCACGTGCCGCGCCTGGTCCAGGAAAGCCTGCGAGGTGATGGGCGCAGGCGCGGACGGGCGGAACTGGCCGGCCGACTTCAAGGCGAAGGGCCTGACATGCTCCCACTGCGGCCCGATGTAGCCCGGCACGCGCAGCACGCCACCGCCGTCCGTGTAGGCCAGGGGCTGCCAGCGGTCGGGCGCCAGGATGTCTGAGGGACGGGCCGGCGCCGTCACCTGCATCGGCATGTTCACCGGCAGGTAGCCGGTGGTGTCCACGTACAGGCCGGCTTGGTTGGCGCCATCGCCATGCGCGCAGGCCAGCACCGCGCGGGCGGCGAGGTTGCCGATGCCTTCGGGGGTGGCGGGGTCGATGCTGGTGCTGGGCGCGCTGCCGTTGGCGGCGAGCAGCGCGTCGAAGATGGCCGTCTCGGTGGGGAACTGGTCCGCCAGCACGGCGTGGGCAGCGTGGTGGAGGGACTTCTCCATCTGCGTCTGCGTGGCGCCGGTGACGCGCGCGGCGCTCAGGCGCAGGGGCAGCGCTTGCAGGTCGTGCAGGGCCCAGGCGTCGTAGATGGCGGTATGCAGCAGTGCCAGCGAGCGCGCCACCATCGGTGGCCCGATGCGGTTGCGCTCGGCACCGACACCGGTGGCGCCGATGTGGCGGATGGCTTCGAGCGCGGCGTGCGCCCACTTGACGGAAAGCGTGTCCATGAAGAGGTCCTGGGCAGGGCGTTGGGGAACAGCCAGCGTAGGGGCGCCGGTGTCCGACCGCATCCGTCCGAAGGGGGCGCCGCGGGCTGCGGCTTGGGGGGGGTGCCCGCCCGCGCCGGTCTACTTCGCTGCCGAGCAGTGTCCGCCCGCCACCGCCCGCCCGGAGCCGGCGGCGATGAGCGGTGGCTCGCGCCACAGGTCCACCGGGGCAGAGCGAAGGTGGTCCCAGGCCAGGAAGCCGAACAGGGCCAGCCAGAAGAGCCTGCGCAGGGATCGTCGCTTCGTCATGTGCACCGCTCCCGCCTCAGAACCTGAAGTACCGTCGCACACGGATGCCGATCAGCGTGCCGGCGAAGGCCAGGGGCAGCCACAGCCAGCCGTGCAGGCTGCCGGTGGAGACGCCGCTGAGCAGCGCGCCGATGTTGCAGCCGAAGGCCAGCCGCGAGCTGTAGCCCATCACGAAGCCGGCCAGCAGGCCCACGGCCCACTGGCGGGCGTTCAGTGGCAGGGCATCGCCGTCGCCGCTGCGGGCCGACACCCACAGCGCACCGCCGAGGATGCCGATGTTGGTGATGGAAGTGACGTCCAGCAGCACCGACTGCTCCAGCCGCTGCAGGTTGCCCGGCTGGCCCCAGAAGGCATGGCCCGCCGCGTCGAAGAGGCCCAGCGCCGTCGCCGCCTTGGCCGCCCACAGCCCGAAGCCGTACACCACGCCCCAGGGCTGGCCCGCCACCACCAGGTTCAGCGCCGCCAGCACGGCCAGCGCGAGCGCGCCGCCGAGCCAGCGGCGGTCCAGCCAGCGCTGTTGCCAGCCGGCGTAGTGCCGCGCGGCCGCGCCCAGCGCCAGCAGCCCCAGCCAGGTGGCGGCCAGCGCGGCGCCAACACCCCACAGGTCGACCAGCCCCACCGGTGCGGTCTGCCCGAGCTCGAGCCAGTGACCCAGGTGCAGCGAGCCCGCAAAGCTGCCCAGCGCGAACAAGGGCAGGATGCCCATGTTCAGCGGCACGCCCAGGCCGGCCTTGTACAGCGTGCCTGAGCCGCAGCCGTCGGCGATCTGCATCGTCAGCCCGAACACGAAGGCGCCGACCAGCAGGCTCACGCTCGGCGGGCCCAAAGCGGCCTGCAACTCGCCGAAGTGGCCCAGGAGGGGCATAGACAGCGTGGCGGCCAGGCCCAGCAGCAGCAGCTGGCCGACGGCGCCCCGCGGGTCGCGGTCTTCGACCAGCTGCCGCCAGCCGGTGGTAAAGCCGAAGCGGCGCCCCGCCAGCACCGCGCCCATGGCCAGGCCGATGGCAAACAGTGCCGCCTGCCGCAGTGCCACGTTCCAGAAGAGGAAGCCGAAAAAGGCCGCCAGCAGCGCCGCCAGGGGCCATCGACTCATGTCGGGACCATGCGCGTGATCATCGCCTGAACGTTCGCTCGAACCACAGCCTCGCATCGATCAGCAGCTGTCCGGCCCGGCCCGGCACGTTGTCCATCAGCACGGGCTGCGGGTCCGCCGTCCAGTCGACCATGGAGCCGGGGTAGAGCTTCACGTTCTTCTGCCCGGCGACCTCGGACAGTGCGAACCAGTTGGTCGCCGCCCAATGGCCGGTGTTGCAGAAGCTCACCGTGGGGCGGCCATCGTCGCCCGGCAGCGTCGCAGCGACGCTGCGGGCCTGGGCGGAAGAGACCATCAGCGCGCTGTCGGGCGCGAACCAGCGCGAGTGCTCCAGGCTCACGGCACCCTTCAGCGTGCCCGGCACCAGCGCCGCGGGGTGCCGCTTCTCGCCGCGGAAGAAGGCCGCAGGCCGGGCGTCCACCAGCCTGAGCCGGCCGCTGCCGAGGTGGGACCTCACATCGTCGCGCGTGGCGATGAGCGAACGGTCCAGCGCCGGCGCATAGGTGCTGGCGGCCACCTCGTCCAGCGCGTCGTCCAGCGGCAGCCGCGCGGCCTCCCAGGCCTGCACGCCGCCGTTGAGGATCGACAGCTCCTTCAGGCCCAGCACCTTCAGCGTCCAGTAGACGCGTGCCGCCGCGCCGAAGTCGCTGGTGTCGTCGCCGGCCGACACCACCACGGCGTGCGTGGCCGGAGTGAGGCCCAGCCTCTGCACCAGCGCCGTGAGCGCGGGTAGGCCGGGCAGCTCCCCCGGGTTGGACGCGGGCCCGCGCCAGGCCTCGTACGGCGCCGAGACCGCGCCGGGAATGTGCGCGTTGGCGAAGGCTTCGGCGTCGCGGATGTCGACCACCCGCACCGACGCCGAGGGGCGCAGCGCATCGAGTTCGGCGGGCGACAGCAGCGGCGCCGCCGCCGCGGCGGCCAGCGACCACAGCGAGCAGGAGAAGACGACCAGGCAACGGGTGAGGGCGTTCAAGGGGCCACCAGCGGGTGTCGGCCTGAGGGCCAGGGCGGCCCGCCAGCACTTTTTTGCGGCGCTGGAGTCTATCCGGGTCACCGGTGGGGCCAGCAGGGATACACCGATGCCGCCGTCCCGCTTTGTCGGCAACATCGCCTTCCGTGACATCCCCGCGCTCCCACTTCCCTTCCGTCGCGCGCGCGCTGCTGCTGGCGGGCCTGCTGATCGGTGCTGCCCCGCCCGAGGTTGCGGCGCAGGCCGAACGGGGCCGGGCGCCGCAGGCGGATCCGAAAGCCCGGCTGGCGCAGATGCAGGCCGACCCGAAAGCCCTGCAGGCGGCTCTCAGGCAGGGCAGCCGCGTGGCGGCGGTGTGCGCCAACTGCCATGGTGAGGGCGGCGTCAGCGCCAAGCCCGAGGTGCCCAACCTGGCGGGCCAGAATCCCGTGTACCTACTGGAGCAGATGCGCCAGTTTGCGGAAGGGCAGCGCCGCAACGAGTTCATGGAAGCCATGATCAAGGCCATGAACAGCGACGAGCGCGCCAGCGCCGTGCTCTTCTACGCTGCGCAGACCGTGCCGCCGCGCCCGGCCACCGACGCCGCACAGGCTGCCCGTGGCGGCGACCTCTACGCGCGCAACTGCTTCCGCTGCCACGGGGCCGAAGGCCACGGCAACGCCGAGATCGCCCGCCTGGCGGGCCAGCAGGGCGTGTATGTGGTGGACACGCTCAAGCGCTACCGCACGGGCACGGGGCCGCGCGTGAACCCCCTGATGGCCGACGCCACCCGGCTGCTCAGCGACGCCGACATCGCGGCGCTGGCTGCTTTCGCCGGCACCCTGCGCTGAGCCGGCCGCCGCGGCGCGGCCGCGGCTCGCCCTTGCCCGGAGAGGGCCTGCTCGCGGCCTGCCAACATGGCGCCCTGCGATGCCTTCCTTCCTCGACCCCGCCATCCTCTTCTTCGTCTTCGGCCTGCTGGCGGGCGCGCTGCACTCCAACCTGGAGATCCCGCCGCCGATCGCGCGCTTCCTGTCGCTGTACCTGCTGATGGCCCTGGGCCTGAAGGGCGGATTCGCGCTGGCGCAGTCGGGCTTCACCGCCGAAGTCGTCGTGAGCCTGGCCTGCGCGCTGACGCTGGCGGTCATCGTGCCGGCCGTCGGTTACGTGCTGCTGCTGCGTCGGTTGTCGCCCTTCGACGCGGCGGCGATTGCCGCCACCTACGGCTCGGTCAGTGCGGTGACCTTCATCACCGCCACGCAGTACCTGGAGACCCAAGGCACGGCCTTCGGCGGCCACATGGCGGCGGCGATGGCGCTGATGGAGTCGCCGGCCATCGTGATGGCGGTGCTGCTGGCCAACGTGGCGCGGCGCCGCGAGGGTGCGACCGCCGGCGGCGCGCCGCACGGCCTCGGGCAGGTGCTGCACGAGTCCTTCACCGACGGCGCGCAGCTGCTCCTGCTGGGCGCCATGGCCGTGGGCCTGATCACCGGCCCTGCGGGCGAGCAGGCCATGGCGCCCTTCTCGGTGGACCTTTTCAAGGGCATGCTGGCCTTTTTCCTGCTGGACATGGGCCTGCTGGCCGCGCGCAACTTCGGCAGCCTGAAGGGCCGCTCGCCCTGGCTGCTGGCCTACGCCATCGCCGGGCCGCTGGCGCACGCGGCCCTGGCCCTGGCGCTGGGCAGCCTGGCCGGCCTGTCGGTCGGCAACATCACGTTGCTCATGGTGCTGGCCGCCAGCGCTTCCTACATCGCCGTGCCGGCGGTGTTGCGCCAGGCCATTCCGGAGGCCAACCCCGCGCTGTACTTCGGCATGTCGCTGGGCTTGACCTTTCCGTTCAACATCCTCGTCGGCATCCCGCTGTACGCCTGGGTGGCGCAGCGCTGGGCCTAGCCAGCACGCGCGGCCTCGATGGCGGCGATATCGATCTTCGTCATCGTCATCATCGCCTCGAAAGCGCGCCGCGCGGCGTCGCGGTCGGGGTCGGCCAGGGCGGCGGTCAGCACGCGCGGCGTGATCTGCCACGACAGGCCCCAGCGGTCCTTGCACCAGCCGCAGGCGCTGGCCTGGCCGCCGTGGCCGACGATGGCATCCCACAGGCGGTCGGTCTCGGCTTGGTCGTCGGTGGCCACCTGGAAGGAGAAGGCCTCGCTGTGCCGGAAGGCCGGGCCGCCGTTGAGCCCCAGGCAGGGGATGCCCATCACGGTGAACTCCACGGTCAGCACGTCACCCTGGCGGCCCGAGGGGAAGTCGGCTGGCGCGTGGATCACCCTGCCCACGTGGCTGTCGGGGAAGGTGAGGGCGTAGAACTGCGCGGCTTCGAGCGCGCTGCCGTCGTACCACAGGCAGATCGTGTTCCTGGGGGTCATGGCCGGTCTCCTTCGTCTGGGCGGGCGGTGGGGCTGGCGGATCGTATCCAGCCGGGGCTTGCGCGCCGTCAAGGCACCGCCGGGCCGTCGCCCTAGCATCGGGCGCTCCGCAGCGTCTGCGGTCCCGCTCCCTTGGACATGAAACCCCGGCCCTGCCGCCAGCTCATCAGCACCTTGGCCCTCGTGGCGGTGCTGCTGAACGCGCTGGCGCCGGCGCTGTCCCAGGCGCGGGCGGCGTCATCGGGCGGCACCACGAGCTGGATCGAAGCCTGCACGGCCCAGGGAGCGCGCTGGCTCCAGCTGGACGATGCCGGCCGCGTCATCGCGGTGTCCACGCTCCGCCCCGACGACGCCCCGGCCGCGCTGCACGCTGCCGCCTGCGGCTACTGCCTGGCGCATGCCGCCTCCTTCGGCCTGCCGCCGCCGGCCGGGCCCCTCGCTCTGGCCACGCCACCGGGCGTGGCGGCGGCGCCCCAGGGCCCCGGCCCGGCCCGGCCGCATCTTCGTTCCGAGTGGGCGGCCCCGGCCGCCCGTGCCCCGCCCGGCTGCTGACGTCCGCTGACACCGGCACGTGCCCGCCTGCCCCGCAGGCCCCGGGCGCTGCCCACCCCGCTCACCGAGCCCGGTTCCCTCTCTCGGGGCTGCCCCCCGCAGCACGAGCCCGAACCGGCGCTGCCAGGGATTCAACGTGATCGAAGATGCCCTTCCGCTCCCGGGCGCCGCGGCCCTCAAGGCCCCCGCCGACGACGAACTGCTCCACGTGGCCGCCGGCTCGCCGCTGCCACCGCCGGCCCCGCAGACCCTCTGGCGGCTGCGCTCGGGGGCCGTTCGCCTGTGTTCGACCGACAGCCGTGGCGGCTGCATCGTGGTGGGCGTGGCCCTGCCGGGTGACCTGATCGGCGCCGAGGCCTTGGCCGGCGCGGCGCCCTGGCCCGGGGTCCAGGCCCTCACGGCGAGTGCCGTCACCCGGGTCGCCTACCGCACGGCGGCCGACGAGGTGGCGCTGCTGACCCAGGCGCTGCAGCAGTGCCGGCGCCAGCAGCGTGACCTGGCGCTGCTGCGCACCGGCCCCGCCAGCGAGCGCATCAAGGCGCTGCTGCTGGTGCTGAGTGCGGCCGATCCCGGCACCGGCGATGCGCCGGGCGACTGCGCGCTGCCCGCGCTGCGCGACATGGCCGCGGTGGTGGACTCGGCCCCGGAGACGGTGTCACGCGTCATCGGCAGCCTGCGCCGGCTGGACGTGCTGCACGATCGCCGCGCGGCCAGCGTGCGCGTGGATCGCCATGCGCTGCACGGGCTTCGTCCGGTGGCCGGCATGACCTCCAGCGACCTGTCGGTGATGCGCCGCGCTGCCGGTGTGTTGGCGGACCGACCCGCCCGCTGAGCGCCGCCGCCAGGGGACCGGGCTGCGCTACTCGAACTCCACCACCACGGCGCCGGCCTGCACGTTGTCGCCGGGCTTGAGGTTCATGGCCGCCACCTTGCCCGACACCGGGGCGCAGATCTCGGTCTCCATCTTCATGGCCTCCAGCACGAGCAGGCTGTCGCCCACCTGGAGCGTCTGTCCCACCTGGGCCAGCACCTTGACGACGATGCCCGACACCGGGCTGCGGCAGACCTTGGCCTCGTCGGCCACCGGCTGCAGGCTGGGCGCGGCCGCCGGGCCCGTGCTGGCGACCTGGCCGCTGAGCAGCGCCGAGCCCACGGGGTAGGACGGCGGCAGCACGGCGTGGTCGGCCTCGGCCACTTCCACGTCCACCTCGTAGCTGCGGCCTTCGACGGTGATCTTGAGCTTCACGGTGCGTTTCCTCGTGTCAATGGACGCGGTGCGAAGCGTGCACCGTGGCGCGGCCGACCTGGGCCCAGGCGGTGGACTGGATCAGCCGCACCTGGCGGATGCGGGCGCGCACGCCCAGGAAGGCGGCCACGGCCGCGGCGATGACGAGCAGGTCGTCCTCGCCGGGCTCGGCTGGCGCCGTGTTCGCGGGCACGCTGGCCGGCGCCGGTGTCGTGGCCGCCGCGGCTTGGCCGGCACGGGCTTCCAGCGCGGCCAAACGCGCCACCAGGCTGCGCACCTCGTCGCGCAGTTCGGCCACCAGTTCGGCGAGATCGGGTGCGGGGGTCGGGTCCACGGCGTCGTTCTTCACAGCGGAATCAGCCCGTGCTTCTTGTGCGGCCGCGGCTCGCGCTTGTTGCGCATGTACTCCAGCGCCTGCGCCACGTGGCGCCGCGTCTGCGCCGGCTCGATCACCGCGTCCACCAGGCCCTGCTCGGCCGCCACGTAGGGGTTGGAGAAGGCCTCGCGGTACTGCTCGATCATCTCCTTGCGCTTGGCCACCGGGTCGGCGGCCTGCTCGATCTCCTTGCGGAAGACGATCTCGGCCGCGCCCTCGGCGCCCATCACCGCCACCTCGGCCGTGGGCCAGGCGAAGACGCGGTCGGCGCCCAGATCCTTGCTGCACATGGCGATGTAGGCACCGCCGTAGCTCTTGCGCAGCAGCACGGTGATCTTGGGCACGGTGGACGCCGCATAGGCGTGCAGCATCTTCGCGCCGTGGCGGATGATGCCGCCGTACTCCTGCGCCAGGCCCGGCATGAAGCCGGGCACGTCGACGAAGGTCACGAGCGGGATGTTGAAGGCGTTGCAGAAGCGGATGAAGCGAGAGGCCTTGTTCGACGCGTCGATGTCCAGCGCGCCGGCCTGCACCATGGGCTGGTTGGCCACGATGCCCACCGTGCCGCCGGTGACACGCGCGAAGCCGATCACGATGTTGGGCGCGAAGCCCGACTGCACTTCCAGGAAGTCGGCACGGTCCACCACGCGGGCGATCACCTGGCGCACGTCGTAGCCCTTCTTGCCGTCGTCGGGCACCAGCGTCTCCAGCAGCGGGTCGGGCGCCACCGTGGCGTCGCCCTCCAGGCGCGGCGGGTCCTCCAGGTTGTTCGAGGGCAGGAAGGACAGCAGCTTCTGGCACAGCAGCACGGCGTGCCGGTCGTCGTCGGCGATGAAGTGGATGACGCCCGAGCGCGCCATGTGCGTGTCAGGCCCGCCCAGCTGTTCGGGCGTGACGGTCTCGCCCGTCACCTGCTTGATGACCTGCGGCCCGGTGATGAACAGCTGCGCCTGGCGCGTCTGGATGATGAAGTCGGTGAGCGCCGGGCTGTAGGCCGCGCCGCCGGCGCAAGGCCCGCAGATGAGCGACACCTGGGGCACCGCGCCCGACAGCAGCACGTTGGCATTGAACACCTGGCCATAGCCCGACAGCGAGCCGATGCCTTCCTGCACGCGCGCGCCGCCGGAGTCGTTGATGCAGACGAAGGGCGAGCCGGTGCGCAGCGCCTCGCGCATGGTCTCGGCGATCTTCACCGAGTGCATCTCGCCGGCCGAGCCGCCGGCCACGGTGAAGTCCTGGCTGGCCACGTGCACCAGGCGGCCGCCCACGGCCGCGGCGCCCGTGATCACGCCGTCGGCGGCCAGCATCTTGCCGGCCATGCCGAAGCGCGTGGCGCTGTGCGAGGCGAACTGGCCGACCTCGTCGAAGGTGTCGACGTCCACCAGCGCGGCGATGCGCTCGCGCGCCGTCAGCTTGCCGGTCTGGCGATGCTTGTCCAGCTTGTCGGCACCGCCCCCCTGTTCGGCTTCGGCGCGGCGGCGCCGCAGGTCGTCGATCTTGTCTTGCATGCTCATGGCGGATCCCTAGGCGGCAGGCGTGACGGTGACGCGCCGCGTGCGGCCGCCCAGCGTGACGTCGTAGACGATGGCGCTGCGCAGCGGCTCGGCGCCCCCGACAGCGGGCGGGCTGGCGGCGGCCGCGGGCGTGGCGGCCTCGGGGGCCTGGCCCAGGTTCTTCGGCCCGGCGTCGCGCTTGGCGAAGAACTTCGGCGCCACCTGCGGGAACATGGCCTGGGTGAGCACGTCCTCGTCGCTGCCGTCGCAGCCGGGCAGGGCCAGCGCGGCCTGGCGCAGCGCCTGCCACTCGGGCTTCAGCAGGTCGGCCGGACGCTCGGTGATCGGGGGCTTCCTGGCCTGCGCCTCGGCCTGTGCCACCACCTCGGGCGTGCGCTCGCCCAGCGTGGCGCCGTAGTAGCCCAGCATGAGGTCGGCGAACTCGCCCGTCATGGCCTTGTAGCGGCCCATCATCACGTTGAACACGGCCTGCGTGCCCACGATCTGGCTGGACGGCGTGACCAGCGGCGGGTAGCCCGCATCGGCACGCACGCGCGGCACCTCCTCCAGCACTTCCTTGAGGCGGTCGGACGCCTTCTGCTGCTTGAGCTGGCTCTCCATGTTGGAGATCATCCCGCCGGGGATCTGGCTGTCGAAGATGTCGGTCTCCACGCCGGTGATGTTGGACATGAACTCGGCGTAGCGCGGCCGCACGGCGGCGAAGTGGTCCTTGATGCGATGCAGGTGCGGCTTGCTCACGCTCGTCGTGAAGCCGGTGCCCTGCAGCATCTCCACCAGGCTCTCCGTCGGGTTGTGTCCCGGGCCCAGGCTGAGCGAGCTGATGGCAGTGTCCACGCAGTCCGCACCCGCCTCGATGGCCTTCATCAGGCTCACCAGCGTGACGCCCGTGGTGGCGTGCGTGTGCACATGGATGCGCACTTGCTGGCCGCAGGCGTCCTTGATGGCCTTGACCACGTCGTAGGCCGCCTGTGGCCGCAGCAGCGCGGCCATGTCCTTGATGCACAGCGAGTCGCAGCCCAGGTCCAGCAGGCCGCGCGCCATGTCCACGTAGCCCTGCACGGTGTGCAGCGGGCTCACCGTGTAGCAGAGGGTGCCCTGCGCATGCTTGCCGTTGCGGCGCACGGCGCGGACCGCCTGCGCCACGTTGCGCAGGTCGTTGAGCGCGTCGAAGACGCGGAACACGTCCATGCCGTTCTCGGCCGCCTTGTCGACGAAGCGGTCGACCACCGAGTCCTCGTAGTGGCGGTAGCCCAGCAGGTTCTGCCCGCGCAGCAGCATCTGCAGGCGCGAGTTCGGCATCAGCCGGCGGAAGGTGCGCAGCCGCTCCCAGGGGTCTTCGTTGAGGAAGCGGATGCAGGCGTCGAAGGTGGCGCCGCCCCAGCACTCCACCGACCAGTAGCCGGCGGCGTCGATGTCGGCGCAGGCCGGCACCATGTCCTCCAGCGCCATGCGCGTGGCCAGCAGGCTCTGGTGGGCGTCTCGCAGGGCGAGTTCGGTGATGTCGATGTGCTTGCTCATCGCGGGCCGGTCCTCCAGCGCGGCCGTCAAGCTGAATGGGCGCTGAAAGGCGGACTCACCGGCGGCTGCAGGAGCATTCTTCCAGCCCGCCCCGGAGAAAGGGTGCACGGCATCCACCGCGCCTTTGAGATTTGTCAGAGCAAGCGCACGGCGCGGCCCGGGCGGGCCGCGCGGCTTCAGACTTCCAGCGCCGGGGCGGGCGCGGCCTGGCGGGGCGGCACGCGGTCGCCCGCGCGCACGAGGTCGGCCACCGAGGCGGTGTAGATCACCGCCTGCACGTCGTCCGGATCCGGCTTGGAGACGAAGCCGAAGCGCTCGAACAGCGCGCGCATGCGCGGGTTCTCGTGCTTGTAGGTGGTGGCGTAGTAGGTGCGCGCCGTGTGCGCTCCCCAGTCGATCAGCATCTGCATCAGGTGGCGCCCGATGCCCTGGCCGCGCAGGTCGCTGCGCCGCGAGAACGAGACCTCGTAGGTGCCCTTGTCGTCGATGCGGAAGGCGTGGGCCACGCCGATGATCTCGTCGTCCAGCTCGACGATGAAGGCGGCGTGCTGGCGGTAGTCCAGCGTGTCGTCGTACAGGCGCGTGAGGCGCTCGGGCGAGGTCAGGTAGGCCAGCGTCACCGTGCCCATGTAGCGCGTGTGGCGGTCGTCGTGGCTGAGGCGGCCGATGTACTCGCCGATGGCGCCGATGTCTTCCTTGGTGGCCGGGCGCAGCAGCGCGTGGCGGCCGTCCTCCAGCGCGATGAGCTGGGCCTCGATGGCGTCCACGCCCTGCATCGACGGCAGCGCGCGGGCTTCCTTGGCCAGCTGCGTGCGCCAGCTGGGGTGGGCCACGGCCAGCATGGCATCCACGCGCTCGGGGTCGTGCAGGTGGCGCAGGTCGGCGACCCCGTTCTCGGTGACCACCACCACCGGAAGGTCGGCGCTGATGGTGTGGTGCGCGCCCTCGGTGTGCAGCGCGACGATCTTGCTCTGCAGCAGGCCGCCGGCACGGTGCACCACGCTGGGCAAGGCGATGATCGCGATGCCCTCCGGCGCCCAGGAGGCGCCGAGCGCGAAGTCGAACTGCCCCCCGACGTCGGAGTAGTAGTGCTTGGCGATCATCGAGCCGCAGACCTCGCCGCTCAGGCTGACGGCCAGCGCGCTGTTGATGCTGGTCATCCACGCGTTGTGCTTGATCATCGCCGGGTCGTTGACGATCTCCTGCGGCAGCACGGCGAAGTCGGGGTTGTCGTGCAGGGCCAGGTACAGCTCGCGGCTGCCCAGCACGAAGCCGACCACGATGCGCTGGCGCAGCGCCGGGCCCTGCATGTCGCGGATGAGGCCGGCGCGGTAGAGCGACAGCACGCCGTCGGAGAAGAGTTCCGACCAGATGCAGCGCACCGACAGCCCGTGCCTGACCAGCTCGTTGGCCACGGCGTTCGGGATCTTTCCGATGCCCAGCTGCAGCGTGTGCGGCAACGCCGTGCCGGCTTCGGGCGCGGCGCGGCGCAGCAGGCCGACGATCTGCTCGGCGATGGCGTCCGACTGCGCCTCGGCGGCGGGGGAGGTGGGCTCCATGCGGTGCTCGAGCAGCGGCTCGTCGATCTCCACGACGAGGTCGAAGTCGGCCAGGTTCATGGCGCAGCCGCTTTCGATGCACCGCCCGGTGGCCGGATCCTCGAAGGTGGCGATGTGCCAGCGCGGTACCTGCGCATTCACGACCGCCACCTTGAACAGCGCCTGCTTCACGGGGGCGAAGTCGATGCCCGAGTTCAGCCCCAGCGTGACGCGGCCCTGCGCATCGGGTGGCGAAACATGCGCAAACGCGACATGCGGCCGCCAGCGGCCTTCGAACAGACGCGGCACCTGCGACAGGTTGCAGCGGATGTTGCGCGCCAGGCCGGCGTTGACCAGCTCGCGCACGCCCGGTCCGATGAAGGGCGTCACGATGCCCACGCCGCCCATCACGGCCTGGCGCCAGCCCTGGGCCGGGCCCAACGCCAGCACCTGGAAGATGTCCACGCCGGCCAGCGCCTGGGGCTGCGCGAAGATCCAGCGCTCGACGGGGTCGATGCGGCCGGCATTGCCGGGCAGGTAGCACACCGGGCGTGTGCCATCGGCGGCGATGGCGGCAAGGTGTTGCGCGACGCGCTGGAGCGCGGTTTCGAGGGCGACGGTCGGGATGGCGGACATGGTGGAAGTCTGAAGAGCGAATGTGTCAGGCCCCTGGCAGGGCGTGGGCCGGGCGACATGCCCATCAGGATCGAGGTCAGGAACTGCGGTGAAGGGAGCGCATGCAAGGGGCATACCTGCAAGTTACCCGGGTCGGTGCCCAGGCAGGCCTCGAAAAAACGGTGCTTGGCCGGTCTGTTCTGCACTGCAACATGCGCGGGCGCGACGATAGCCGCTGCCGCGCACCAAGAGCGGGCAGGCCGGGCCGTTAGCATCGCCACCCACGATGAGCCTCCCGGCACCCCCACCCCGCGCCATCGCGCCCTGGATCTTCACGCTGCTCATCGCGCCTTTCGGCATGCAGGGCGGCTTCCTGGGCGTCACGCTGGCCTACCAGCTGGGCGAGGCCAAGGTCAGCACCGAGGCCATCGCCGGGCTCGTGGCGCTGAGCTACGTGCCGCAGACCTGGAAGTTCTTCTGGGCCCCGGTGGTGGACCTCACCTGGACGCGCCGCGGCTGGTACTTCGCCGCCTTGCTGACCACGGTGGCCGGCATCGTGGCCATGGGCTGGTTCGGCGCCGACGGCCGCGCCATGGGCTGGCTCACCGTGGCCGTGCTGGCCGCCAGCTTCGCTTCCACCGTCATCGGCATGGCCGTGGAAAGCCTCATCGCGCACAGCACGCCCGACGACCAGAAAGGCCGCGCCGCCGGCTGGTTCCAGGCCGGCAACCTGGGCGGCAGCGGCCTGGGCGGCGGGCTGGCGCTGTGGCTCATCCAGGACCGCGGGCTGTCCGTCACCGCCTCGGCGCTGACGCTGGCCGCGGTGTGCCTGGCCTGCGGGGCGCCGCTGCTGCGCCTGGCCGAACCGGCGGCGGACACGGCGCAGGCGAAGCTGGACTTCCGCGCCCACCTGCGCACGCTGGCCGCCGACCTGTGGAGCCTGGTGCGCTCGCGCCCCGGCGCCCTGGGCATGCTGATCTGCTTCGTGCCCATGTGCACCGGGGCGGCGGCCAACCTGTGGTCGCCGCTGGCCGCCGAATGGCAGGCCACGGCCAACACCGTGGCTTTCGTCAACGGCGCCATGGGCGGCGTCATCGCGGCGCTGGGCTGCATGGCGGGCGGCTTCCTGTGCGACCGCATGGACCGCAAGCTCGCCTACTGCCTGTTCGGCCTGCTGATGGCGGCCGTCACCGCGCTGATGGCGCTGGCGCCGCGCACCGAGTTCGTCTTCATCGTCGCCACCAGCACCTATGCCTTCGTCACCGGGCTCACCTACGCGGGCTTCTCGGGCGTGGTGCTGGAAGCCATCGGCCGCGGCGCCGCCGCCACCAAGTACAGCCTGCTGGCCTCGCTGGCCAACATGCCGATCGGCTTCATGACCTTCGTCAACGGCTGGAGCCACGAGCGCTGGGGCTCCTCGGCCATGCTCTTCGTGGAGTCGGCGGCGGGCGTGGCGGCGGTGCTGCTGTTCCTGGTCGTGGCGCGCCTCAGCCGGCGCTGAGGCGCTCGAAGCGGGGCCTCGGCACGCCATCGACCACCACGTCCTCGAAGAACATGGCGTGCGGCCGCACCCACCAGCCGGTGGTGCCGTAGAGCGGCCGGTACACCACCAGCGGCTCCAGCGTCTCGCTGTGGCGGGCCACGCCGATGAGTTCGTACTCGCCGCCCTTGTGGTGGCGGTAGCGGCCCAGGGGCGTGGGCGGCAGCGGGGGCAGGTCGTCGTTCATCGTGGGTCTCCGTCGTGGCGGCCGATGGTGCCGCACAATGGCCCGTGACCGAACCCCTGCTGCTGGCCGCCGCGCCCATCGCCACCTACCTGGGCCAGCGGCTGCTGACGCGGGCCAGCGGCTTCTTCTTCGAGCGCGACGAGCGGCTCTTCCTCGTCACCAGCCGCCACGTGCTGATCGACGAGCCCAGCGCCCACCTGCCCGACCGCATCGAGATCGAGCTGCACCAGGACGCCGTGAACCTCACGCGCTCGAAGAACTGGTCGGTGCTGCTGTACCGCGACGGCCTGGCCAACTGGCGCCAGGGTGCGGATTCCGGCGGCGAGATCGACGTCGCGGTGCTCGAGATCGAACGCGACGCGCTGCCCGAGGCCACCGTGCTGCGCGCCTTCTCGCCGGCGCACCTGCAGGGTGCGCTGGACGAGGTGGAGGTGGGCACGGCGCTGCTCATCGTCGGCTTCCCGCTCGGCTTCCACGACGACCTGCACCACCTGCCGGTGGTGCGCCAGGCCATCATCGCCTCGTCCTTCGGCCTGCGTTTCCAGGGCCAGGGCTTCTTCCTCACCGACGGCCGCACGCACCGCGGCACCAGCGGCGCGCCGGTGGTGATGCGCAGCGAAGACCCCGCCCTGGGCGGCCTGCCCTGGAAGCTGCTGGGCGTGCACGCGGGCCGCCTGGACATGAAGACGCGTGACCTGGTGCAGGACGAGTCCCTGGGACTGAACTGCGCCTGGTACGCCAGCATCCTGCTGACGCTGACGAGCGACGCCGCCTGACCCGACCGGCGCGCGGGCGGCGGGGCATCGGTACCATCGCAGCCCACGCGGGGCCCGGCTCCGCACGAGGATCCCCGATGCCACGCCGCCTGCTTCGCCTGCCCCTGCTTGCCGCGCTGTCCTCGGCCGCCTTCGGGGCCGCGGCCGCCGACAAGTTCACCTTCATCACCAACTGGTACGCGCAGGCCGAGCACGGTGGCTTCTACCAGGCGCAGGCCACGGGCCTGTACAGGAAGGAAGGCCTGGACGTCACGCTCAAGATGGGCGGCCCGCAGGTCAACATCATGCAGTTGCTGGCCGCCGGCCAGACCGACTGCGTGATGGGCTACGACATGCAGACCTTCAGCGCCTGGGAGCAGGGCATCGCGGCCGTCACCGTGGCGGCCGCCTTCCAGAAGGACCCGCTGGTGCTCATCGGCCACCCCGGCGTGGTGGACAGGCTGGAGCAGCTCAAGGGCAAGACGCTGCTCATCTCGCCGGCCGGCTACACCGTGCAGTGGCCCTGGCTGAAGGCCAAGTACATGCTGAAGGAGGAGCAGAAGCGCCCCTACACCTTCAACATCCAGCCCTTCATCGCCGACCGCAACGTGGTGCAGCAGGGCTACCTCTCGAGCGAGCCCTACGCCATCGAGAAGGAAGCCAAGTTCAAGCCCACCGTCTTTCTGCTCTCCGACCACGGCTGGCCGCCGTACAGCACCACCATCGTCTGCATGGAGAAGACGATCAAGGAGCGCCCGAAGGCCGTGGCTGCCTTCGTGAAGGCCAGCATGCAGGGCTGGAAGGACTACCTGAAGGGCAACCCCTCGGCTGCCAACGCGCTGATCAAGAAGGACAACCCGAGCATGACCGACGACCGCATCGCCGTCGGCATCCGGCTGCTCAACGAGAGCGGCATGGTCTTCGGCGGCGATGCCGCGAAGGCCGGCGTCGGCATCGTCACCGACGCGCGCATGAAGACCACCTACGACATGATGGTGTCGCTGGGCCAGCTGGACCCGAAGAAGGTGGACCTCAAGCGCACCTACACCACGCAGTTCGTGAAGGACCTCAAGATCCTGCCGTGATGAGCGCTGCCGGCCTGCCGATCATCGACCTGTCGGCCGGCCCGCCGGCCGCCGCGGCGGCGCGCATCGACGCCGCGCTGCGCGACACCGGCTTCTACGCCGTCACCGGCCACGGCGTGCCGCAGGCCGTGACCGACGCTGCCTTCGACGCCAGCCACCGCTTCTTCGCGCTGGCCGAAGCCACCAAGCGGCGCTGGCATGTGGACCTGTCGGGGAAGCAGCGCGGCTTCGACCCCATCGGCTGGCAGGCGCTGGACCCGGCGCGCCCGCCCGACCTGAAAGAGAGCTTCTACCTCGGTGTCGAAGCCTTCGCGCCCAACGCCTGGCCCGACGAGGCGCTGGTGCCGGGTTTCCAGGCCGCGATGCGCGCCTACCAGGCGGCCATGGACGGGCTGGCGAAGCGGCTGATGGGCGTCTACGAGCTCGCTTTGGGCCTGCCGGCCGGCCACTTCGACGCCTTCATGCGCCAGCCGCTGTGCACGACGCGGCTGCTGCACTACCCGCCGCAGCCCCGGGAAGGGGAGGGCGGGGCTGCACCCGGCCAGATCGGCTGCGGTGCGCACACCGACTGGGGCGCGCTCACGCTGCTGCTGCAGGACGAGGCCGGTGGCCTGCAGGTGCAGCGCCGCGACGGCCGCTGGATCGACGTGCCGCCCGTCCCGGGCGCTTTCGTCGTCAATGTCGGCGACCTGATGCAGCGCTGGACGAACGACCGCTGGCTGTCGAACCCGCACCGCGTCGTCAACCGGCTGAGCGGCCGGGACCGCTGGTCCATCGCCTACTTCTTCGACCTCGACGGCGACGCCACCATCGTGCCGCTGGCCCCGTGCACCAGCGCCGCGAACCCGCCGCGCTACGGCCCCATCACGCCGGCCGCGCACCTGGCCGAGATGTACAGGCGCACCACGGTCGCCGCAGGATGAGCGGGGCCGCGCCTGCCGTCGAGATCCTCGCGGCCGAGAAGACCTACCCCAACGGCACGCACGCGCTGCTGCCGGTGGACCTGCGCGTGGGCGAAGGCGAGTTCCTCACGCTGCTGGGCCCCAGCGGCTGCGGCAAGAGCACGCTGCTGAAGATGGTGGCCGGGCTGCTGCCGCCGAGCCGGGGCCGCGTGCATTTGTGGGGCCGGCCGGTGCAGCAGGCCGAGGCCGGCGGCCACCGCCTGGGCTTCGTCTTCCAGGACGCCACGCTCATGCCCTGGGCGCGCGTGCAGGCCAACGTGCGCCTGCCGCTGGACCTGGCCGGCGTGCCGCGCGCCGAGGCCGACGCGCGCGTGGCCGGCGCGCTGCAGCTGGTGGGACTGGAGAAGTTCTCGACCCACCTGCCGCGTGAACTGAGTGGTGGCATGCAGATGCGCGTGTCCATCGCGCGCGGCCTGGTCACCGACCCTCAGTTGCTGCTGATGGACGAACCCTTCGGCGCGCTGGACGAGATCACGCGCAACCGGCTGGACGGTGAACTGCTGGAACTGTGGCAACGCCGCAGGCTGACGGTGGTGTTCGTCACCCATTCGATCCACGAGGCCGTGTTCCTGTCGCAGCGCGTGGTGGTGATGGCGGCCCGGCCCGGGCGCGTGGTGGACGAGGTGCTCATCGACGAGCCCTGCCCACGCACGCCGGAGTTCCGCGTCAGCACCGCCTTCAGCCACCACGCGCGGCGCCTGCAGGACAGCCTGCTGCGCGCCAGCGGCGCCGACGCCTTCGCGCCATGAAGCGGGAGGCGCAGCGCATCGTCTATCCCCTGGCGGTGGCGCTGGTGCTGCTGGCGGCGTGGCAGGGCCTGGTGGTCGGCTTCGATGTCCAGCCCTACCTGGTGCCGTCTCCGCTGCGCGTGGCGCAGACGCTGGTGGCTGACGCCGGCCTGCTGTTTCCCGCGCTGCTCAACACGCTGAGGATCACGCTGCTGTCCTTCGCGGCCGCCATCGTGCTGGGCGTGGGCATCGCCTTCGTCTTCGTGCAGAGCCGGCTCATCGAGACGGCGCTGTTCCCCTACGCCGTGCTGCTGCAGGTGACGCCCATCGTGGCCATCGCACCGCTGATCATCATCTGGGTCAAGGACCCCACCGCCTCGCTGGTGATCTGCGCCACGCTGGTGGCCCTGTTCCCCATCATCGCCAACACCACGCTGGGGCTGCGCAGCGTGAGCCCGGGATTGATGAGCTACTTCAGGCTCAACCACGCCACGCGCTGGCAGGTGCTGGTGCGGCTGCGCATCCCGTCGGCGCTGCCCTACTTCTTCGGCGGCCTGCGCATCAGCTCGGGCCTGGCGCTCATCGGCGCCGTGGTGGCCGAGTTTGTGGCCGGCACGGGGGGCACGGGCACGGGCCTGGCGTACCAGATCCTGCAGGCCGGCTACCAGCTCAACATCCCGCGCATGTTCGCCGCGCTGGCGCTCATCACGCTCACCGGCGTGGGGCTCTTCGCGGCCATGGCGGCGCTGTCGACGTGGGCGCTGGGCGGCTGGCACGAAAGCGAGGCACACCATGACTGAGCCCACGGGCCCATCGGCCCCCGCCGCGTCGACGCCCGCAGCGGGAGACCTGCGCTCGGACGACGCGCGCTTCCGTCAGTTCATCGAACAGGCGCCGCTGGCCATCGGCATCTCGCGCGGCGAAGTGCAGCTGTACGGCAACCCGCGCTTCTTCGAGATGTTCCGCGTGCCTGACGGGCAGGCCCTGGGCGAACGCCTGGTCAGCGCCATGGTGGCGCCGGCCAGCCGCGAATGGGTGGCCGAGCTGTCGCGGCGGCGCGCGGCCGGCGAGCCGGTGCCCGTGAGCTACGAGATCCAGGCCCTGCGCTGGGACGGCACGGCCTTCAGCTGCCTGGTGTCGCTGACCGAGGTGCTGCTGGCCGACGGCCCGGCATCGCTGGTCTTCCTGCAGGACATGTCCGACCTGGCCGACACGCGCGCCGCCATGCAGGCCGAGCGCGACCGCGCCGAGCGCTACCTGCACGTGGCGCAGGCCCTGCTGGTGGCGGTGGACGCCGAGGGGCGCATCACCCTGGTCAACCGCAAGGGCCACCAGCTGCTGGGTTGGGACGAAGGCACGCTGGTGGGCCGCTTCTGGCATGCCACGTGCCGACCGCCCGAGAAGCTGGCCGAGTCGCGCGGCGAGTTCCTGGAGGTGATGGCGGGGCGACGGCCGCTGTCGGAGTACCACGAGAGCGAGGTGCTCACGCGGCAGGGCGAACGCCGCCGCATCGCCTGGCGCAACTCGCCGGTGTTCGACGCCGAGGGCCGCCTGGCCGGCCTGCTGAGCTCTGGCGAGGACATCACGGAGCGCCGCCGCGCCGAGGACGGCCTGCGCGAGCTGAACGCCAGCCTGGAGCGGCGCGTGGCCCAGCGCACCCGCGAGCTGGAGACCAGCAACGCGGCGCTGGCCGAGGCCCGCGACGCCGCCGAGGCGGCCACGCGCGCCAAGGGCGACTTCCTCGCCCACATGAGCCACGAGATCCGCACGCCGATGAACGCCATCCTCGGCCTCACGCAGCTGGCGCTGCGCAGCGAGGAGATCTCGCCGCGGCTGCGCGAGCTGCTGGGCCATGTGCACCACGCCGGCAAGGCGCTGCTGGACATCCTGAACGGCGTGCTGGACTTCTCCAAGCTCGAATCCGGAAGCCTGCAGCTCGAGTCGGCCCCGTTTTCGCTGGACGAGGCGCTGGCGCGGCTGCGCGCGCTGCTGGGCCCCTCGGCGTCGGACAAGGGGCTGGCCTTCCGCGTCGAGGTGGGGCCCGAGGTGCCGCGACGGCTGGTGGGCGATGCGCTCCGTCTGGGCCAGGTGCTGCTCAACCTGTGCAGCAACGCCGTCAAGTTCACGGAAGCGGGCGAGGTGTCTGTCTGGGTGGCGGCCGACGGCGAGCAGGCGGGCCAGGTGACGCTGCACTTCACCGTGCGCGACACCGGCATCGGCATCGCCGCAGCGCAGCTGCCGCGGCTGTTCCGCCCCTTCGACCAGCTGGACGCCTCCACCTCGCGCCGCTTTGGCGGGACGGGGCTGGGCCTGTCGATCTGCAAGCAGCTGGTGGGGCTGATGGGCGGCGTGATCGGGGCGCGCAGCGAGCCGGGGCGGGGCAGCGAGTTCCACTTCAGCTTGCCCTTCGCCCTGGCCGCGGCCGCGGCGCCGGGCGCCGTGGCGCAGACTGGCGAGCCTTTGCCCACGGCCATGGACCCGCTGGAGCGGCTGGCCGGCTGCCGAGTGCTGCTGGTGGAGGACAACGAGCTGAACCAGATGGTGGCGCGGGGCCTGCTGGGCGACGTGGGCGGCGCCCAGGTGACGATGGCCGCCGACGGCGCCGCGGCGCTGGCGCTGCTGGCGTCGCACCGCTTCGACATCGTGCTGATGGACGTGCAGATGCCGGGCATGGACGGTCACGAGACGACGCGCCGGCTGCGCCGGCTGCCGCAGTGCGCCGGGCTGCCCGTGATCGCGATGACGGCGCACGCACTGGAGCGCGACCGCGAACTGTGCCGCGAGGCCGGCATGGACGACTTCATCGGCAAGCCCTTCGACCCCGCCGAGCTGTTTCGCATCGTCTCGCGCTGGTGCACGAAGGCGAGCGCGCCGCGGGCCGGCGAGCCCGTGGCGGCCGTCGACTTCCGGCTCGGGCTGCACCGTTGCCTGGGCCGGCATGACCTGTACGCACGTGTCCTGCAGCGCTTTGTCCAGACGCGCACGGGTGACGCCGCGGCCTTGAGGCTGGCGCTGGAAGCCGGCGAGCGCGATGCGGCTCGCCTGATCGCGCATTCCATGGCCTCCACCGCCGGGGCGATCGGCGCCGAGGCCTTGGCCGGCCATGCGCGCTTGCTGGAGCAATGGCTGCAGCAGGGCGAGCCGCTGGTGGCCGCACGGGCCGCACCCTTCGTCGACGAACTCGCCGCCGTGCTGCAGGCCATCGTTGAGCAGCAGGCCGAGGCCGCCAAGGCCTAGCCAAGCCGGCCGCGTCAGCTGCGGTTGCTAGACTCGGCGCGTGCTCGGGTTCCACCGTCACCGGCATCGCTTTGCCTGGATCGCGCTGTTCGCGATCGGGATGCTGGCGCTCGCACCTTCGGTCTCGCGCGCGCTGGCCTTTGCGGCGGGCGAGGGCCGCTGGGGCGAGATCTGCACGGCACAGGGCGCGCGACTGGTGTCGCTGGAAGAACGGGGTGACACGGCGCCGCTGGCTTCCGCCTCGATGGACCACTGCCCGTTCTGCATGTTCGGCGCCGGGGACGGCGCTGCACCCCTGCCGGGCCATGCCGCGGCCCTCACGCCGCGCGTTGCCACCGACGCTCCACCGCGCCTGTTCCTGCTGTCGCCGCGCCCGCTTTTCGCGTGGCGCAGCGCGCAGCCGCGCGCCCCGCCCGCGGCCCCCTGAACCGCCCGCGTTGACGTCCCCGGCCGCTGCCTGAGCGCGGCCGCGGGGGGCGTCGTACCCCCTCCTTTGCTGCCGAAACGCCCGCACGCCGGGCGGGCAGCGGCTTGCGCATCGCGCAATGGAATCGACCATGAGCTTCGTCCTTCGCCCCCTGGCGGCTGCTTCGCTGGCCGCGCTGTCCGGCATTGCGCCGTCCCAAGCCCAGACATCCACCGCACCCCAGCGTGTCGAGATCACCGGCAGCCTGCCGCTGAAGCTGGACGCCCCCGCCACCACGGCCTCGCGCCTGGGCATCACGGCGCGCGAAACGCCGGCCACCGTGACGGTGGTCGACCGCGCCGACATCGACGCCCTGGGCGCGCTGGACACGCAGGCCATCCTCAAGGCCATCCCCGGCGTGAGCTTCTCGCACCAGCCCGGAGGCGCGGGTTCGGCCTTCTACCGCGGCTTCGGCGCCAGCAGCCTGGCGCAGCTCTACAACGGCATCACGGTGCAGTACGACGCCATCTCGGCGCGCGCCGTGGACGCCTGGCTGGTGGACCGCGTGGAGGCCATCGGTGGCCCCTCCAGCTTCCTGCACGGCTCCGGCGCCGTGGGCGGCTCCATCAACATCGTCACCAAGATCGCCGACACGCAGGGCGACCTGACGCAGTTCCGCCTGGGCGCCGGCACGCAGCGCCAGGCCGCCGCCAGCCTGCAGCGCAGCTTCGGCGGCCAGGTGCTGCGCGCCGACCTCAACGCCACCACCGGCACCCACGAATCCATGGGCGACGGCCGCAAGAGCTGGCAGGCGGGGCTCTCGTGGCGCGCCGAGCTCGCGCCCGTGCTGAGCCACACGCTTTCGGTGGAGCAGCAGTTCGAGAAGGTGACGCAGCCCTACTGGGGCACGCCGCTGCTGCGCGATGCCAACAACGCCGTGCTGGGCGAGGTGCGCTTCGACCCGCGCACCGTGGGCGTGAACTACAACGTCGTGGACGGCAAGTACCAGCAGGACGTGCTGTGGGTGCGCTCGCTGCTGAACTGGAAGATCGCACCGGCCACGCAGGCCACGCACACGCTCTACCACTACGAGGCCCTGCGCGACTACGAGAACGTCGAGGTCTACACCTGGGTGGCGGCCAACACGCAGGTGGAGCGCTCCAGCGCGCTGCTGCAGCGGCACAACCAGGACGTCTGGGGCAGCCGCGGCGAGCTGAGCCACCGCAGCACGCTGGCCGGTCAGCGCAGCGACTTCGCCTTCGGCTGGGACTGGAGCTTCAACAAGCAGACGCGCTACCCGCTCAGCGTGGCCGGGCCCTTCGACCGCACCGACCCCTACGCGCCCGCACCGACCACCTTCTACGCCACGCCCGGCATCACGCGGACCTACACGCCCGGCGCCACCAACCGCCTGCACACGGTGGCGCTGTTCGCCGAGAACCGCACCGTGCTGGCCGAAGGCTGGGCGCTGACCAGCGGCCTGCGCGTGGACCGCATCGCGCTGGCCGTGCGCAACCACCGCACGGTGACGGCCACCAACCCGGCGCTGTACGAGACGTCCTACCGCCCCGTCACGGGCCGCCTGGGCCTGGTGCACGAGCTCAGCGCGCAGTGGCAGGTGTATGCGCAGTTCAGCACGGCGGCCGACCCGCCCTCGGGCATCCTGGCCACGGCGGGTTTCGCGGCGCTGCGCGACTTCGACCTCACGAAGGGCCGCCAGTGGGAGCTGGGCAGCAAGCTGAGCTTCGACCAGCGGCGCGGCGAGGCCAGCGTGGCGCTGTACGACATCGTGCGCAAGAACCTCTCCATCACCGACCCGAACGACCGCACGCGGGTCATCCCCGTGGGGCAGCAGGGCAGCCGCGGCATCGAGTTCGCGGCGCGCTGGAAGCCCGCCGCGGCCTGGCAGGGCGCCGTGCAGCTGGCCTGGACCGACGCCCGGTTCGACGACTTCTTCGAGACCGTGGGCACCACGGTGGTCTCGCGTGCCGGCAACCGGCCGGCGAACACGCCGAGCTGGGTGGCCGGGGCGCAGATCGGCTGGCAGCTGCTGCCGGCGCTGGCCCTGCAGGCCGACTGGCGCCAGGTGGGCCGCCGCTTCGCCAACACGGCCAACACCGCCTGGGAACGCGGCTACCAGCTGCTGGGCCTGGGCGCCAGCTGGCAGGTGACGCGCGAAGCGCTGCTGCGCCTGCGCGTGGACAACGCCACCGACAAGGCCTATGCCGCGACGGTGGGGTCCAACCTGGTGGTGCTGGGCGCGCCGCGCACGGTGCAGCTCATCGCCGACCTGAAGTTCTGACATGGCCCCCAAGCTCTCTTCGATCGCGGCCCCCCGCGGGGGCGCCCCGTGGCTTCGGAGCGGCCGTGCGCCACGGGGGCCGCGATGAAACGCTGGCTCTACCTCGTGCACCGCTGGCTGGGCATCGCGCTGGCGGTGGTGATGGCGGCCTGGTTCCTCTCGGGCATGGTGATGCTGTACGTGGGCTACCCCAAGCTCACGCCGGCCGAACGGCTGCAGGGCCTGCCGGCCCTGCCGGCGGCGGGCTGCTGCGTGCCGCTGGACCAGGCTCTGAAGGCCGCGGGCCTGGCGGGCACGAAGGCCGCGTCGGAGAGCTGGCGCCTCACCAGCGTGGCCGGCCGGCCGCGCTACGTGTTCAGCGACGGCCCCAAGCGCGTGGTGGCCGTGGAAGCAGTGAGTGGCCTGCCCATCGCCGCGCTGGCCGACGAAGAGGCCGTGGCCGCCGCGCGCCACTTCGCCGGCGGCCATGCGGCCCGCCATCTGGAACTCGTGAAGGAGGACGCCTGGACGCACTCGCGCGCGCTCGACGCCCACCGCCCGCTGCACATCGTGGCGGTGGACGACGAGGCCGGGCGCTGGCTCTACGTCAGCTCGCGCACCGGCGAGGTGGTGCGCGACGCCACACGCACCGAGCGCGGCTGGGGCTGGCTGGGCGCCTGGCTGCACTGGCTGTACATGTTCCGCGGCGGCGTGGTGGACGCCTGGTGGGCGGACATCGTGATCTGGCTGTCCGTCGCCGGCACCGTGGGCGCCATCGCCGGCATGGCCATCGGCGTCATGCGCTGGCGCTTCCGCGGTGCCTACCGGGGCGGGCGTCGCACGCCGTACACCGGTTTCATGGAGCGCTGGCACCACGTCTTCGGCCTCGTCGGCGGCCTGCTGTGCGTGACCTGGGTGTTCAGCGGGCTGATGTCGATGAACCCGTGGAAGATCTTCGACGCCCCGGGCCGCAAGCCCGACCGTGGCGCCTATGCCGGCGGCCCGCTGGACCCGGCGAAGGCACCCGCCGCGGCCGACGTGCTGCGCCGCCTGCAGGCCGCCGGTGCCGCACCGCGCGAACTGGTGTGGCGGCGCGTCGGCGGCGTGCACGACGTGCAGGCGCGCGGCGTCGCCGGCCAGTGGGTGGTGGACGCCGAAAGCGTGCACACCGGCGCCCTGCCGGCCGAGCGCTGGACGCGCGCCGCCGAAGCGCTGATGCCCGGCGCCCGCATCGTGGCCGAGGAGCGCCTCACCGCGCACGACCGCTGGTACTACAGCCGCGAGCCGCACACCATGGGCGGCCACAACGAGCGCCCGCTGCCGGCCTGGCGGCTGAAGTTCGACGACCCCAACGACACCTGGGTGGTGATCGACGAACGCAGCGGCGCCATCCAGCAGGTCAGCACGCAGCACCGCCGCGTCGACCGCTGGCTGTTCGCCTTCCTGCACAGCTTCGACCTGCCGCAGCTGCTGGCGGCGCGGCCGGCCTGGGACCTGTGGATGCTGGGCTTCAGCGTCGCGGGCCTGGTGCTCAGTCTGACCGGTGTGGTGACGGGCTGGCGCCGGCTGCAGCGCAAGGGCCACGAGTGGCGCATGCGGCGCCAGCGTGCCGGCGCATGAGGCTCAGGCCGTCGCCGGCAGGCCCAGCAGGCTGCGGCCGACGGCCTCGGCCACCTCGATGCCGTCCACGCCGGCGGACATGATGCCGCCGGCGTAGCCCGCGCCTTCGCCGGCCGGGAACAGGCCCTTGACGTTCAGGCTCTGCAGGTCGCGCCCGCGCGTGATGCGCAGCGGCGACGAGGTGCGCGTCTCCACGCCGGTGAGCAGGGCGTCACGCATGGCGAAGCCGGGAATCTGTCGCTCGAAGGCGGGCAGGGCTTCGCGGAGGGCATCCAGCGCGAAGAGCGGCAGGCTGGGGTTCTTCGCATCGGCCAGGTTCGTGAGCTGCACGCCCGGCTTGTACGAAGGCTCCACGCTGCCCAGCACGCGGCTGGCCTGGCGCTTCAGGAAGTCGCCCACCAGCTGGCCCGGCGCGTGGTAGTTGCCGCCGCCCAGCTCGAAGGCGCGGCTCTCCCAGAGACGCTGGAAGGCCACGCCGTCCAGCGGGTTCACCGGGCCTTCCGTCAGGCCGTCCTGGCGGTAGTCGGCCGGGTTGATGCCCACCACGATGCCGGCGTTGGCGTTGCGCTCGTTGCGCGAGTACTGGCTCATGCCATTGGTGACCACGCGGCCTGCTTCCGACGTGGCCGCCACCACCGTGCCGCCCGGGCACATGCAGAAGCTGTAGACGCCGCGGCCGTTGCTGGCGTGGTGCACCAGCTTGTAGTCGGCGGCGCCCAGGATCGGGTTCCCCGCGTTCGGCCCGAAGCGCGCGCGGTCGATCACGCCCTGCGGGTGCTCGATGCGGAAGCCCACCGAGAAGGGCTTGGGCTCCAGGAACACGCCGCGCCGCTGCAGCATCGCGAAGGTGTCGCGGGCGCTGTGGCCCAGCGCCAGCACCACGTGGCTGGCGTCGAGCTGCGTGCCGTCGTGCAGCGTCACGCCGCGGATCGCGCCGGCCTCGATGCGCACGTCGGTCACCTGTTGCTGGAAGCGGATCTCGCCGCCCAGGGCCTCGATGTCGGCGCGCAGCTTCTCCACCATGCTCACCAGCCGGAAGGTGCCGATGTGCGGCTTGGCGACGTAGAGGATCTCTTCCGGCGCGCCCGCCTTCACGAACTCCGTGAGCACCTTGCGCGTGAGGTGGCGCGGATCGCTGATCTGGCTCCAGAGCTTGCCGTCGCTGAAGGTGCCGGCGCCGCCTTCGCCGAACTGCACGTTCGACTCCGGGTTCAGCACGCCCTGGCGCCACAGGCCCCAGGTGTCCTTGGTGCGTTCGCGCACCGGCTTGCCGCGTTCCAGCACGATGGGGCGCAGGCCCATCTGCGCCAGGATCAGCGCCGCGAAGATGCCGCAGGGGCCGAAGCCGATGACCAGCGGGCGCGGGCGGCCCGCCGTGGCGAAGTCGGCCGGCGCGTGGCCGATGAACTTGTAGCGGGTGTCCGGCGCGGGGCGGACGTGCGGGTCGCCCGTGAAGCGCGCCAGCAGCTCGGCCTCACCGTCGACCTCCACGTCCAGCGTGTAGATCAGCACGATGGCGCTCTTGCGACGCGCATCCCAGGCGCGGCGGAAGACGTGGACGTGGCCAAGCGCCGCGTCGGGCACGCCCAGGCGCGCCAGCACGGCAGCCCGCAGCGCGGGCTCGGGGTGGTTCAGCGGGAGGCGGAGTTCGGTGATGCGGAGCATGCGGCTCCCGGCGGCAGGGCCGCCGCCTCCCAGGGCGTCAGCCGCCCGACTTCGGACGCTTGCCCGGGTTCTTCTTGTAGTGCGTGTGGGCGCCGCGCTCCAGGCTGCGCTTCTGGCCGCGGCTGATGGTGATGGTCACGCCCTTGGGCGCGGGCGGACGCGGCGTGGCGCGGGCGTCTTCTTCGGTACGGATCTTCTTGGGCATGGGATTCGCGTCGTTCGGGAAAGCAAGCCCGCGATTAGGCCACAGAAGCCGCCCGCCCCGGGGATGTTGCCGGCAGCTCGCCGCTGGATACATTCTCCGGGCGGTCGCCGCGAGGCGCCGGCCCACCCCACCCGAAACACAGGAGAGAACCCGATGAAGACCCTGGCAGCGGCCGCGATCGCCGCTCTGTCCCTGGGCGCTTGTGTGTCGCTGCCGCAGCGCGACAAGCTCGATGGCCCGCCGTCGCAAACCCACCAGAGCGCCAAGGCGCCGCGCGTGGTGGCCGATTGCATCGCCGCCGAATGGCGCAAGATCCGCGCCGTGGGCACCGAGCTGGTGATCGACGTGGCCCCGGTGGGCACCGGCTGGCGCGTCACGCAGAAGCTGGGGCCTTCCGTCTCGCGCGTGGCCCAGGTGGACGCGCAGGGCAGCGGCTCGGCGACGAAGTTCTGGAACCTGTCGATGGACTTCGGGGCCACCGCACCGCCGGTCCTGGCCGTAGGCACCTGCCAGTGAGCGGCGGGCGTCGCGCCACGGGGCCTTAGCGCGGCCGGCATGGGCTTCGCCCACACCCTCGGCGCCCGGGTCTGGCGCTTCGACGACCTGAAGTCGCTGCTCGCACGCGCCACGCCGCTGCGCTCGGGCGACCAGCTGGCCGGCGTGGCCGCCGCCACCGCCGAGGAGCGCATGGCGGCCCGGCTGGCGCTGGCCGACCTGCCGCTGTCCACCTTCCTGAACGAAGCCCTGGTGCCCTACGAGGACGACGAGGTCACCCGGCTCATCGTCGACAGCCATGACGCCGCGGCCTTCGCGCCGGTGGCGCATCTCACCGTCGGCGCCTTCCGCGACTGGCTGCTCTCCGACGCCGCCGGCAGCGCCACGCTGGCCGCGCTGGCGCCCGGCCTGACGCCCGAGATGGCGGCCGCCGTGAGCAAGCTCATGCGTGTGCAGGACCTGCTGCTGGTGGCGGCGAAGTGCCGCGTCACCACCGCCTTCCGCAACACCCTGGGCCTGCCGGGCCGGCTGGCGGTGCGCCTGCAGCCCAACCACCCCACGGACGACGCGCGCGGCATCGCCGCCAGCATCCTGGACGGCCTGATGTACGGCTGCGGCGATGCCGTCATCGGCATCAACCCCGCGAGCGACAGCCTGGCCGGGATGGCCACGCTGCTGCGCCTGCTGGACGGCGTCATCCAGCGCCACGCCATCCCCACCCAGGCCTGCGTGCTGACGCACGTGACGAACACGCTGCGGCTGATGGAAGGCGGGCTGCCGGTGGACCTGGTGTTCCAGTCCATCGCCGGCAGCGAGAAGGCCAACGCCGGCTTCGGCATCACGCTGACACTGCTGCGCGAAGCGCGCGACGCGGCGCTTGCGCTGCGTCGGGGCACGGTGGGTGCGAACGTCATGTACTTCGAAACGGGGCAGGGCTCGGCGCTCTCGGCGGGCGCCCACCACGGCCTGGACCAGCAGACGATGGAGGCCCGGGCCTACGGTGTGGCGCGGACCTTCTCGCCGCTGCTGGTGAACACCGTGGTCGGCTTCATCGGCCCCGAGTACCTGTTCGACGGCCGGCAGATCGTGCGCGCCGGGCTGGAAGACCACTTCTGCGGCAAGCTGCTGGGCCTGCCCATGGGCTGCGACATCTGCTACACCAACCACGCCGAGGCCGACGCCGACGACATGGACACGCTGATGACGCTGCTGGGCGCCGCCGGCGTCACCTTCATCATGGGCGTGCCCGGGGCCGACGACATCATGCTGAACTACCAGAGCACCAGCTTCCACGACGCCGCCGTGCTGCGCCGCCTGCTCGGCCTGCGGCATGCGCCGGAGTTCGAGGCCTGGCTGGCCCGCGTGGGCATCACCGACGCGCAGGGCGCCCTGCTGCCGGCCCCGGCGCGGCATGCGCTGCTGGAAGACCTGTCCTCGCGATGAGTGCGCCCGATCCCTGGGACGGCCTGCGCAGCTTCACCGCCGCGCGCATCGCGCTCGGCCGCAGCGGCGTCAGCCTGCCCACGGCCGAGTGGTTGCGCTTCGGCGTGGCCCACGCCCAGGCGCGCGACGCCGTGCACCTGCCGCTGGATGCCGCGGCGCTGCTGCACGACCTGGCCGCACACGGCTTCGAGGCCCTGCCGGCCGACAGCGCCGCCGGTGACCGCGCCACCTACCTGCGCCGGCCCGACCTGGGCCGGCGCCTGTCGCCCGAGAGCGCGGCTCGGCTGGCGACCGCCGCAGCCGGCGGCTGCGACCTGGCCGTGGTGGCGGGCGACGGCCTGTCGGCGCGCGCCCTGCAGGCGCACGCGCTGCCCTTGCTGCTGGCGCTGCGCCCGCTGCTGGAGGCCGGGGGCCTGCGCCTGGGCCCGGTGGTGGTGGTGCGGCAATGCCGCGTGGCCCTGGGCGACGAAGCCGGCGCGGTGCTGGCCGCGCGCGCGGTGCTGGTGCTGATCGGCGAGCGGCCGGGGCTGTCGTCGCCCGACAGCCTGGGCGCCTACCTCACCTGGGCGCCCGCGCCCGGCCGCAGCGATGCCGAGCGCAACTGCGTCTCCAACATCCGGCCGGCCGGACTGTCTTTCGAACGGGCCGCGCACAAGCTCGCCTGGCTGGTGACGGCCGCCCGGCGGCTCGGCGCCACCGGCGTGGGGCTGAAGGACGAGAGCGATGCGCCTGCATTGCCGCAGGCGAATGCGGGCTGCGGGACAATCGCGCCATGAAGCCCCCAAGCTCACTTCGTTCGCAGCCCCCCGAGGGGGCGTTCAGCGCCTTCGGGGCGGCCGTGCGGCACTGAAATGATCCGCCAACGCACGCTGAAGTCCATCACCCGTGCCGTCGGCGTCGGCGTGCACAGCGGCCAGAAGGTCGAACTCACGCTGCGCCCGGCGCCGCCGGACACCGGCATCGTCTTCCGCCGCACCGACCTGCCGGTGCCGGTGGACATCCCGGTCTCGGCCACGGCCGTCTCCGACACGCGCATGGCCAGCACCATCAGCCCCGGCGGCGACCCCGGTGCGCCCAAGGTGCAGACCATCGAGCACCTGATGTCGGCCTGCGCTGGCCTGGGGCTGGACAACCTCGTCATCGAGATCACGGCCGAGGAGGTGCCCATCCTCGATGGCAGTGCCGCCAGCTTCGTGTTCCTGCTGCAGAGCGCCGGCGTCGAGCAGCAGGACGCGCCGCGCCGCTTCCTGCGCGTGCTCAAGCCCGTGGAGGTGCGCGAAGGTGAGGGTGCCGGCCTGAAATGGGCGCGCCTGGAGCCTTTCCACGGCTACAAGCTCAGTTTCGAGATCGAGTTCAACCACCCGGCCGTGGACGCCACCGGCCGCCGCGTGGAGTTCGACTTCTCCGGCGGCCAGTACAAGCGCGACATCGCCCGCGCCCGCACCTTCGGCTTCACGAAGGACGTGGAGATGATGCGCACCCGCGGCCTGGGCCTGGGCGGCAACATGGACAACGTCATCGTCATCGACGACACGCGCGTGCTCAACGAAGGCGGCTTGCGCTACGACGACGAGTTCGTGAAGCACAAGATCCTGGACGCCATCGGCGACCTGCACATCGCCGGCAAGCCGCTGCTGGCCAGCTACGTGGCCTACAAGAGCGGGCACGCGCTGAACAACAAGCTGCTGCGCGCGCTGCTGGCCGACCCCTCGGCGTTCGAGGTGGTCACGTTCGAGATCGAGTCCGACGCGCCGGCGGGGTTCGCCGAGCTGGCGCCGGCCTGGTAGGGGCGCGGCGCCATGGTGCTGTTCCGGCTCGTCTTCGGTCTTCTTGGCGTGGCCGGGCTGCTGTGCTTCGCCGCCTACATCGCCACCGGGCAGGTGGTGTGGCGCCGCCGCGGCGTGATCATCATCAAGTGGACCCTGATCGCCGTGCTCGGCTTCTTCGCCGTGCTCATCCTCGAGCGGCTGGCGATCGCGCTGTAGCGCTCAGCGCCGGGCTGGCTGTCGCGGTCGCTCGCCGACCTTCACCTGCACGTCCAGCACCTGCGCGCCGCGCTGCAAGGCCAGCGTCGTCGGCTCGCCCGGGGGCAGCGCAGCCACCGCCGCGAAGAGATCGGCGGTGTTGCGCACGGGCTTGCCGCCGATCTTCGTCACCACGTCGCCCGGCTTGACGCCGCCCTGCGCGGCCGGCCCGCTCTGCAGCACGCCGGCGATGAGCACGCCGTCCTTCACCGGCAGCTTGAGACTTTCGGCGAGATCGCCGTCCAGGTCGCGCGGCTCCACGCCGATCCAGCCGCGGCGCACCTTGCCGCCGCTGATCAGTGCCGCCATCACCTCGCGCGCCGTGTCCACCGGCACCGCGAAGCCGATGCCCATGCTGCCGCCGCTGCGGCTGAAGATGGCGGTGTTGATGCCCACCAGCGCGCCGCGTTCGTCCACCAGCGCACCGCCGGAGTTGCCGGGGTTGATGGCGGCGTCGGTCTGGATGAAGTTCTGGAAGGGCGAGGAGCCGGCCTGCTTGCGGTCCAGCGCGCTGACGATCCCGGCCGTCACCGTCTGCCCGACGTTGAAGGGGTTGCCGATGGCCAGCACGGCGTCACCCACCTGCAGCGCGCGCACGTCGCCAAAGGCGATCACGGGCAGGCCGGCGAGCTCGATCTTCAGCACCGCGATGTCGGTTTCGGCGTCGCTGCCGACCACGCGGGCGCGGGTGTTGCGGCCGTCGGGCAGCTGGACCTCGATCTCGGTGGCGTCCTCCACCACGTGGTGGTTGGTCAGCAGGTAGCCCTCAGGGGCCACGATGACGCCCGAGCCCAAGCCCACCTGGGACCGCGGCGAGACGTCGCCATCGCCGAAGAACTCCTTGAAGCGAGGGTCCTCGGCGTGCGGCCCCTTGCGCGCCAGCTTGGTCGCGGTGACGCTGACCACCGCCGGCGCCGCACGGCGGGCTGCCAGGGCATAGCCGCCGGCGCCCGAGGCCGCCGTCGACGGCGGCAACTGCACGAGCGTGGGCGCCGGCAGGGCGATGCGGGAGGTCGTCGGGCGCGAGCCCGGCAACCATTCCGGCTTGAGCGTCAGCACCACGAAGAGCACGGCCACCGCCACGGTGACGGCTTGCGAGAAGACGAGCCAGGTGCGTCGCCACATGGGGTGGTCCAGAATCGGCGCATGGCCGACCGTGTCGAGATCGAGAAGTGCCTGGATGCGCTGCTGCAGCCCGCGGCCTTCAAGGATTATGGGCCGAACGGCCTGCAGGTCGAGGGCGCGCGCGAGGTGCACCGCATCGCCTCAGGGGTGACGGCCAGCCTGGCCTTCATCGACGCCGCGCTGGCCGCGGGCGCCGACACCTTGATCGTCCACCACGGCCTGTTCTGGCGCGGCCAGGACGGCCGGCTCACCGGCTGGCTGGGCGAGCGCGTGCGGCGGCTCATGCAGGCCGGTGCCAACCTCTTCGCCTACCACCTGCCGCTGGACGCCCACGCCGAACTCGGCAACAACGCGCAGCTGGGCCGGCGCCTGGGCCTGCGCGCCGATGCCCGTTTCGGCGAAGCCGATCTCGGCTTCATCGGCCCGGCGGGCGGCCTGGCGCTGGACGCCTTTGCCGCCAACGTGCAGCAGCAGCTGGGCCGCACCCCGCTGGTGCTGCCGGGCGACGGCCGTGCGCTCTCGCGCATCGCCTGGTGCACCGGCGGGGCGCAGGGCTGGTTCGAGGCCGCCATCGCGGCCGGCGCCGACGCCTTCCTCACCGGCGAGGTCAGCGAGCCGCAGGCGCACCTGGCGCGGGAGACCGGCGTGGCCTTCCTGGCCTGCGGCCACCATGCCACCGAACGCTACGGCGCGCCGGCCGTGGCGGCGCACGTGGCGGCGCAATTCGGGCTGCCGCACCGCTTCATCGACGTGGACAACCCGGCATGAGCCCCGCCGGGCCGTTCCCAAGGCGCTCGCGGCCCCTCGGAGGGCCGGCGCGCAGCGTGCGGGAGGCTAGATGAAGCCGCTGCTCGTCACGATGGGCGATGCCGCGGGCATCGGGCCTGAGATCATCGTCAAGGCCTTCGTCGCGGGCGAGCTGGCGGATGCCGTGGTCATCGGCGACGCGGCCGTGCTGAGGCGCGCCGGTGCGCCCATGACGGCGGTGATCGACCATCCGGATGACTTCGTTGCGGTCCCGCCGGGCTGCCTGCCGCTACTGCCGCCGCCGGGGCTGCCCGAGGGACTGGCAGCGCTGCCCCGGGGCCGCATCGACGCGCGCAACGGCGCGGCAGCCGCGCGCTGCATCGAACACGCCGTGGCGCTGGTGCGGCAAGGCGCGGGCGCCGCCATCGTCACCGCGCCGATCCACAAGGAAGCCTTCGCGGCCGCGGGTGTGCCCTACCCGGGCCACACCGAGATGCTGCAGGCGCTGGCCGCGGGAGCGGACGGGGCTCCACCTCCGGTGCGCATGATGCTGGCCAACGCCGAGCTGCGGGTGGTCCTGGTGACCATCCATCAGTCCCTGCGCAGCGCCATCGATGCCCTCTCCTTCGAGGCCGTGCTGGACACGCTGCGCATCGCGCGGCGCAGCGCCGCCGCCTGGGGCCTGGAGGCACCGCGCATCGCGGTGGCGGGGCTGAACCCGCATGCCGGCGAGGGCGGTCTGTTCGGCGACGAGGAGCTCCGCGTCATCGCGCCGGCCGTCGCCGCCGCGGTGGCCGAAGGCATCGACGCCCGTGGCCCCTTCCCGCCGGACACCGTGTTCATGCAGGCGCGGCGCGGCGCCTTCGACCTCGTGGTGTCGATGGTCCACGACCACGGCCTCATCGCCGTGAAGTACCTGGGCGTGGAGGAGGGCGTCAACGTGACGCTGGGCCTGCCCTTCGTGCGCACGAGCCCCGACCACGGCACGGCCTTCGACATCGCCGGCCGCGGCGTTGCGGACGCGTCCAGCCTGGTGGCGGCCACGCGCCTGGCGCGGCGCCTGGCTCGGTGATGCCTCTGGCGGAACCGGGCTCTGCCGGCCCGCTTGAGCTCGCCTCGGGGGGCGGGCCGGGCGAAGACCGGACCTTGGGGCCGACTCAGGCGCCGGCCGCCAGCGCCGCCAGCTGCTGGCGCGCACGCGCCGTGGCGCGTTCCACCAGGTAGGCGCTCTCGTAGGCCTTCATGCGGCCGGTCTCGCACAGGCGGACCAGCATGCGCTGCGTCAGCGAGATGGTCTTCCGCTGCTTGGCACCGTAGGTGAAGATGAAGAAGCTGCGACCCGGGCTCACGTGCGACAAGCGCACCTTGTGCCACTGGCCGTTGAGGTTCATCTGGTAGGCGAAGCCGATCTGCACGTTCTCGGCCAGTGCGCGGCCTTCGGTGGGCTCGGGCGGCTCGGACGATGTCGGCAGCCCCGGCAGGGCGGTGTCGGTCTCGGCCGGCTCGGGCTCGGCGCCGAGGTCGATGTCGATCTTGCCGTTCCAGTCGACGGCCGCCTCGGTGAGCAGGCCCGCACGCCGTGCCTCGTCGGCCGAAAGCTGAGGTGCCGGCATCTCGGCCTGGGCGGGCAGCGGTGCGTGCTTGAGCTCCTCGCGCGACGGCACCGGGTGCGCCAGCGCGCCCTCCAGCTGCCGAGCCATCATGTTGATGTCCAGCGGCCGCGCGAAGGGGCTCTTCAGCGCCTCGGCATGGGCCGGCATCAGCTGGCCGAAGAAGGCACGGCGCTCGGCCTCGGGCCAGCCCACGAGGTTCATGCCCTCGGTGAGGTCCTGCATGAGCTTGGGCAGTTCGGCCAGGAAGGCCTTGCGGTGCGCGGGCGTCGTCTTGGGCTGCACGCTCAGGAAAAGCTCGCGTCCGGCGGCCCGCATGCGCTGGGTGAGCGCGCCGTCGGGGCCCGACTTCTCGGCCGCGCGCAGCAGCGCCTGGCTCCAGACGCGGCTGACGAAGTCCCGCAGGAAGGCGGGCGCCGAGATGTCCTTGAGCTCGCCGGACAGCCGGCTGGCGTACAGCGCCCGCAGCCGCGCCTGGTCTTCCTTCTCGCCCAGCAGCGCGGCGGCCTGGCCGCCGTCGCCGCCGTCGCGCGAGGCCAGTTCCGCGGTGAAGGCCTCCAGCGCGGCCAGTTTCTGCTCGTAGACGTCGATCTGTTCGAAGTCGCCGTCCACCACCTCGTGGACCAGGGCCTTGACCTTGGACAGGAAGGCACGCGCGCCTTCCTCGCCAAAGTCCTCGTAGGCGGCGCCCAGCGACGCGATGCGGTTGATGAAGCGGCGCACCGGATGGCGTCGCGACGAGAAGAAGCTGGCATCACCCAGCGCCGCGCGCAGCACGGGCAGCTGCAGCCGGGCGATCTGGCGTGCCATCTGCGGCGGGACCTTGGGGTCGGCCAGGATCTGGTCGAACATGAACCCGATGAGGTCGATCACCAGGTGGTCAGGGGCGCTCTTGGCGGCCTGGCGCAGTTCGTCGCGGTGGGCGCGGATGAGGTTGGGCGGTGGCGGCGCGGCGTCGTCGCTCCAGTGGCCGTAGTCGCTGGGCCCGTCGCCGCGGCCACCGGCGCCTTCGGCATGGGTCAGCCGACGGATCAGCGTCATCATCGCCGGGTCGACATGGCCGAAGGAGCGTGCCCCGGTGCGCGTGGAACTGCCGAAGCCCGGCCCACCGTAGCTGGCGTGGCGGTGACTGTTGCCGTGACCGGGGCCGGTGGAGAAGCCCGAGCGCGTGCTGGAGTGGCCTTCGCCGTGGCGGCCGAGTGCGCCGCCGGTGGTGGGCGCGTCCTCTTCGTGCGCGCCGCCATCGCTGCGCAGGCCCCGGTGGCGCACCGTCAGGCCCTGGGGCTGCACGCCGGCGTTGCGCAAGCCGGCCACGATGTCGGCGTAGGTCTCGCGCAGCAGGCCGCCCAGCGAGCGGCTGAATTCGCCGGAAAGCACCTTGCGGATCTCGGGCCGGTCGGACACGGCTTCGATGCCGCGGATCATGGCGTGGCCCACGAGGTCGGGCCGCAGCGGGTTGCGGTCGCGTTCGCCGCCGGCCTCACCCAGCAGCGCGCTGACGTAGCCCTCCAGTTCCCGAAGCTCCCATTCGCAGGCGTGCGAGATCTCCAGGCCGAAGCGGTCGGCCGAGATCTGGGCCTCGACCTCCTTGTCCTCCACCAGGCTCAGCGAGGCCCAGTCGGTGGGGGCGGCGGCCGGCGGCGGGGCGACGTGGTCGTCGGTCAGCGGCGCCATGTTGGTGGCGCCGGGCTGGCGTGGCGAGAGCTCGCGCAGGATGCGTTCGTCCAGCGCGTCGTTGAAGGTCAGCACGAAGACGGCCGACTTGCGGTTCAGTTCGAACTGCGCGCCCAGCAGGCCGTCGCGCTGGAAGGCATTGCTCGAGGCGAGCGCGGCCAGGCCGAGGCTTTCGATGCTGCGTTCAGCGGCGTCGCGCGCGGCCATCTTCAGTCGCTGCACGGCCGCCTCCAGCGGCGCGGGCAGGCGGTGAAGAGGGTTCGGCTTCATGGGCGGGTCATGCCGGACGGACCGGGACGCCCAAGTATGCGGCAACGCCCAGCCGGCGGAACGCCCGATAAGCAAGGCCTTCCGGGCCCGCCGGCAGGACGGCGCCCGGGCCGTCCGGGTGCCGTCACGCCGGGTTACGGATTCACTGCTTCAGGGCGTCGCGGATCTCGCGCAGCAGCAGCACGTCTTCCGGCGTCGGGGCGGGCGGGGCCGGCGGGGCGGGAGGCGCTTCGCGCTTCAGGCGGTTCATCTGCTTGACCATCATGAAGATGATGAAGGCCAGGATGATGAAGTTGATGACGATGGTGAGGAAACTGCCGTAGGCGAACACGGCGCCGGTCTTCTTGGCCTCGACCAGCGTGGTGGCCGTCTGGCCCGACAGCGCGATGAAGTAGTTGTTGAAGTCCAGCCCGCCGAAGATCTTGCCGACGATGGGCATGATCAGGTCGCCGACGACGGAGTCGACGATCTTGCCGAAGGCGCCGCCGATGATCACGCCGACGGCGAGATCCATCACGTTGCCCTTGAGGGCGAACTCCTTGAATTCGGAACTGAAGCTCATGGACACACTCCTGGGGTCTGTTGGTTTTTTGCCTTGCGCACGGGCGGCAGGGCGCGAAGGCACGGTAGTGGCCGCACCGGATCGCGTCAATGGGCTAACGTCGGGGACGGCCACCTCGTCGGTATCAGGGCCGGGATGGGCTGTCGGCTAGAATTCCGAGTTCTCCTGAACTCTGCCCCAGCCTGCAAGGACCTTCATGAGCGACGCCGCCGCCGACCAGCCCGTGAGTACCCCTGTGGACAGCAGCCGCCGCACCTGGATCGCCATCACCTGCGGCGCCGGAGCCGTCGGTGGCGTTGCCGCCGCCGTGCCTTTCGTCAGCTCCTTCGCGCCTTCGGAGCGTGCCCGTGCCGCCGGTGCCCCGGTGCAGGTGGACATCAGCGGCTTGAAGCCCGGCGAGAAACTCACCGTGGAATGGCGCGGCAAGCCGGTGTGGATCGTCCGCCGCACCCCCGAGCAGGTGGCTGCACTGCCCAAGATCGACGCCGAACTGGCCGACCCCCAGTCGAAGCGCAAGCCCGACGAACTGACGCCGGCCTACGCGCGCAACGAGGCGCGCTCGATCAAGCCCGAGTTCTTCGTCGGCGTGGGCATTTGCTCGCACCTGGGCTGCTCGCCCAGCGACAAGTTCACGCCGGGTCCCCAGCCCTCGTTGCCGGACAACTGGCAGGGCGGCTTCCTGTGCCCCTGCCACGGCTCCACCTTCGACCTCGCCGGCCGCGTCTTCAAGAACAAGCCGGCGCCGGACAACCTGGAAGTGCCGCCGCACATGTACCTGTCGGATTCGGTCGTGCTGATCGGCGAAGACAAGAAGGCCTGATGGGCCGCCCCGCTGCCATCGAACGAGGAACCCATGGCTGATTTCAAGGAAGCGCCTGCCGGCGCGCCGGCGCTGGAGCAGGCCACCGTCTGGCTGCAGAACCGGTTCCCCACCGCGTTCGCCGAGTACAGGAAGCACCTGTCGGAGTACTACGCCCCGAAGAACTTCAACTGGCTGTACTTCTTCGGCTCGCTGTCGCTGCTGGTGCTGGTGCTGCAGATCGTCACCGGCATCTTCCTGGTGATGCACTACAAGCCGGATGCGGCCAAGGCCTTCGAGTCGGTCGAGTACATCATGCGCGACGTGCCGGGCGGCTGGATCATCCGCTACATGCACTCGACGGGGGCCAGCGCCTTCTTCATCTGCGTGTACATGCACATGTTCCGCGGCCTCATCTACGGCAGCTACAAGAAGCCGCGCGAACTGGTCTGGGTGTTCGGCTGCGCGCTGTTCCTGTGCCTGATGGCCGAAGCCTTCATGGGCTACCTGCTGCCCTGGGGCCAGATGTCCTACTGGGGCGCGCAGGTAATCATCAACCTGTTCGCCGCCATCCCGTTCATCGGGCCCGATCTCTCCATCCTGATCCGCGGCGACTACGTGGTCGGTGACGCCACGCTGAACCGCTTCTTCGCCTTCCACGTCATCGCCGTGCCGCTGGTGCTGCTGGGCCTGGTGGTGGCGCACCTGCTGGCGCTGCACGACGTGGGCTCGAACAATCCCGACGGCGTCGAGATCAAGGCCAAGAAGGACCCGAAGACCGGCATCCCGCTGGACGGCCTGCCGTTCCACCCGTACTTCACCGTGCACGACATTCTGGGCGTGTCGGTGT
>JAEUPH010000340.1 GCA_016790395.1 Rubrivivax sp. | reverse complement strand
ATCGCAGCCGCCAGCGCCGGCAGTTGGCCCGTGAATGCCGCAGCGTCTTCCAGACAACGCAGGTCCAGCAGCAGCCGGTCCTCCGCCACACGGCCGATCACCGGCAGCGGCAGCGCGCGCAGCGCCCCGGCGAGTTCATCGAGCGCACGACCCGCGCCCTTCTTCGGCCCCACCGGCGCGATCGCCAGCCCGGCCGAGGCCAGCTGCTCGACCGGCAACGAGCCCGAGCCGATCTGGCCTTTCAGGTCGACGACCGCGACGTCGAAGCGTGGCGCCACGGCACGGGCCACGGCGGGCTGCAGCGCTTCGGCCAGCGCCCGGATGGCCGCGGCGGGCCGTGTCAGCAGGCGCAGCGTCGGCAGGTCCTGCGCGACGCGCTCGGGGCGCAGGTAAAGGCGCAGCGTCGCTTCCAGCGCCGCCAGCGGCAGCTTGCTCATGCGCAGCGCGCGCTTGAGCGGGAACTTGCGGATGCGCCCGATAGCCGCCTTCGTGCCGACGATGAGCCCGGCCTGCGGGCCACCCAGCAGCTTGTCGCCGCTGAAGGTGACGACGTCGCAGCCGGCGGCCAGCTTCTCCTGCGGCAGCGGCTCGCGCGGCAGGCCCCATTGCGAAAGATCGACCAGCGAGCCCGCGCCCAGGTCGCTGGCCAGCAGCACGCCCTTGCCGTGGGCGATGGTGGCGAGCTCCGCTTCGTCCACGGCGCTGGTGAACCCTTGCACCGCGTAGTTGCTGGTGTGGATCTTCATCACCAGCGCCGTCTTCTCGCCGATGGCGCGCTCGTAGTCGTGCGGGTGGGTGCGGTTGGTGGTGCCCACCTCCACCAGCCTGGCACCGGCGGCGGCCATCACGTCGGGCATGCGGAAGGCGCCGCCGATCTCCACCAGCTCGCCGCGCGAGACGATGCACTCGCGGTCACGTGCCAGCGCGGCGATGGTCAGCAGCACGGCCGCGGCGTTGTTGTTCACCACCGTGGCGGCCTCGGCGCCGGTGATGGTGCACAGCAGCTCTTCCACCAGCGAGTCGCGATCGCCGCGGCCGCCGCTGGCGATGTCGTACTCCAGGTTGTTGGGCCCGGCCATCATGGCCAGCACGTGCTGCAGCGCCGGCTCGGCCAGCAAGGCGCGGCCCAGGTTGGTGTGGATCACCGTGCCGGTGAGGTTCAGCACGCGTCGCATGTTGGGCGCGAGGCGCCCGGCCACGCGGGCTGCCACCGCCGTGGCCAGCGCGTCGGGCTGCACGGCGGCCAGCGCGAGCGTGCCGGTCAGCGCCTGCGCGCGAAGTTCATCGATCAGGCGTCGGGCAATGCCCGCCACCAGCGTGTGGCCATGTTCGGTGAGCAGCGCGGCCACGGGGGCGTGGCGCAGCAGCCTGTCGAGGGCGGGCAGGTCCTTGGCCTGGGCCTTCGAACCGTCGACGACGGATTCTTCGGGCCTCGTCATCAAGGACTCCCTGGTGGTGCTTGCGACCGGGTGTCGCCGTCGACGTGGGCTGTCTTCAAGGTGGAATGGGGGCGCGAACGAAGCCGGGCCAGGCCGGCAAGGAGGCGGATTCTGCACCGCTTTCGACCCGCCGGT
>JAEUPH010000321.1 GCA_016790395.1 Rubrivivax sp. | reverse complement strand
GGCTACGCCAAGCGCTTCGGCATCGTGCACGTGGACTACGCGACGCAGAAGCGCACGCCCAAGGCCAGCGCCGACTGGTACCGTGGCTTCCTGGGCCAGGTGCGGCGGGGAGGAGACTGAGATGGGACAGGTCACGCTGCGCGGCGTGCACAAGCGCTTCGGCGCCACCGAGGTCATCCGCGGCGTCGACCTGGAGGTGCGCGACGGCGAGTTCCTCGTCTTCGTGGGCCCCAGCGGCTGCGGCAAGAGCACGCTGCTGCGCATGATCGCGGGGTTGGAGGACATCTCGTCGGGCGACCTGCTCATCGACGGCCTGCGCGCCAACGACGTGCGCCCCGCCGACCGCGGGGCGGCCATGGTGTTCCAGAGTTATGCGCTCTACCCGCACATGACCGTGGCCGAGAACATGGGCTTCGCGCTGAAGATGGCCGGCGTGGCGAAGGCCGAGCGCGAGGCGCAGGTGGCCAGGACCGCCGAGACGCTGCGCATCACCGAGCTGCTGCAGCGCCTGCCGAAGGAGCTCTCGGGCGGCCAGCGCCAGCGCGTGGCCATCGGCCGCGCCATCGTGCGCAAGCCCAAGGTCTTCCTCTTCGACGAGCCGCTGTCCAACCTGGACGCCGCGCTGCGCGTGAACATGCGCATCGAACTCGCCCGGCTGCACAAGGAGCTGGGCACGACCATGGTCTACGTGACGCACGACCAGGTGGAGGCCATGACCCTGGGCGACCGCATCGCCGTCTTCAACAAGGGCCGCATCGAGCAGATCGGCGCGCCGCTCACGCTCTACCAGCAGCCGGCCAACGAGTTCGTCGCCGGCTTCCTGGGCGCACCGCGCATCAACCTCGTCGACGCGCCGGCGGCGACGGCCGAGCCCGCGCACGCCGCGCTGTGGGCGCTGCTGCACGGCGGCCGTGCCGACGCGCGCCGCGCCGGCCTGCGGCCCGAGCACCTGCACCTGGCCGCCGCCGGCCAGGGCGTGCCGGCGCGCGTGGAGCTGGTGGAGCAGCTGGGCGACTCGGCCATCGTGCACCTGCGCGTGGCCGGCGTGCAGGACGCGCTGGTGGCCAAGGCCGGCGCGGCCGAAGGCGCGCTGCCGGCCGGCGCCGAAGTCGGCCTGCAGCCCGACCTTGCCGCCGCCATGGCCTTCGACGCCGAAGGGCGCCGGCTGCCATGACGACGAAGCGCCGCCGCTTCCTCGCCGGCGCCGGCGCGGCGGCACTGGGCGGCCTGGCCGGCGTGGTGCAGCGCGCGCACGCCGTGGCACCGGCCAGCCGGCACGGCGACCTGCGCGACATCGAGCACATCGTGCTGCTCACGCAGGAGAACCGCGCCTTCGACCATTACTTCGGCGCGCTGCCCGGCGTGCGCGGCTTCGCCGACCCCTTCCCGGTGCCGCTGCCCGGTGGCCGCACCGTGTGGCAGCAGCCGGCGAAGGACGCGGCGTCGCGGCGCAGCGTTGCGCCCTTCCGCATCGACACGCGCGAGCGCTTCGCGCTGATGCGCGTGGAAGGCACGCCGCACCGCTGGCCGGACGCGCAGCAGGCCTGGGACCACGGCCGCATGGCGCACTGGCCGGCCTCCAAGGAAGACCACTCGATGGCCTTCTTCGGCCCCGCCGACCTGCCTTTCCACGTCGCGCTGGCCGATGCCTTCACGCTGTGCGACGCCTACCACTGCAGCTTCCAGGGCGGCACCTGGCCGAACCGGCTCTTCATGTGGACGGGCACGAACGACCCCCACGGCACCGGCGGCGGCCCGGCGCTCTACAACGAGTTCGAGGACTTCGGCAAACCCGAAGACACCACCGGCTACCGCTGGACGACCTATGCCGAACGGCTGCAGGCCGCGGGCGTCTCCTGGCAGGTCTACCAGGACGTGGCCGACAACTTCGGCGACAACCCGCTGGCCGGCTTCCGCGTCTTCCGCGACGCCTTCCACCGCCGGCCCGGCCACGACCCCGCGCTGCGCGAGCGCGCCGCCACCACGCGCGCGCTGGACGCACTGCGCGCCGACGTGGTGGCCCGGCGCCTGCCTGCCGTGAGCTGGGTGGTGGCGCCGGTGGCCGACAGCGAGCACCCGTGGAAGAGCAGCCCCGCGCAGGGTGCCGACTACACGGCACGCGTGCTCGATGCATTGCTGGCCGACGAGGAGGTCTGGTCACGCACGGTGCTGCTCGTCAACTACGACGAGAACGACGGCTACTTCGACCACGTGCCGCCGCCGGCGCCACCGTCGCTGCTGCCGGGCGCGCCGCGGCCGGCCGGCGAGTCGGGCGTCAGCACCGAAGGCGAGATGCACCGCCGGCTGGCGCCGGAGCACCCCGAGCCGGCCGAAAACGCCTGGCTGCAGCGCCCCTACGGCCTGGGGCCGCGCGTGCCGATGTTCGTGGTGTCGCCCTTCAGCCGCGGCGGGCATGTCTGCTCGGAGGTCTTCGACCACACCTCCACGCTGCGTCTGCTGGAGAAGCGCTTCGGCGTGGCCTGCCCCGAGATCTCGGCCTGGCGGCGCGCGGTGTGTGGCGACCTCACCAGCGCCTTCGACTTCAAGCGCGGCGCGGCGCCGCCGCCGCGCCTGCCGTCCATCGCCCAGGAAGCGGCACGCGCACGCGCCCTGCCGGGCACCACGCGCCCCGTGCCACCGGCGCAGCCGGTGCCGCCGGTGCAGCCGCCCGGCGCGCGGCCCGCGCGGGCGCTGCCCTACGCGCTGCAGGCCAGCTGCAGCGTGGGCGCGCGCGAGCTGACGCTGAACCTCGACAACCGGGGCCGCACCGGTGCGGTGATCCACGTCTACGACCGCCTGAACCTCGCGGCGGCGCCCCGCCGCTACACGGCGGCCGTGGGCCAGACGCTGCAGGACCGCTGGCCGCTCACCGCCGAGGGCCGGCACGACCTGTGGCTGCTGGGCCCCAATGGCTGGCACCGCCACTTCGCCGGCCGCGGCGCGGCCGCGCAGGCCGACGTGCAGCTGGAGACCACGCCCGAGGGGCTGGTGCTGCGCCTGGACAACCCCGACCGCGGCGAGGCGCGCTTCAGCCTGGCCGCGGTGACCTACGCCGACCCGGCGCCGCGTGTCGTCGTGCTGCCGCCGCGCAGCGCGCAGCGCCTGGTGCTGCCGCTGCCGGTGCACCGCTGGTACGACTGGCGCGTGACGCGTGCCGACGACCCCGCCTTCGTGCGCCGCTTCGCCGGCCATGTGGAAAACGGCGAAGCCTCCATCACCGACCCCGCGATGCACGGGCCGGCGCTGTTCACGCCCGACGCCCCGCGCCCGAAGGCCATCGTCAAGGCATGAAGCGGCCGCTGGCCGTGAGCGGCCGGCGCCGGTCGGTGCGGAAGGGCGAGGCCGGCA
>JAEUPH010000297.1 GCA_016790395.1 Rubrivivax sp. | reverse complement strand
CATGGGCCAGGCGCTGCGCGCGCGCACCGAGCTGGAAGGTGACCTGCGCCATGCGCTGGAGCAGCGCGAGTTCGAGGTCTTCTACCAGCCACGCGTGCTGACGGCCAGCGGCCGCATCGTCGGCGCCGAGGCGCTGGTGCGTTGGCGACACCCGGCGCGTGGCCTCATCGAACCCGACGCCTTCATCCCGCTGTGCGAGAGCACGGGCATTGTGCTGGAACTGGACCGCCAGGTCTTCGCCACCGCCGCGGCGCAACTGGCGCGCTGGCAGGCTCTGGGGCGCGACCTCGTGCTCTCGGTGAATGTCTCGCCGCGTGCCTTCTCCGACCCGCACTTCGCGGAGCAGACCGTGGCCGTGGCGGTGCAGGCAGGCTGCGACCTGTCGCGGCTGGAACTGGAGATCACCGAGTCCATGCTGCTGGACGCCGGCGACGGCCCGCTGCAGACACTGCGCGCCATCAGCGCCAGCGGCATGACGGTGTCGCTGGACGACTTCGGCCGCGGCTACTCCAACCTGGCCACGCTGAGCCGCTTCCCCATCCACGCGCTGAAGATCGACCGCGCTTTCATCGCCGGCCTGGATGAGAACCAGCCCGTGGCCGATCTCATTGCGCAGCTGTGCCGACTGATGAAGCTGCGCAGCGTGGCCGAAGGCGTGGAGACCGAAGCACAGCGCCGCTGGGCCGCCGGGCAGGGCATCGAGCAGGCGCAGGGCTACCTGTTCGCGCCGCCCCTGCCGCTGGCCGAGTTCGAGGCGCTGCTCGACCGCCCCTGAGCCGCGGCCGCCACGCGGGGCGCGAACTCGCGGCGCCACACCTCCCGCGTCAGCGCGCCGTCGTGGCGGTGCGCCAGCACACCGGTGGCGTCCATGAGCAAGGTGCCGGGCAGGCCGGCGAGGCCGAAGCGGGCGATCTCGCGGCCCTCGCGGTCCACGCCTTGCAGCGTGAAGGGGTTGCCCTGCGCGAAGAGCCACTCCTGCGCGTCGCGCGGGTCGTCGCGCACCGCCACACCCACCAGCGGCAGCCCGGTCAGCGACGCCACTTCGTGCAGCGCGCCATGGCCCCGGCGGCAAGGGGCGCACCAGGAGGCCCAGGCGTGCAGCAGCCAGGGGCGGCCACGCAGAGCGGTGAGGTCGAGCGTGCGCCGGCTGTCGAAGAGATCGGGCAGGCGCAGGCCCGCCGAGCCGGGGGCGGCGCCACTCACACGCCCGCCGGCCAGGGCGAGCAGCATGGCCAGGCCCAGCGCGCGGCGCTGCTCAGCGTGCGGCGCGGGCTTCACGGGCGCCGTCGCGGAAGAAGGCGCGGCGCACGTAGGCGGCCACGGCGTCGATGTCACGCGGCGGCAGCACGGCGGCCCAGGCCGGCATCGAGGTGCCGGGCAGGCCCTCGCGGATGCGCTGCTTCAGCACCGCCTCGGGCATCGCAGCGTCGTCGTACTGCGTCAGGTCGCGCGCATGCGGCTCCATGAACTGGCCGATCCAGTTGCGGCCGCTGCCGTCGCCGCCGTGGCAGAAGGCGCAGTTGTCGCGGAACAGGCGCTCGCCGCGCCGCTGCTGCGCCGTGAGGCCGGAGAGGCGCGGCGCCACCTCGTGCTTGGCGTAGACGCTGGCGCTGCTGACGGCGTCCACCGGTGGCAGGTTGGGCTCGCCGGGCTGGAAACCCAGGCGCGGGTAGGACAGCGGGCGCGTTTCCCACACCGCGCCGTCTTCGGTAGCGCGGCCACGGTCGTGGCAGCTCACGCAGGCCTGCAGGTAGAGGGTGCGGCCGGCACGCTGCGTGTCGTCCAGCTGCGCGGCGGGCGTGTCCAGGGCCAGTTCGCCGCGCGCGAAAGGAAAGGCCACGCGGTGGCGTTCGTGG
>JAEUPH010000276.1 GCA_016790395.1 Rubrivivax sp. | reverse complement strand
GGCCCTTACGCCTTCAAGAAGAATTGGGGCTTCGAGCCCACGCCGCTGCACTACGAATACTGCCTGTACAAGCGCGACGCCGTGCCGCAGAACAACCCGGCCAACGCGAAGTACAAGCTGATGATCGAGACGTGGCGGCGGCTGCCGCTGGGCTTCGCGAACTGGCTGGGGCCGTTCGTGGTGCGCAGCCTGGGGTGAGGCGATGGCGACCGTGCTCATGCTGGCCCACCGGCTGCCCTACCCGCCCAACAAGGGCGACAAGATCCACACCTACCAGCTGCTGAAGAGCCTGGCCTCGCGCCACAAGGTCCTGCTGGGGACCTTCGTCGACGACCCCGACGACGAACAGTACGTGCCCAAGGTCCGCGAGATGTGTGCCGAGTTGCACGTCTCACGGCTGGACCGCCGTTCCGCGAAGCTGCGCGCCCTGGGCGGGCTGGCGGACGGTCGGCCGCTGTCGGTGGCTTTCTACCGCGACGCGGCGCTGGCGGGCTGGGTGCAGCGCCAGCGCGAGGCGCGGCGTGCGGACGTGCTCTTCGTCTACTCGTCCTCGATGCTGCAGTACGCCGAAGACTTCGACCTGCCCATGGCCATCGACTTCGCCGACGTCGACTCCGCGAAGTGGGCCGAGTACGCGCGCCGTCACGGCTTCCCGATGTCCTGGGTCTACCGGCGCGAAGCCGCCAAGCTGCTGGGTGTCGAGCGCCGGTTCGCGGCGCGGGCGCGTTGGTCGCTGTTCGCCACCGAGAAGGAAGCGCAGCTCTTCCGTGAACTGGCGCCGGAGAGCGCCGACCGTTCCGGCGTGCTGGGCAATGGCGTCGATGCCGAGTTCTTCACGCCCGATCCCGCGCGGCCCTCGCCCTTCCCCGAAGGCGAGATCCCGGTGGTCTTCATGGGGGCCATGGACTACTGGCCCAACGTCGATGCGGTGACCTGGTTCGCTGCCGAGGCGCTGCCGCAGCTGCGGCAGCGCTGGCCGACGCTGCGCTTCCACATCGTCGGGCGCAGCCCGGCGCCGGCGGTGCAGGCGCTGCAGAGCGACGCCGTCAACGTCACCGGCACGGTGCCCGACGTGCGCGCCTATGTGCAGCACGCCGCCGTGGTGGTGGCGCCGCTGCGGCTCGCGCGCGGCATCCAGAACAAGGTGCTGGAAGCCATGGCCATGGCGCGGCCCGTGGTGGCGGCCACCAGCTGCGTGGCGTCGATGGACGTCACGGCCGGCGAACATGCCCTGGCCGCCGAGACCGCGGCCGACTACGCGCGCGAAGTGGCGGCGCTGATCGAGAACCGCGAGCGCGCGGCCGCCATCGGCCGCGCCGGACGCCAGCGCGTCATCGATGTCTACGGCTGGGACGCTCGCCTGTCCCGCATGGACGAATTCCTGGGCATCGCCAGCGCTGCCCCTGCCCTGGAAGCGCAAGGCGCATGAATGCCCTGTCCCTCAGCGCGCTGAACTGGCGCCGCCTCGCCCCCGGGCTGCTGCTGTTGGCGGCCCTGTTGCTGCTGTTCCGCGACACCGCGGCAGCCATGGTGGAGATCTGGATCCGGTCCGAGACCTTCACCCACGCCTTCCTCGTGCCGCCCATCGTCGTGTGGATGGCCTGGCGCCGCCGCGAGCACCTGGCCGCGGTGGAACCCCGTGCCGCGCCCTGGCTGCTGGTGCCCATGGCCGCCATCTGCCTGCTCTGGATGGTGGGCGAGCTGGCCGCCTCCAACGCCGTCACGCAGTTCGCGCTGGTGTCGCTGATCGTGCTGTCGGTGCCGGCCGTCTTCGGCCTGGCCGTGGCGCGCGAGCTGAGCTTCCCGCTCATCTTCCTGTTCTTCGCCGTGCCGGTGGGCGAGTTCATGGTGCCGATGATG
>JAEUPH010000266.1 GCA_016790395.1 Rubrivivax sp. | reverse complement strand
CGGATGCCGCTGGCGATCAGCGTCGACTTGCCGCCGGCGGTGGGCCGCAGATCGATCGTGAACGACGCCGAGCCCTGCGCGTCGTTGTCCAGCGAGCCGTAGGCCGCGAACACCTGGGTGCGCTTGCTCAGCGCGTAGGTGTACGAGAACGAGAAGCCCGTCATGTCGTCCACCAGCGTGGCGAAGGGGGCGGCCATGTTGGCGGCGCGGCGGCCGCGGTGCACGGCCGCCACCTTGGTGCTGCCATAGCTGGCGCCGAGGGTGTGCGGCCCGGTGTTGTAGCTGCCGCCGATGAGCCAGGTCTTGTCGGTGCCCTTGGAGCCGGCGATGGCCGTCAGCGCGCCCGGCGTGGCGACCGAACTGCCTTCGTGGGTGAAGTAGGAGCCCATGAGGCGCAGGCCGCCGCCCAGGTTGTACATGGCACCCACGGCCCAGTCGGTCTGGGCGATCTGGCTGCCCGCGAGTTCAGGGATCTTGGCGTAGACGAAGTCGGCACTGAAGGGGCCGGCGGCGTAGCCCAGGCTGAACTGCGTCAGCTTGGCGTTGCCGGCCGAGAACAGGCCGCCTTCGCCGGCCGACTGCAGCACCGAGAACGAGAAGCCGCCCAGGTTGCGCGGCGTCTGGTACATCAGTGCGTTGCTGACGCGGCCGCCGATGGCGTCACCGTTCATCAGCGGGCCGAACATGCTGCCCACGGCCAGCGCCATGTTGCCCAGCGGGTCGGAGGAGAGCAGGCCGGTGGCCGTGTACTTGATCGAGAAGCCGCGGCCCGGCAGGTGGATGCGGCCGGCCGTGACGCGGCCGAAGGCGCCGTCCAGCCAGACGTTGGCCTGGCGGCCGAACATCTTGCCGCCCTGGGCCATGGCGCCGGTGTCCAGCGCAGGCTGGCCTTCCAGCGTGAAGCCGGCGGCCAAGCCGCCGCCCAGGTCTTCGCGCCCGGCGAAGCCCAGGTTGTTGGGGTTGTAGCCGCTGTTGAGCACCTGGCGCGAGGAGATGCCGGTGCCGCCCTGCTGCGCGACGTAGACGTCCAGCGTGCCGTAGATGGTGACCGTGCTCTGGGCCTGCGCCGCAGCACAGGTGGCGACGGCCGCGGCCGCCAGGGTGGTGCGGGCGAGCGAGCGGAAGAGGGGGGAGGCCATGTCAATCTCCTTCGGTGGGCGGTGTGCCGCCATGTTGTTTCAGTGATCCAGGCAGAGGGATGGTAGTCAGCAGCATGGGCAACTGACGACGCGGGTGGACCCCGGGAGATCCGCCATTCGACTAATCATGACCTCGGCTAATGGATCCAGAAATGCCGGAAAACCCGGCCCCGCTAGCATCGGTCCCCTGTGCACAAGCCCCAGCGCTCCCCGGCGCGTCGCTCTCCATGGCCATCCCGTTTGCCCCGCTATTGGTTGCCCTGGGCGCCGCTGCGTTGTTGGTTCTGGGCCACAGCCCGGCCGACGCCCAGCCCCGCAAGGACAGCGCCGTGCTCGCCATGACGCTGGAACCGCCCGGATTGGATCCAACCGCGGGGGCGGCGTCGGCCATCGCCGAGATCACGCTCTACAACGTGTTCGAGACGCTCACGAAGATCCAGAGCGACGGCCGCGTGACGCCGCTGCTCGCCGACTCGTGGACGTCCACCTCCGACCTGCGCGGCTGGACCTTCAAGCTGCGCCCCGGCCTGCGCTTCTCCAACGGCGAGCCGCTGACGGCGGCCACCGTGAAGTTCGCCTTCGAGCGCGCCGCCGCCAAGGACAGCGCAAACAAGGACCGCGCCACCTTCGCCAACATCGAGCGCATCGACACGCCCGACCCCGCCACCGTGGTGCTGCAGCTGAAGAACGGCAACCCCGACCTGCTGTTCCAGCTGGGCCAGGCCACGGCGGTGATCGTGGAGCCCAGGAGCGTGGCCACCAATGCCACGCAGCCCGTCGGCACCGGCCCGTACCGGCTCGAGAACTGGGCGCGCGGTTCGGCGGTGACGCTGGTGCGGCGCGACGACTGGCGCCACGCCAAGGACGTGAAGCTGCGCCGCGTGACCATCCGCTTCATCGCCGACCCGGCCGCGCAGGTGGCGGCGCTGCTGTCGGGCGACGTGGACGCCTTCCCGCGCGTGTCGGCGGCGCGCAGCCTGAAGCAGTTCGAGGGCAACAAGCGCTTCCAGGTGCTCACGGGCGGCTCGCGTGCCAAGACCATCCTGGCCATCAACCACAAGCGCAAGCCGCTGGACGACGTGCGCGTGCGCCGCGCCATCGCCGCGGCCATCGACCGCAAGAGCGTGATCGAAGGCGCCGCGGACGGCTTCGGCGTGCCCATCGGCAGCTACTACGCGCCGGGCGCGCCGGGCTACGTGGACACGACGGACATCAACCCCTTTGACGTGGCCAAGGCACGCGCGCTGCTGCACCAGGCCGGCCGGGACCTGGGCTTCAGGCTGCCGCTGGAGCTGGTGATGAAGCTGCCGCCCACGCCCTATGCGCGCCAGGGCGGGGAGGTCATCGCCGCCATGCTGGCCAAGGTGGGCATCACGGCGAAGATCGAGAACGTGGAGTGGGCGCAGTGGCTGTCGGGCGTGTACGGCCAGAAGGCCTATGACCTGACGCTGATCAGCCATGTGGAGCCGCTGGACTTCGGCAACTTCGCGCGGCCGAACTACTACTGGGGCTACGAGTCGGCCGAGTTCAACGCGCTGTGGGCCAGGATCCAGGCCACGCCGCGCCAGGACGAACGCAACCGGCTGATGGCCGAGGCCCAGCGTCTGGTGGCGAAGGATGCGGTGTCGGCCTACCTCTACGCGCCCACCTGGCTGACGGTGGCCAACGCGCGGCTGAAGGGGCTGTGGAAGGACATGCCGATCATGGCCAACGACCTGGCGGCCCTGAGCTGGCAGTGAGCCTTGCGGCGTTCGTTCGCGGCGTACACGGAAGGACCATGAGAACGCTGTCATCACTGCTGGCCCTGGCGGCGGCGGGCGTCCTGCCCGCCGCCGCACAGGTGACCGAGAGCGCGCCGCCCGAGCGGCAGCCCAAGGGCGGCTACGTCGAGCCGCCGGCGAAGCCGCTGTCGGCCGCCGCCGAGGCCACGCTGAAGCAGATCAACGCCTACCGCGCCGCCGGCGCCAACTGCGGTGGACAGGCCATGCCGCCCGCACCCCCGCTGGCGTGGAGCGAGCCGCTGGAAAAGGCCGCCGAGGTGCAGGTGGCGCACAACGCGCGCATCGGTGATGTCTCGCACCGCGGCGCCGATGGCTCCTCGGTCGGCCAGCGCATGACGGCCGCCGGCTTCGAGTGGCGCGCCGCCGGCGAGAACGCCGCCGCCGGCAACGACAGCCTGCGCGCCACGCTGGCGCAGTGGATGGAAAGCCCCGGCCACTGTCGCAACATGATGGGCGCCGACTTCAAGGAAGTGGGCGTGGCCCGCCAGGACAACCTGTCGTCCACCTACCGCCACTACTGGATCATGGTGCTGGGCACCAAGATGAAGTAGCCCCAGGCTCACTGCGTTCGCCACCCCGAGGGGCGCTGGCTGCGGACCGGCGAAGCCGGATCCGCGCAAGGCCTGGGTCGCGGGTCGTGTGCTCGGGCTGTTTTCAGGATTCGAGGTGCGCGGCGTCGCCCCACTGGTCGATGTGCAGCGTGCCGCCGGCCCATCGCACGCGGTTCAGGCCGGTGTTCGGGATGGCGCATTCGCGCAGTCCGGTCAGAGGCAGGCCGTGCGCGGTGCGCCACAGCATGTCCAGCACGCCACCGTGCGTCACCACGGCCAGCCTGCGGCCGGCACCCAGGGCCGCCAGTTCGCGCACGGCGTCCAGCACGCGGGCGTGGAACTGGCGCTGGCTCTCGGCACCGGGCGGTGCGAAGTCGGCGTCGGCCTCCAGCCAGCGCGCCCAGAGGTCGGGGTGTCGCTGCTGGATGGTGGCCGCGGTGAGGCCTTCCAGGATGCCGAAGTGCTGCTCGCGCAGGCCGGCCAGCGCCACGGCGGGCATGTTCCAGGCCTCGGCCACCGGGGCGGCGGTCTGGCGGGCCCGGGTGAGGTCGCTGCTGAACAGCGCGTCGTGCGGCTCGGCGGCCAGGCGTGCGCCCAGGCGGCGGGCCTGGGCCAGGCCGGCGGCGTTCAGCGGGATGTCCGTCTGGCCCTGGAAGCGGAGTTCGAGGTTCCAGTCGGTGAGGCCGTGGCGGACGAAGAGCAGTTCGGTCACTTCGCGAACTTCACTTCGCAAAAAGCTGGCTGCGGTCGCGGAAGGCCTTGAACTCCAGCGCGTTGCCGGAAGGGTCGCGGAAGAACATGGTGGCCTGCTCGCCCACCCGGCCGGCGAAGCGGATGTAGGGCTCGATGACGAACGTCACGCCGTTTTCGCGCAGCCTGGTGGCGAAGGCGTGGAAGTGCTCCCAGTCCAGCACCACGCCGAAGTGCGGCACGGGCACGTCGTGGCCGTCCACTTCGTTGTGGTGGTCGGCCCCCGCCCTGGGCGGCGCGAGGTGGGCGACGATCTGGTGGCCGAAGAGGTCGAAGTCAATCCACTCCGGGCTGCTGCGGCCTTCGGGGCAGCCCAGCAGCCCGCCGTAGAAGCGGCGCGTCTCGGCGAGGTCGTGCACGGGGAAGGCGAGATGGAAAGGGGCGATGGCGCTCATCCGTTCGAGGATACGCCTGGGGCACACTGTCGTGCATCGTGAAGCTGTTGCTGATTCCCGGGCTGGCCTGCGACGGCGAACTCTTCGCCGCCCAGCGGGCAGCGCTCGGCGGCGGGCCGGGCGTGGTGGTCAGCGATGCGCACACGCGTTGCGACAGCCTGCCGGCCATGGCCGCAGCCTTGCTGGCCGAGCACCCCGGCGCCTTGGTGGCGGTGGGGGCGTCGATGGGGGGCATGGTGGCGCTGGAGATGGCGCGTCAGGCGCCGCAGCGCCTGCGCGCCCTGGCGCTCCTGGGCACCACGGCACGCGCCGACACGCCCGAGCTCATCGCGCTGCGCACGCAGGCCATCGGTCTCTTCGAGGCGGGCCGCATGGACGAGGTGCTGCGCGCCAACCTGCCTTTCGCCTTCCACCCGCTGCAAGCCCGGAACCCGGCCTTCGTGGAGGCCTACCTGGCCATGGTGCGCCGTGCCGGCGCCGCGCAGCTGATCCGGCAGAACCGTGCCCTGATGGCACGCCAGGACCTGCGGCCGCAGCTGGCGGCCATCCCCTGCCCGGCGCTGGTGGCGGTGGGCGAAGCCGACCGGCTGACACCGCCCGAGCATGCGCGGGAGATCGCCGCCGGCCTGCGGCGCTCGCGGCTGGAGATCGTGCCTGGCGCGGGCCACATGCTGACGATGGAGGCGCCGAGGCGTCTGAACGCGCTGCTGCTGGGCTGGCTGCGCAACCTCAGCGCTTGATCTCCGGTGCCGTCAGCGAGGCGTCGGCCGTCACCAGCGAGAGCGGGTGGCGCACGCCTGCCAGGTGGTCTTCCACGCACTTCAGCACCAGCGCGCTGCGGTGGCGCGCCACGCTCGCGCGCAGTTCGTCGGGCGTCATCCACAGCGTGCGCACGATGCCTTCGTCCAGCGCGCGGCCGTCGGGCTCGCCAGCGCGGCCGCAGTAGGCAAAGCGCAGGTAGGTGACGTCCTCGCCCGTGGCCGGGCGCTGGAAGCGCGAGAGGTACACGCCCAGCAGGGCCTCGGGGACGAAGGCGCGGCGGGTCTCCTCCAGCGCCTCGCGCACCACGCCCTGCTCGGGCGTCTCGCCAGGCTCCAGGTGGCCGGCCGGCTGGTTGAGCTTCAGGCCTTCCGGCGTGTGCTCCTCCACCAGCAGATAGCGGCCCTCGCGTTCGATGACCGCGGCCACGGTGGTGCTGGGACGGAAGCGGTCGGTGGCGGCCATGCCCGGATGCTAGGCGAGGCGGAGCGGTCCCGCAGCAGGGCTGTCTCGTCTGCCACGCCGCTGCCACGCTCTGACACGGCGGCAGGATTGGCAGGCGTGGGGCGCGTCGCCTGGCTGGGAAGACCCGGGCACCGATCGGTGGCAGGCAAATTGCAGAAGGGGGGCATGGACCTCGCCCGATTCAAGCCCGACCCTGCCGCCGCACCCGCCGATGCCGACGACAGCGTCCAGGTGGTGTCGCTCTACGCCGCGCACCAGAAGATCTACCCGCGCTCCGTGAGCGGCCGCTTCGCCACCTGGCGGTGGATCTTCGTGGCACTGACGCAGGCCGTCTTCTACCTCACGCCCTGGCTGATGTGGAACGACCGCCAGGCCGTGCTCTTCGAGCTGACCTCGCGTCGCTTCTACCTCTTCGGGCTGGTGCTCTACCCGCAGGACTTCATCTACCTCACGGCGCTGCTGATCATCAGCGCCTACTCGCTGTTCCTCTTCACCACCGTGGCGGGGCGGCTGTGGTGCGGCTACGCCTGCCCGCAGACCGTCTACAGCGAGATCTTCATGTGGGTGGAGCGCCGCATCGAAGGCGACCGCGCCGCGCGCATGAAGCGCGACGCCGGGCGCTGGACGGGTGACCGCCTGTGGCGCGCCGCGGCCAAGCACGCCAGCTGGATCGCCATCGCGCTGTGGACGGGCTTCACCTTCGTCGGCTACTTCACGCCCATCCGCTCGCTGGGGGGTGCGGCCGTCGCCATGTCGCTGTCGCCCTGGGAGACCTTCTGGACGCTGTTCTACGGCTTCGCCACCTACGGCAACGCCGGCTTCATGCGCGAGCAGATCTGCAAGTACGTGTGCCCCTACGCGCGCTTCCAGAGCGCCATGCTGGACAAGGACACGCTGATCATCACCTACGACGCCGCGCGTGGCGAACCCCGTGGCTCGCGCTCGAAGAAGGCCGACCCCAAGGCCCTGGGCCTGGGCGAGTGCGTGGATTGCAACCTGTGCGTGCAGGTCTGCCCCACCGGCATCGACATCCGCAAGGGGCTGCAGTACGAGTGCATCGGCTGCGCCGCCTGCGTCGATGTCTGCGACGAGGTGATGGCCAAGATGAACTACCCCAAGGGGCTGGTGCGGTACGACACGCAGAACGGCATCGCGCAACACCTCACGCCGGCGCAGCGGCTGCGGCGCGTGCTGCGGCCCCGCGTCATCGTCTACACCAGCGTGCTGCTGGTCATCGTCACGGCGCTGGCGACCAGCATCGCGCTGCGCGCGCCCTTCAAGGTGGACGTGGTGCGCGACCGCTCCACGCTGGCCCGCCTGGTGGATGACGGCGAGGTGGAGAACATCTACCGGCTGCAGGTGATGAACGCCACCGAGCAGCAGCAGAGCTACCGCATCGCCGCCGACGGCCTGCCCGGGCTGCGCCTGTCCGAGCCGGTGGTGGTGGACATCCCGCCGACGCAGGCGCGCTGGGTGACGGTGGCCGTGCGCGTGCCGGCGACCACGGCAGCCAGCACGGCGGCCGGCGCGCATACCATCCACTTCAGCATCGAGCGCACGGCGCAGGCGACCGATGCCGCCGTGACCCTGCGCGAGAAGTCCACCTTCATGCTGCCGCGCTGAACGCCCGATGCCCACCCAGTCCCTCAAGCACCTCTTCCCCGGCTGGTTCGCCATGGTCATGGGCTTGGCCGGGCTGTCCCTGGCCTGGCACCGCGCCGCCGGCGTGATGGGCGAGGCCGGCACCGCGGCGGCCCTGGCGCTGGGCGTGCTGGCCCTTCTGGTGTTCCTGGGGCTGGGCGTGGCGACGCTGCTGCGCCGCCAGCGCTACCCCGAGGCCTGGGCCGAAGACCTGGCGCACCCGGTGCGGCATGTCTTCGTGGCGGCCATCCCGGTGTCGATGATCCTGCTGGCCACCACGGCCGTGGCCGCCGGGCTGCGCGGTCCGGCGGTGGAAGGGCTGTGGTGGCTGGGGGCGCTCGGCCAGCTGGGCGTCACGGCCTGGGTGCTGTCGCGCTGCTGGCGCGGCAAGGACGCCGGTGGCCTGCCCTGGGCCATGTTCACGCCCGGGCTCATCGTGCCCATCGTCGGCAACGTGCTGGTGCCGCTGGCCGGCGTGCCGCTGGGGCGGCCGGAGTGGTCGGCGGCGCAGTTCGGCGTCGGTGTCTTCTTCTGGCCGCTGGTGACGGTGCTGCTGGTCGTGCGCATTGCGCAGCAGGGGCTGTGGCCAGAAAGGCTGCTGCCGGCCAACCTGATCTTGGTCGCGCCACCGGCCGTCGTGGGGCTGTCGCTGCTGCAGCTGGGCGCACCGGTGGCCGTGGCCTGGGCCCTGTGGGGCGTGGCGCTGTTCTCGCTTCTGTGGGTGGCGCCGCTGCTGCCGCGCATCGCCGGCCTGCCCTTCGGTGCGCCGCACTGGGGCATGAGCTTCCCGCTGGCGGCGTTCACCGCGCTCACGCTGCGCCTGGGCGAGGGTGGCCTCATGGGCCTGTTGGGGATGATGCTGCTGGCGCTGACCTCCCTGGTCGTCGCGGCGCTGGCGCTGGCCACCGTGAAGGGGCTGCGGGCCGGCACGCTGCTGGTGCCGGAGACGGTGCCGATCGCCGCCGTGGCCCCCTAGGCGCCTGCGCGGTCAGCGACCTTCAGCCCAGACCCAGCGACTTCAGTCGCCGGTACAGCGTGCGCTCGCTCAGGCCGAGCCGGTGCGCGAGTGCCTTGCGCGTGACTGTGCCGGACGTGGCCAGTCGCCGCAGTTCCGCGTCGTCCACCGGGCCGGCGGCCGCAGCCGCAGGCGGGCGTCCGTGGCTCAGCTGCGCCGGCAGGTGGTCGGCGCGGATGACACCGTCGTCGGCGAACAGGCGCGCGCGCTCCAGCACGTTGCGCAGCTCGCGGATGTTGCCCGGCCAGTCGTGCGCCATCAGCCTGGCCATCGCGCCCGGCGCCACCGCCAGCCGTTCGCGCGAGGCGCCCCGCTGCAGGAAGCTGGCCACCAGCACCGGAATGTCATCCGAGCGCTCGCGCAGCGGCGGCAGGTCCACCGGGAAGGCGCTGATGCGGTAGTAGAGGTCCTGGCGGAAGCGGCCGTCGGCCACCATCGCCAGCAGCGGCTTGTGCGTGGCGGCGACCAGGCGGAAGTCGGCACGCAGCGTCTCCACGCCGCCGACGCGCCGGAAGGTGCCGCTCTCAATGAGTCGCAGCAGCTTGACCTGCATGGCCAGCGGCACGTCGCCCATCTCGTCCAGGAACAGCGTGCCGCCCTTGGCCGTTTCCACCAGGCCGGGCTTGCGCGTCTGCGCGCCGGTGAAGGCGCCCTTCTCGTAGCCGAAGAGCTCGCTTTCGAAGAGCGTCTCGGTGAGCCCCGAGCAGTCCACCACCACGAAGGGCCCGCCGGCGCGCGGGCTGGCTTCGTGCACGGCGCGCGCGAACAGTTCCTTGCCGGTGCCCGACTCGCCCAGCAGCAGCACCGGCAGCATCGAAGGCGCCACACGCTGCACCGCGGCCAGCGCGGCGTTGAAGGCCGGCGCGCGGCCGACGAGGCCCTCGCCGCTGGGTTGCACTGAGGCGCTCTTCACCGTGGCGATGCGCTCCACGTAGGCGACGACGCGCCGCGCCTCGTCGAGGATGGGGCGCAGTTCCACGTCCACGTGTTCGGGCCCGCGCGGCGTGTGGTGGATGTGCAGCACGCGGTCCGGTGCCTTGGTGGCGAAGGCGCGCTTCATCGGGCAGTGCTCGCCGGCCTGGTCGCAGGGCACGTCGATGTGGTGCGACACGGCGTGGCAGGTGCGGCCGAGGTAGGGCTGGTCGACGGCGCCGAACTGCCGCCGGTACGCGGTGTTGGCGGCCAGGATGCGGTAGCCGGGATCCAGCACGATCATCGGGTGCGGCTCGTGCTCCAGGTACGAGACCAGCGCCTGCACCTGCGGCGAGGCGATCTCCGGCGGCTCGGGGTGTGTGGACATGGGCCGTGGCATTGTGCGTCATGGCTGCCAGCGCCGCTGCCTCGCTGCCACGCCCGGCCTGCCAAGGCAGCGCCCGCGGCCGCCGCTTCCCAGGCGAACGGCCACCGGATGGCATGGCACGGGACTTGTAGGGCTGCTGTCATGTCACGCCTGCCACCCCTGCGCATCGAAAGCCACTTCGACCGCGCCGCGCTCTCGCTCAGCTATCTCGTGTTGGACAGCGGCACCGGCAGCGCGGCGCTGATCGACCCCGCGGACTGCGCCTCGCGCTGGGCCGAGCGCCTGCGCGCGCTTGGCGGCACGCTGGCCTGCCAGCTCTGCACTCGCGCCTTCGAAGGGGCCGAAACCTTCGGCGTTGGCCGCCTGCCGGTGCGCGTGATGCGCACCCCTGGCCAGGTGCCGGGCGCCGTGAGCTTCGTTTTCGGCGAAGGCCTGCCGGGCGGCGACGCCTTGGTCGTCTTCGTCGGGCAGACGCTGCTCATGCCCGACCTCGGCACCGCGGGCTGCGTCGCGCCGGGGTCGGATGCGCGCACGCTCTTCCGTTCCATCAACCGCCTGCTGGCGCTGCCGCCGGATGCGCGCCTCTTCACCGGCCGCGACGTCCCGCCACCCGGCCGCGAGCCCCGCTGCGAGTGCACGGTGGCCGAACAGCGAGAGCGCAACATCCACGTGCGCAACGGCATCAGCGAGGAGGCCTTCGTGGCGCTGCATGCGGCCTGCAATGGGCCGGCGGCGCCGGCGTTTGTCGCGAATGTGAGGTCCAGGGCGTGGGCCGCTGCCGACTGAGCAGCGCCAAGTCCTTGATCTGAAAGGATTTCGGTCCTGGCACGGGTCTCGCGATAGGCGGGGGCTTCCTTCAACGCCGCCCGAGGACCTCCGCCATGGCCAACGTCACCTTTTCTTCCCCCGTCATGTCGCGCGACGTGACGGTCTATGCCGTCGCCGGCGACCGCGGCACGCTGCTCGGGCTGGCCAAGGCGCACAACATCCCGCTGCCCCACGATTGCCAGGATGGCGACTGCGGCTCCTGCCTGGTGGAAGTGGTGCACCTGGCCGGCCGCGTGCGCAATGGCGTGGCGATGACGGAGAAGGAGAAGGAACTGCTGCGCCAGCTCGGCAAGATCACCCGGGAGGAGATCATGGACGCCGAGGTCAACGACATGCCGCCGCGGCACCGCCTGGCCTGCCAGTGCTTCGTGCGCGACGAGGACATCCTCGTGCGCTTCGAAGGCGACATGACGCTGCCGGCGCAGGGGCCGGCGCTGTCCATCGCGGCGGCCGTCTACAAGGGCGGCGTGCGCGTGAAGACGATGGACGAATTCCTCGGCTACGCCGTGCAGGTGGAAGAGGATGCCGCCATTCACTTCGAGGAACTGGCCGCGGCCATGCAGGCGGCCGGCAATGCCGACGTGGCGACGCTCTTTGGCCAGCTGGCCGGCTATTCGCGCCTGCACCTGGCCGAAGCGCAGGCCAAGTGCACGCGCAACGCGGTGACGCCGAAGCTGCCGCCCAAGTCGGCCTGGCCCGAGAACGCGACGCCCGAGAAGACCACGCTGTGGGCCGGCGACGCCCGGCTCACGCGCCTGGGCGCATTGAAAGCCGCGCTGCAGGGCGAGCGCCGCGGCTACGAGTTCTATTTCGCCGTGGCGGGCACGGCCAAGGACGCCGAGATCCGCGCCGTGGCCAAGGAGTTCGTGCGCGAAGAGGCCGAGCACGTGGAGAAGCTCAAGCAGTGGATCGAACAGGAGGAGGCCGCGCTGCGCAACGAGGTGACGGCATGAGTGCGGCCGAGCCCGTCCAGGCGTGGGGCGGCACCAGCGAGGTCGAGCACTTCCTGGCCCACGCCGTGGCGCTGGAGCGCGAGGCCGCGCGGCGCTACGAGGAGTTGTCCGCCACCATGGCCACCGAGGGCAACCGCGAGCTGAAGGATTTCTTCGGCCGCATGGCCCGCTACTCGCGCCTGCACCTGGCGCAGGCCGCGGCGCGCGGCGGCTTCCGCGCCCTGCCTGACCTCGGCCCGGACGAGTTCGAGTGGCCCGCAGGCGTGGCGCCCGAGACCGCCGCCTGGGCCGGCGTGGACGCGATGATGAGCCCGCAAGCCGCGCTGCAACTGGCGCTGCAGGGCGAACGCGGCGGCCTGGCCTACTACCGCGAGATCGCGGAGACGACGGCCGATGCCGAGTTGCGCGCCCTCGCCGGCGAGTTCGCCGACGAAGAGGCGCAGCATGTGGCCGAGCTGGAGAAGCTGATCCAGGCCTGCCCGGCCTGAGGGCCGCAGCGCAGCCGCCGGGTATCAGTTGACGAAGCCGTTGACGGTGATGTCCACGTTCGCCGCACTGCCGAAGGCGACGCAGGACTGGCCACCGACGCCGGGAAAGACCATCGGCGTCGGGTAGGTCAGGTGCACCGTCTGCGACGCCGGCACCACGACATAGAAGCGCGGCTGGCTGCCACCGATGACGTTGGTGCTGCCGCAGCTGAAGCCGTTCTGCATCACCGGTGCGAAGACGAAGATCGTGCGCGCCGTCGTGCCCAGGTTGGAGAGCGTGATGGCCGTCACGCCGAGCTTGCCGACCGCGCCTGGCCCCACGGTGACGTAGCTGGCCGAGCCGTTGGCCGAGTCGTTGAACGGACGGCTGGGTTGCGCCAGCTCCACCAACGCCGCGCGGGACTGCGCCTGCGCGGCCGGGGCGAGGATCGCAGTGCTGACGCACAGGGCGGCCAGGGGCATCCAGGCTTGCAGTTTCATTTCGAACTCCTTGTGGGGTGAGGTGACGCCACCCACCAGGGCCGCGTCGGGCACGCAGCATCGCAGCGGCCGATCGGCGCCGGAACTCGGCAAGCTAGGGGCCACGCCCGCAAGGGGGGACACCCCAGTTCGTGGCCCGTTTCGAGATTGACGCGGGGCGTGGCGCTCACAACACTGGGCTCCACCCGTGCTGATCGGAGCCACCCCATGACCCCCTTCGCGAAGACCGCCTTGTCCGCTCTCATGCTGCTGCTGGCGGCTGCGAGCCAGGCCCAGAGCGTCGTCTACAGCGGCCGACTGGACGACCCCGGCAATGCCGCCTTGGTGGGCAGCGACCTGGGCGCGCCGTCCTTCGTGGACGGTCGGGCGGTGGCCAACAACGTGGCGCTCTACATCTTCGACGTGCTCAGCCCCGGGCTGGTGACGATTCAAAGCAGCGGCTTTGCCGCCGGCGGCATCGACCCCTACTTCAGCCTCTTCGCAGGCGCCGGCAGCACGGCCAGCTTCGTTGACTCGAACTATGCCCAGGCCTTCTCGACCGGCGGTGACTTCGTTTTCTCGGCCATGTTGCCTGCGGGCACCTACCGCATGGCGCTGGGTGCCTTCGCCAACATGTCGCGGGCCGAGAACCTGGGCACGGGCTCGCTGGCGGACGGCTTCACCGGCCTGGGCGCGCCGATGTACCTGGGCGATGGCAGCTACCACCTGACGCTGAACTCCCCGGTGCCGGAGCCGGCCGCCTGGGGGCTGCTGGCGGTGGCGCTGCCGCTGCTGCTGCGTCGGCGCCGTTGACGGCCCGCCGCCCGGCGCCTCAGGGCATCGCCGCCTTCACCTGCTGACGGTAGGCGTGCAGCAGCGGCTCGGTGTAGCCGCTGGGCTGCTCCTTGCCCTTGAAGACCAGGTCCAGCGCGGCGCGGTAGGCCAGGCTCGTGTCCCAGTTGCCGGCCATCGGCTTGTACAGCGGGTCGCCGGCGTTCTGCTTGTCGACCACGGCGGCCATGCGGCGGAAGGTCTCGTGCACCTGGTCGGGCGTGACGATGCCGTGGTGCAGCCAGTTGGCGATGTGCTGGCTGCTGATGCGCAGCGTGGCGCGGTCTTCCATCAGGCCCACGTCATGGATGTCGGGCACCTTGCTGCAGCCCACGCCCTGGTCCACCCAGCGCACGACGTAGCCCAGGATGCCCTGCGCGTTGTTGTCGATCTCCTGCTGCTTCTCGGCCTGCGTCCAGTTCGGGTTGGCGGCCACGGGCACGGTGAGCAGGCCGGTCAGCAGCTTCTCGTGTTCGCTGGCCAGGTCCACCTTCTCCAACTCGGCCTGCACCGCGGCCACGTCCACCTGGTGGTAGTGCAGCGCGTGCAGCGTGGCGGCCGTCGGGCTGGGCACCCAGGCGGTGTTGGCGCCGGCCCTGGGGTGGGCCACCTTCTGTTCCAGCATGGCCTTCATCAGGTCGGGCATGGCCCACATGCCCTTGCCGATCTGCGCCTTGCCGCGCAGGCCGCAGGCCAGGCCCACCAGCACGTTGTGGCGCTCGTAGGCCTGGATCCACTCGCTGGTCTTCATGTCGCCCTTGCGGCGCATCGGGCCGGCCAGCATGGCGGTGTGCATCTCGTCGCCGGTGCGGTCCAGGAAGCCGGTGTTGATGAAGGCCACGCGGCTGGCCGCGGCGGCGATGCAGGCGCCCAGGTTCACGCTGGTGCGGCGCTCCTCGTCCATGATGCCCAGCTTCACCGTGCTGTCGGGCAGGCCCAGCAGCTGCTCCACGCGGCCGAAGAGCTCGCTCGCGAAGGCCACCTCGGCCGGGCCGTGCATCTTGGGCTTGACGATGTAGACGCTGCCGGTGCGGCTGTTGCAGATGCCGTTCTCGCCATGGCCCTGCAGGTCATGCAGCGCGATCGCGGTGGTGACCACGGCATCGAGGATGCCTTCCGGGATCTCCCTGGCGTCCACGCCCCACAGGATGGCCGGGTTGGTCATCAGGTGGCCCACGTTGCGCAGGAACATGAGGCTGCGGCCGTGCAGCACCACGTCTTCCCCGGCTGCGCCGCGGTAGCGGCGGTCGGGGTTGAGGCCGCGCGTGAAGGTCTTGCCGCCCTTGCTCACTTCCTCGGTCAGCGTGCCCTTCAGGATGCCCAGCCAGTTGCGGTAGCCGACGATCTTGTCCTCGGCGTCCACCGCGGCGACGGAGTCTTCCAGGTCGAGGATGGTGGACAGCGCCGCTTCCAGCACCACATCGGCCACGCCCGCGGCATCGGCCTTGCCGATGGCGGCGGTGCGGTCGATCCGGATGTCGACGTGCAGGCCGTTGTGGCGCAGCAGCACGGCCGTGGGCGAGGCGGGGTCACCCTGGAAGCCGACGAGCTGCGAGGGATCCTGCAGCTCCACATGGCGGCCCGAGGCCAGGGTCACGTGCAGGTGGCCGCTCTCGATCCAGTAGCGCGTGCTGTCGCGGTGGCTGCCGTCCACCAGCGGCACGGCCTGGTCGAGGAAGTCGCGCGCGAAGGCGATGACCTTGGCGCCGCGCGCCGGGTTGTAGCCACCGGCGCGCTCGGCGCCGCCGTCCTCGGGGATGGCGTCGGTGCCGTAGAGCGCGTCGTACAGCGAGCCCCAGCGCGCATTGGCGGCGTTCAGCGCATAACGCGCGTTGAGGATGGGCACCACCAGCTGCGGGCCGGCCTGCAGCGCCAGTTCGGCGTCGACGTTGGCCGTGGTGGCCTTCGCGCCCGCGGGCACCGGCACGAGGTAGCCGATGCGTTGCAGGAAAGCGCGGTAGCCGGCCATGTCGGCGATGGGCCCCGGGTGCGCACGGTGCCAGGCATCGATCTCGCTCTGCAGGCGGTCACGCTCGGCCAGCAGCGCGGCGTTCCTGGGCGCCAGGTCACGCACGATGGCGTCGAAGCCGGCCCAGAAGGCAGCCGGCTCGATGCCGGTGCCGGGCAGCACTTCCAGGTCGATGAAGCGGGCCAGGTTGGCGTCGACCTGCAGGCCGTGGATGGTCTTGCGCATGGGGTGCCTCCTCAGGGATGTGGCGGGTTCGTTTCGGATGGGGTTCAGGCCGCGGCGCGACCGACCAGCGGCAGCACGTCGCGCAGGCTGCGGCCGGTGTGGGTGGGGGGCGTGTCCAGCTGCTCCAGCGGCCCGCCGCTGCGGTTCACCCACAGCGTGGTGTAGCCGTGCCAGGTGGCGCCGATGGCGTCCCAGCCGTTGCTGCTGACGAAGAGGATGTCGCGCGCCGGCAGGTCCAGGGCGGCCGGGCCCAGGGCATAGGCCGCGGGGTCGGTCTTGAAGCGCCGCGCGCTGTGCACGCTGATGACGTGACCGAAGAATTCGCCGAAGCCGGCGCTCTTCACCGCGACCTCCAGCATCTCCGGGTCGCCGTTGCTCAGGATGCCCGCGGGCACGCCACGGCGCTTCAGCTCGGCCAGCACCTCGCGGTTTTCGGGGAAGGCGCTGAGGTGCCGGTACTCGTTCATCAGCCGGTCTTCCTGCGCCGGCGTGAGCGCCAGGCCCAGACGGGCGGCGGTGAACTGCAGGGCGGCGCGCGTCAGGGCCCAGAACGGCCGGTAGCGTTCGGTGCCGGCCATCGAGACCAGGCGCGTGTACTCGATCTGCTTGTCGCGCCAGGCCTGGCTCAGCGCGTCGCCCCGGCCCGGGAACAGCTGGTCCGCGAGCAGGGCCACGCTGTGCACGTCGAAAAGGGTGCCGTAGGCGTCGAACAGAACAGCGCGGAGCGTCATCCGTGGACTCTATTCCATACCCGGGCGACGATTAAGTGGGCCGAAAGCGATGGATTTGTGCGTTCGATAGGCATAATCGTCCGCCATGGATCGGCTCAAGCAGATCGAGTCCTTTGCCGCCGTGGCCACCAAGGGCAGCCTCACCGCGGCCGCGCTGGCCGAGGGGGTGGCGCCGGCGGTCATCGGACGCCGCATCGACGCGCTGGAAGAACGGCTGGGCGTGAAGCTGCTGGTGCGCACCACGCGGCGCATCACGCTCACGCACGAGGGCAGCGCCTTCCTGGAGGACTGCCAGCGCATCCTGACGGACATCGCCAGCGCCGAAGCCAGCGTCAGCGCCGGCGGCGTGAAGGCCAGCGGCCACCTGCGGCTCACCGCACCGGCCGGCTTCGGGCGCCGCCACGTGGCGCCGCTGGTGCCGGGCTTCCGCGCCGCGCACCCGGACGTGAGCCTGTCGCTGAACCTGTCGGACCGTGTCGTCGACATCGTCAACGAGGGTTTCGACTGCGCCGTGCGCGTGGGCGACCTGCCTGATTCGAGCCTGGTGAGCGTGCGCCTGGCCGACAACCGGCGCCTGTGCGTGGCCGCCCCGGCCTACCTGGAGCGTGCCGGCACGCCCGCCACGCCGCAGGACCTGATGCGCCACGCCTGCCTCACGCTGAGCAGTGACGCCAGCCAGACGCGCGGCTGGGCCTTCACGGTGGATGGCGAGGTCACGCACCTGCGTCCCAGCGGCCCGCTGGACTGCAGCGACGGCCAGGTGCTGCACGGCTGGTGCGTGGCGGGGCTGGGCATCGCGTGGCGCAGCACCTGGGAGGTGGAGCGCGACATCGCCGAAGGCCGTCTGCAGCCGGTGCTTGAAGACTTCGCCGCGCCACCCAACGGCATCTACGCCGTCTTCCCGCACGCCAAGCACCTGCCGCTGCGCGTGCGCCTGTGGATCGACTTCCTCAAGCTCACCTACCGCGACCCGGGCTACTGGGTGGGGACGGCCACCGTCTAGGCGGTGGCCGGGGCGCGGCTTACTTCTTCGCCGCTGCCTTCTCGTCGGCCATGCACTTCTTGATGCTGGCCGTCTTCGCAGCGCCGGCCAGCGGCTTGCCGTCCTTGCTCACGGCCTTGGCCTCGCAGGCCGCGCTGCCGGCGGCCGCGGCGGCGCCACCGGCTTCCTTCTCGCACTTCTTCATGAAGCTGGTCTTGGCGGCGCCGGCCAGCGGCTTGCCGTTCTTGTCCACGGCCTTGGCTTCACAGGCCGCGTTGGCGGCAAAGGTCTGGCCGGCGAACAGCGCCAGGGCGGCAACGACAGCGGTCAGCACAGTCTTCTTCATGGGGGAGCTCCTCGTCCGTGATGGGGTGGCAAGACGCCGCCGTCGATTTCAACAGACTTGCACGACGCCCGGCTAAGGGAGAACGTCGGGGCGAGGGTTCGCGATGACCGACCAAAGTCGGTGGCCGCTTGCTCAGCGCAGGCGCAGTGCGCGGTGTGCGGGGTGCCGCTCCAGCAGGCTCTGGCGGAAGGGCGCTGGCAGTGCGCTCTGCGTGGCGGTCGTGAGCCAGTCCGTCGCGAGCGCTGCTGCCTGCGCGGCAGCAGCCTCGTCGCCTTGCGCACGCCAAGCCCGCGCCGTGTAGAGCGCGCTCCAGGGCTGCATGGCTCCGATCGCCTGCAGAGGCGGTGGCGGTTGCCCCTGTCGCCACGCCAGCAGGGCTGTCAGCGGCTCGGCGAACAGCCGCAGCCCGGCGTCCCGGCACTCGTGCAGCACACGGCCCAGGTCTGCCGCCGGCCAGGGGCTGCACGGCACCAGGCCTGACCAGAGCGCCCATTCGGCGGCCAAGGGAAGATCCTGCTGGTCGAGCGCCTCCTGCGGCCAGTCGGCAGCCCGGTCGGTGCTGAGGGCCAACTGGGCGCGCAGCAGCAGCAGCCGCAGGCGTTCCCGCTGCGGCAGCGCCTCGGGCTCGTTCTGGTCCTGCAGCAGCGCCTGCCCCAGGTCGGCGCGGCCCAGCGCCAGCATCAAGGCCGCGCTGCTGCGTCGGGCGCCGCGGTAGCGGCCCAGGCCGGCCAGACGGGTGCTGCAGGCCTCGTCGAGTGCCAGCGCCTCGCCGAAGCGGCCGGCCCAGCGCAGCGTTTCGAGCAGGCTGCGCAGGATCACCAGCACGTCGCCCGGTCCCACCGCCGACGCCAGCAGGACCTCGCGCACCCGGCCGGCCTCGGCCAGCGCGAGTTCCACCTCGCCCAGGCGCAGGCGCTGCAGCGCCAGCGACGCCCCGACCACGAGACCGGTGGCCACGTCCTGCTGTTGCGACAGCAGGGGCTGCATGCGCTGCAGAGCGGGCACGGCTTCGCGCGGGTGACCTCGCAGCCCGAGCAGCAGCGTCGCCGATGCAGCGATGGCCAGGGCGCGCCGCGTGTCGCCAGCCGCCCGCAGGCGTGCTTCGCAGGCCGAGAGTTGTTGTTGCGCCTCCTCGAAGCGGCCGTTGTCGGACGCGTCGCGGGCCAGCGCGAAGCGGCACTCGGATTCGACCCGGAGGTCGTCGAGCGCAAGCGCTTCGGCCAGCATCGCCGCCGCCTGGGCGTGCAGCGCGGCGCCGTCGCCGCGGGTGAAGTCCAGCAGCGCACGTTGCATGCGCAGCCGCAGGCGGTGGCGGTGGTCGTGCGCCAGTCGTTCGAGTTCGGTGAGGCAGCGTGCGCCCAGCGCCGGCGTGCCCACCTCGGCCATGGCATCGGCGCAGTCGAACCAGAGATCGAAGGCCGCGGCTGCATCGCCGTGGTCGAGGTGCCATGCGGCCGCGCGGCCGAAGAAATCGAAGGCCTCGTCCGGCCGTGCGGCGTGCCAGGCCAGACGGGCTGCGGCCTCCCAGTGCGGCGAAGCGCGCTGCGCCTCGCCGGCGGCCTGCCAGTGGCCCGCCACGCGCGCCGGTTCGGGCGGGGCCGGCCGGCTGCGTCCTTCCAGCCAGGCCGCGACGCGGGCGTGCAGAACGCGGGCGATGGGCCGCGGCAGCTGTTCCACGGCCACCTCCGCGTGCACATCGTGGGCCGTGCCATGGCGGCCGAACACGCCCTGTCGCTCCAGCCAGCCCCAGGCTTCGGCCAACTCCAGCGCGCTGCGGCCGGTGACGCTTTCGGCCAGTTCGACACAGAAGTCGCCGCCCGCCACGGCCGCCAGCTGCAGCAATTGGCGCGCCGGCCCGGGCAGCTGCGACAGCCGTTCCGCCACCAGAGACTTCACGTGCAGCGGCGCTGCCACATGCTGGGGCTCGAGGGGCAGCCCCGCGTCGGTGAGCTGGCGAAGGGCTTCCAGCACGTAGAGCGGGTTGCCGCCGATGCGCTGGACCAGCGCCTCCGCCAGCGGGCCCGGGCGGGCCACCTTCGGCACCAGGTCGGCCACCAGCGCGGACAGGTCGTCCGCCGTCAGCGGGCCGAGTGTCAGGCAGGTGAAATGTCCGCTGCGCTGCAGCGCGGCCAGGCGTCCCTCGGACGGCGCACCGCCCCCACTGCGCGAGGCCACGGCGAAGCGCAGCGCCGCGACCGACGCGAACAGCGGGGCGAGCAGTTCCACGCTGGCGCCATCGGCGAACTGCCAGTCGTCGAACACGAGGGCAGGCGCTTGCGGCAGGGTCGCGGCGGTGGCCAGCAGCTCGGCCAGCGGCACCGCCGGCGACCGCGGCAGGGCCGGGGGCGTGACCGGGTCGCTGCCGCCGAGCAGGCCGCGCAGGGCGGCCGAGGTGGGCCACGCACGCACCGGCGGATGCTGCCGCTCCAATGCTTCCAGCAGCCGGCCCACCAGGGCCAGCGGCACGCCTGCGTCTCCCGGCCGTGCCCGCACCAGCAGGGCGCCGGTCCAGCCCTCCACCAGCGATTCCAGCAGCCGCGACTTGCCGATGCCCGGCTCGCCGACCACCAGCAGCGGCCGGCCGGCCCGCCAGGCGGCCCGCATGGCGGCCAGCACGTCGTCGCGGCCCACCACCGCTGGCGGCCGCTGCAGCGCCGCCCCTGCGGTGGTGGGGGCGCGCAGGGGTTCCGCCGGAGCCTCGCGTTCCACGAGGCGCAGCAGCGCCAGCGTCTGCGAGTCGGGCCGCACGCCGACTTCGTCCTTGAGCAGTCGCTCGCAGGCGTCGAAGGCCAGCAGCGCGGCGGCGCGGTCACCGGCGAGGTAGTGCAGTCGGATGATGCGACGGTGGGCCTCTTCGCTCAGCGGGTCCAGCGCCAGCAGCTCCTGGGCGTGGGAGAGCGCATCGCTCCAGTCCCGCGCCGACTCGGCCAGCGCGGCCAGTTCGGCCAGCGACTGCCGCATGCGCTGGCGGCGCCGGTCGCGCTGCTGTGCCAGCCAGTCCGCGAAGGGGCCGCCGGGCAGGCCCTGGACGCCGTCCAGGACGCCGTCGGCGTCCTGCAGGTCGTGCGTCGTGCCGGGGCTCAGCGCGACCTGGTCGCGCCCCGCGTCGAACCCGTCCCCGAGCTGGTGCTTGAGCCTGAACAGGCGCTGCCGCAGCGAGTTGCGTGCGGCGTCGGCCGGGCTGTCCGGCCACAGCAGGCTGGCCAGGCGCGCGCGCGTGCTGCTGCCTTCCAGGGCAATCCAGGCCAGCAATGCGGCGTCCTGGGGCGCCAAGGGCTGCTGGCTACCGTCTGGCAGTTGCAGCTGTGGTGTGCCGGACAGCAGCAGATGCATCAGCGAAGTATCGCGCGCCCCACGGCTTCGGGCGGCACCTCAAAGGATGCGTCGCGGATGCGCCAGCGCTTCGTGCGCCGAGTGCAGGCGCTTGACGAGCACGGCGATGAACGCCTTGTCGAACAGGTGGCGCGTGGACAACGACAGCTGCTCCATCGTCGTCGGCGTGAAGCTCAGCGTGGTGGCCTGCTGCGCCACCAGGATGTCCACCGTGTGCGTGCGCAGCTCCGGGTTCGGGGCCAGGTAGGCCATCTCGCCCACCGTGGAGCCGGCGCCGAGCCTGGCCACGGCCTTGCCGTCGCGGTAGACCTCCACCTGGCCCTGCGTGACGATGTGGAAGGCGTTGCCTTCGTCGCCCTTCCTGAACAGCGCTTCGCCGAAGGAGTGCCGCTTCCAGATCGCGCGGCGCACCACCTCCCACAGCTCCACGTCACCGAAGCCGGCGAAGAAGTCCAGCGAACGCAGCAGCGTGAAGCGCTCGCTGTCCATCACCTCCTGCAGCGAGCCGCGCTCGGCGAGGTCGTGGCTGGCCAGCTTGGACAGCGCCTGCGCGAACTCGTCCCAGGTGGCCGGGCGCAGCTCGCGCTCCTTGGCCAGGCTCTGCTCGATCAGCGCCTGCAGCGCCGGCGGCACGCCTTCGCGCAGCGTGTGCAGCGGCGGCGCCGTGCCGTGGTAGATCTGGTTCATGATCGCCTGCTGCTGCTGCGCGTCGAAGGGCGGGCGCCCGGCGATCAGGTGGTACAGCACGGCCGCCAGCGAGTAGATGTCGGCGCGGCAGTCGAGGATGTCGCCGTCCAGCTGCTCGGGCGACATGTAGGCCAGGCTGCCAACGCGGTAGATCTGCGTGTGGTCGGCGCCCTGGTTGAAGACGCTGCCGAAGTCGGTGACCTTCACCTCGGCGATGCGGTCGCCGTCGGCCACCACCAGCAGGTTGGCGGGCTTCACGTCGCGGTGGATCAGCCCCTGCTTCCAGCAGTAGCCCAGCGCCATGGCGCACTTGAAGCCGATCTCGATGATCTGCGGCAGCGGCAACAGGTGGTCGGCGCGGCAGTAGCGGCGCAGCGTCACGCCGCTGACGTACTCCATCACCAGGTAGGGCGCTGTGTCGTCGTCCACGGCGTCCAGGATCTGCACCACGTTCGGGTGGTTCAGCCGGCCCACCAGGGCTGCCTCGGCAGCGAAGAAGCGGCGCTGGAAATGCGTTTCGCGCGATTCCGGCACCATGCCCAGGCGCACGCGCTTGATGGCCACGTTGCAGTCGCGGAAGGGGTCGTGCGCGAGAAAGACCTCGCTCGTCGCGCCTTCGCCGATCTTGGCCTTCACGCGGTACTTGCCGATGTGCGCAGGCAGGGCGGCAGCGGGCTGGGCGGTGGCGGCTTGGGGTGGAGGCATGGCGATGTCGGCGTCACGCGGCGGCGGCGCAGGTGCCGTGATGGTGGGGCCGGCCCCGCCTGCCGATGCCCCGATGAAGCGGGCCTTCGGGCGTCAGTTCGCGCCTGTCCGGCCGGACCAGCCGCCCTGGGGGCCAAACGTAGAATCGCACGATGATCCAAGCCAAGCAAGAGTTGCGTCAGGCGCTCACACAGGCACTGGCCGCACTCGCCGGCGATGCGGCACCGCCGGCAGCTTTCGAGACCCCCAAGCAGGCCGCCCACGGCGACCTGGCCATCACCGCCGCCATGGGCCTGGCCAAGGCGCTGAAGAAGCCGCCGCGCGAGGTCGCGCAGGCGCTGGTGGCCGCGCTGCAGACGCAGCCTGCGGTGCAGCGCTGGGTGCAGGCGCTGGAGATTGCCGGCCCGGGTTTCATCAACCTGCGCCTGTCGGCCGCGGCCAAGCAGGCCGTGGTGACCGAGGTGCTGGCCGGCGCCGAGTGTTATGGCCGCCAGGCCGCCAATGGCCAGCGCGTGATGGTGGAGTTCGTCTCCGCCAACCCCACCGGCCCGCTGCACGTGGGCCACGGCCGCCAGGCGGCGCTGGGCGACTCGCTGTGCCGGCTGTTCGAGACCCAAGGCTTCAACGTCACGCGCGAGTTCTATTACAACGATGCCGGCGTGCAGATCGCCACGCTGGCCAACAGCACCCAGCTGCGCCTGAAGGGCCTGAAGCCCGGCGACGCCGGCTGGCCCGAGGCGGCCTACAACGGCGACTACATCGCCGACATCGCCGCCGACTTCCTCGCCAAGAGCACGGTGCACGCCGACGACCGCGCCTTCACCGCCAGCGGTGACGTGCAGGACCTGGACAGCATCCGCCAGTTCGCCGTGGCCTACCTGCGCCACGAACAGGACCTGGACCTGCGCGCCTTCGACGTGCGCTTCGACAACTACTTCCTCGAAAGCAGCCTCTACACCGACGGCCGCGTGGAAGACACGGTGAAGCGCCTGATCGCCAGCGGCAAGACCTTCGAGGACGGCGGCGCACTGTGGCTGCGCACCACCGACTACGGCGACGACAAGGACCGCGTGATGCGCAAGTCCGACGGCAGCTACACCTACTTCCTGCCCGACGTCGCCTACCACATCAACAAGTGGGAGCGCGGCTTCACCAAGGTCATCAACGTGCAGGGCACCGACCACCACGGCACCATCGCCCGCGTCCGCGGCGGCCTGCAGGCCGCGGGCGTGGGCATCCCCGCGGGCTACCCCGACTACGTGCTGCACAAGATGGTGACGGTGATGAAGGGCGGCGAGGAGGTGAAGATCTCCAAGCGCGCCGGCAGCTACGTGACGCTGCGCGACCTCATCGACTGGACCAGCCGCGACGCGGTGCGCTTCTTCCTCATCAGCCGCAAGGCCGACACCGAGTTCGTGTTCGACATCGACCTGGCGCTGAAGGCCAACGACGAGAACCCGGTCTTCTACGTGCAGTACGCCCATGCCCGCATCTGCTCGGTGCTGGCGAACTACACCGGCGAGCGCGACTTCGCGGGCGCCGACCTGACCCTGCTGACCGCGCCCACCGAGGGCGCGCTGATGCTCAAGCTGGCGGAGTTCCCCGAAATGCTGACCCGCGCCGCGGCCGAACTGGCGCCGCACGACGTGGCCTTCTACCTGCGCGACGTGGCTGCCGCGTTCCACAGCTACTACGCCGCAGAGCGCTTCCTGGTGGACGACGCGCCGCTGGCGCGGGCCCGCATGGCGCTGCTGGCCGCCACGGCCCAGGTGCTGCGCAACGCGCTGGCGGTGCTGGGCGTCTCGGCGCCCGAGAGCATGGCGCGCGAAGTTGGCGTCGAGGAGGCCACGGCATGAAGCTGTCGCAACGCGGGGGCTTCGTGATGGGCCTGGTCGTCGGCCTGCTGGTGGGCCTGGCCATCGCGCTGGCAGTGGCGCTGTACATCACGAAGGCACCGGTGCCCTTCGTCGACAAGGTGCCCCAGCGCACCGCCGAACAGGACAAGGCCGAGGCCGAACGCAACCGCACCTGGGACCCGAACGCGCCGCTGGGCGGCAAGCCGGTGGCTCGGCCGGCCTCGGCAGCGTCCGGTGCCGTGGCGGCGGCTTCGGCGGCGGCAGCGGGGCCAGTGACCGAGCCGCCCCGGCCAGCCCCCGGGCGCGACCCGGCCGCCATCCTTGCCGGCGGTGCCGTACCGCCGGCCAGCGCGCCCGCCCGCGCGGTGGCCGACGCCTTCGTCTTCTTCGTCCAGGCGGGCGCCTTCACGCGGCAGGAAGACGCCGAGCAGCAGCGCGCCAAGCTGGCGCTGATGGGCCAGCAGGCCAAGATCTCCGAGCGCGATCAGGCGGGCCGCACCGTCTACCGCGTGCGCCTGGGGCCGTTCTCCACGCGCGAAGAGGCCGACGGGTTGCAGGTGAGACTGCAGGAACAGAGCGTCGAAGCGCAGATCGTGCGCGTCGAGAAGCCTTGATCACCGTCACCGGCGGAACTCGCGGTCTTCCGCGACACTCCACCGGCGGCGAACACTTCGTCATCTAGAAAGGGATTCCATGGATCGGCGCGATTTTTCCAAGCAACTGGCCGGCGCCGGCCTCGGCCTGGCCCTGGCGGGCTCGGCGCGCGCACAAGGCGGCGCGCCTGAAGAGGGCAAGCACTACGTCAAGCTCAGCACGCCGGTGGCCACCAGCCTTCCTGCGGGCAAGAAGGTCGAGGTCATCGAGTTCTTCTGGTACGGCTGCCCGCACTGCTTCGCCCTCGAGCCCATCATCACGCCCTGGGCCAAGCGGCTGCCGGCCGACGTGGCCTTCCGCCAGATGCCCTTCGGCTACATCGGCCCGGTGGAGCACCAGAAGCTGTTCTACGCGCTGGAGGAGATCGGCCAGCGCGAGGCGCTGCAGCACAAGATCTTCACCGCCATCCACGTCGAGAACAAGCGCATCAACAGCGAAGCCGACATCACCGCCTTCATCACCAGCCTGGGGGTGGACGGGGCGAAGTTCACGGAAGCCTGGCGTTCGTTTGCCGTGAACAACAAGGTCAGCCGCGGCAAGACCCTGTCCAACGGGTACAAGATCGACGGCGTGCCGGCCCTGGGCATCCACGGCCGCTTCTACACGGGCGCCACCCTGGCCGGCAGCCACGAGCGGGCCCTGGCCGTCACCGACTTCCTGATCAACAGGGTGCGCCAGGGCGGTTGATCCGCTGCTGCGCCGGCCTCGTCAGCCGGCGTGATTTCACGACCCGGCCGCACCTTCGGCGCGGAACTTGTGGCTAGAATGATCTGCAAGTTCCGTGCCGAATTCATGCTGCGCCGCAACACCCTCCTCCTCGCGCTGACCGCCCTGTCCGGGCTAGCCGGGCCCGCGGCGCTGGCCGAGCGGGCCGACCGCAGCAAGCCCATCATCATCGAGGCCGAGCGGGGTTCCACCTTCGACCTGCAGCGCCAGGTGACCGTGCTCAACGGCAACGCCGTCATCGTGCAGGGCACCATGGTGCTGCGCGGCGACCGCATCGAGCTGCGCGAAACGCCCGACGGCTACCGGGCCGCCAGCGCCATCGGAGCGCCGGGCAAGCCCGCCAGCTGGCGCCAGAAGCGCGACGGCCCGGGCGAAGAGGTCGTCGAAGGCACCGCCGACCGCATCGACTTCGACGGCCGCGCCGACACGCTGCGCCTGGTGGGCAACAGCTCGGTGCGCCGCCTCCGCGCCGGCGTGGTGGCCGACGACATCAACGGCGCCACCATCGTCTGGGACAACGTGGCCGAGGTCTTCCGCGTCGAAGGCGGCGCCAGCTCCGCCGCCAACCCGGGTGGCCGCGTGCGCCTGACGCTGAGCCCGCGTGCCGAGGGCGCGGCGAGCGCGCCGCCGGCATCGGCCTCGGCGCCGCTGCTGCCCAGCCGCACGCTGGAGGACAAGCGCTGATGCTGGCTCCCGGTGCCGCGGTGGCCAACAGCCGGCTCGAGGCCGAGCGCCTGCAGAAGAGCTACGGCGCGCGCATGGTCGTCAAGGACGTGCACCTGGCGGTGGGCGCCGGCGAGGTGGTGGGCCTGCTCGGGCCCAACGGCGCGGGCAAGACGACGACCTTCTACATGGTCGTCGGCCTGGTCCGTGCCGACGACGGCGAGATCCGCATCGACGGCCAGCCCGTTGAGCGTCTGCCCATCCACCGTCGCTCGCGGCTGGGGCTGTCCTACCTGCCGCAGGAAGCGTCCATCTTCCGCAAGCTCACGGTGGCGGAGAACATCCGCGCGGTGCTGGAACTGCAGCTCGGGCCCGACGGCCGGCCGCTGGGCACGGCGCGCATCGACGAACTGCTGCAGCAGCTGCTGGCCGACCTGTCGATCGAGAAGCTCCGCGACTCGCCGGCGCCGGCGCTCTCGGGCGGTGAGCGCCGCCGCGTGGAGATCGCCCGCGCACTGGCCACGCAGCCCCGCTTCATCCTGCTCGACGAGCCCTTCGCCGGCGTGGACCCCATCGCCGTCATCGAGATCCAGAAGATCATCAAGTTCCTGCGCTCACGCGGCATCGGCGTGCTCATCACCGACCACAACGTGCGCGAGACCCTGGGCATCTGCGACCGCGCCTACATCATCAGCGACGGCCGCGTGCTGGCCGAAGGCACGCCTTCAGAGATCGTCGCCAATGCCGAAGTCCGCAAGGTCTACCTCGGCGAGAACTTCAGGATGTAGTCCGGCCAGAGAACAAGAACATGAAGCCGTCGCTACAGGTCCGCCTTTCCCAGCATCTGGCGCTCACGCCCCAGCTGCAGCAGTCCATCCGGCTGTTGCAGCTGTCCACCCTGGAACTGCACCAGGAGGTGGGCCAGATGCTGGAGCAGAACCCCTTTCTCGAAGCCGAGGAAGACGCTCCGCCCACGCCCTTCGACACGCCCGTCGAGCGCCAGACGGCCGACCGCCCGGCCGACAGTGCCGGCGACGCCGAATCGGCGCCCGAAGCCGCCGGTGGCGATGGCGAGGGTGCCGCCGAACTGCGCGGCGACGAGTTCGGCACCACCGAGCGCAACGACTGGGAGAACGGTACCGAAGGCGACGACTTCGACGGCATCCGCGAGACGCCGTCCAGCACCTCCTCGGCCAGCGGCAGCGGCGACGGCGAGGACATGGAGGCGCAGGACCGCCGCGCCGCCAGCGGCACGCTGGAGGACCACCTGCGCCAGCAGGTGCTGGGCATGCGCCTGTCCGACGAAGACCGCACCGTGCTGACGGTGCTGATCGAGTCGCTGGACGGCGACGGCTACCTGGCTGACCCGCTGGAAGAGATCGCCGAGCGCCTGGCCGAGATGGTCGGCGCCGACGAAGACGGCCGCGCCGAGTTGCTGGACCGCCTGCAGTGCGCGCTGAAATGGCTGCAGAGCCTGGAGCCCGCGGGCGTGGGCGCGCGCAATCTCGGCGAGTGCCTGTGCATCCAGCTCAGGCAGCAACCCAAGAGTGCGGCGCGGCAGCTGGCCCTGCGCGTCGCGACGCAGTACCTGGAACTGCTGGCCCGTCGGGACTTCCGGCGCATCGCGGCCTTGACGGGCGCCGACGAGGCCCTGGTGCGCCAGGCGCAGGCCATGATCCGCGTCTGCGAGCCCAAGCCCGGCCGGCCTTTCTCGGACGCCGAAGCCACCATCGTGGTGCCCGACGTCATCGTGCGCAAGACCGGCCGCGGCTTGTCCGTGATGCTCAATCCCGAGGTGATGCCCAAGCTGCGCATCAACGATCTCTATGCCCAGGCCGTGCGCGGCCAGCGCGGCGGCGCGGCCGGGGCCGGTGGTGCCGCCACGCTCGGCTCCCGCCTGCAGGAGGCACGCTGGTTCGTGAAGAACATCCAGCAGCGCTTCGACACCATCCTGCGCGTCAGCAAGGCCATCGTGGAGCGCCAGAAGGCCTTCTTCACTCACGGCGCCATCGCCATGAAGCCGCTGGTGCTGCGCGAGATCGCCGACGAACTGGGCCTGCACGAAAGCACCATCTCGCGGGTCACCACGGCCAAGTACATGGCCACGCCGCAGGGCACCTACGAGCTGAAGTACTTCTTCGGCAGCAGCCTCAACACCGAAGCCGGCGGCAATGCCAGCAGCACGGCCGTGCGCGCGCTGATCCAGCAGTTCGTGACGGCCGAAGACACGAAGAAGCCGCTGTCGGACAGCCAGATCAGCGACATGCTGGAAGAGCAGGGCATCCAGGTGGCGCGGCGCACGGTGGCCAAGTACCGGGAAGCGCTGAAGATCGCGCCGGCGAGCCTGCGAAAAGCCCTCTGACCGTGCCCGCGCTCTTTCTTCCCTGTGCCCAGGGCGTCGAGGCCCTGCTGGCCGACGAAGTGCTGCGCATCACCGGCCGTGCGGCCGAGGTGTCGCGCGGCGGTGCCTGGGTCGAAGGCGACGAGCGCACGGCCATGCAGCTCAACCTGGAAAGCCGCCTCGCGCAGCGCGTGCTGTGGCCGCTGGTGGACGGCCCCTACCGCGACGAGCACGACCTCTACGCGCTGGCGCGCCGCGTGCCCTGGCAGCGCTGGATCACGCCGGAGCAGACGCTGCGAGTGGACGTCACCGCCATGCGCTCGCCGCTGCAGAGCCTGAACTTCACCGCGCTGCGCATCAAGGACGCCATCTGCGACACCGTTCGCGAAAGTGCCGGCGCACGGCCCAGCGTCGACACGCGCCGGCCCGATCTGCCCGTGGTGCTGTTCGCCGGCCCCGACCACGCCACGCTGTACGTGGACACCTCCGGCGAGGCGCTCTTCAAGCGCGGCTGGCGCGATGAGTCGCACGGCGGCCTGAAGGGCGAGGCGCCGTTGAAGGAGACGCTGGCCGCCGCCATGCTGGCCGCCGCGGGCTGGCAGGGCCGCGCCGAGGACGGCCCGCTGCTGGACCCCTGCTGCGGCGCCGGCACCATCGCCATCGAGGCGGCGCAGATGGCCTGCGGCATCGCGCCCGGCAGCCGCCGCCGCTTCGCCTTCGAGACGATGCTGCCCTTCCAGGCGCACCGCACGGCCTGGGGCCAGCTGCAGCAGGCGGCAAGGGCGCGCGTGCGGCCGAGCCCGGTGCCCATCTTCGCCGGCGACGTGGCCTTCCGCATGACCGATTTCGCCCTGCGCAACGCCGAGCGGGCCGGGGTGCAGGCGGCCATCGAGTTCAAGACCGCCGACGCGCTGCAGCGCCCGCCACCGGCCGCACGCGGGGTGATCGTGATGAATCCGCCGTACGGCGAGCGCATCGCGCCAAAAGGCCAAGGCACTGCGGTTGCCCGCGAGGGTTTCGAAGGCGGCGGCAGTTCGGCCGAGTTCTTCGGCGCCCTGGCCGCGCACTGGAAGCGCCAGTACGCCGGCTGGAGCGCCTTCCTGCTGAGCCCGGACATGAAGCTGCCGGGCCTGATGCGGCTGAAGGAAAGCCGCCGCACGCCGCTGTGGAACGGCGCCATCGAGTGCCGGCTGTTCCGCTTCGACCTCGTGGCCGGGGCCGGCCCGAAATAGCTATCGGAACACCGGCAGCGCTTCCACGCGCCGGTCGATCTCGCCCAGCATCGCCAGGTAAGGCGGGTGACCGACACCGCCGAAGCGGCGCACGAACTCGGGTTCGGGCATGAACTCGGGCAGATCGGCCCAGGGCGGCAGGATGTCGGCCTCGGTCACCCCGCGGGCCAGCCGCGCCTGCACCCGCTGCGCTTCGGACACCGCCAGCGCGCCCAGCCGCGTGCCGGCACGGTTGACCGCCATGTCGTTGAAGCTGAAGCCGCTGCCGCTGCGCGAGTCGGTCATTTCCTTGTAGACCCCGAGCGCGCGCGACAACGGCCCCGTTCCTTCGGCCGCCGTGGCTGCCGAGACCAGCCAGTGCAGCGGGAAGTCGTCGCGGCCGGCCAGCGTCAGCCGCAGGGGCCGGGCGGGCGGCCACTGCCGCGCCGCCGGCAGCACCGTCTGCAGGCCGCGGCCGTTCGCATAGAGCGTCAGGGTGGTGAGTGCGGCACGGTTCTCGGCCGCGGCGTCGCCGCCTGCGGCCGTGCGCTCGGCGGCCAGGGTGAACAGCGGGCCGATGAAGGCCACCAGCGGCGCCATCCAGCCGGGCGGCTGGCGTCCGGCCACCTCGACGATGCGGCCGTGGTAGGCCTGCAGGCGCCGCACCTCGTCGGCGGGCACCAGCGCCGCCAGCATGCGTTCGGCACTGTCGGCCGGCCAGGCATAGGTGACGGTGGTGGTCTGCGGGCTGAAATCGACGCGCTGCGCGGCGCCCGCCAGCCAGCGCAGTTCGCCCACCACGCCCTTGCGCTCTGCCACTTTCACCAGCAGCCATTCGGCCAGCGCCGGCGGCAAGGGCACTGCACCGGCGCGCACCGACGACAGGGTCGGCAGCCCGGCCGTCTGCGACAACTGCAGGTCCAGGTTCAGCCAGCGGCCGAAGGGGTTGGCCGGCAGGTGCAGGCTGCTTTGCAGATGGGCGCCGCCGCGCACGAAGCGCACGCGCGCGGCACCGTCCAGGCGGCCGTGCGCGGCGTGGTTGAGCATCAGTTCGACGTCGCGTTCGGACAGCGTGACGCTGCGCGGGGCTCCCGGTATGGCCTTGCGTGGGTCGTGCTGGCGCGCCAGCCAGAGCACGCGCGCGATGTCCAGCGGCGAGGGCTCGGCGGTGGTGGCGACGGCCGGCTCGGCCTGCACGGCCGCAGCCAGCGCGGCCACGAGCACCGTGCCTGCGGCCAGCAGCAAAACGACGAAGGCAAGCGCCGCCCGGCGCAGCAAGCGTGACATGCGGGCCAGTCTGCCACCGCATCGCACAGGTCGTGTCCGCCCCCGGGGTCTGGCGGGCATAATTTCAGGGTCGAAACTCGCGGAGAACGCGCTTGGACCCGTCGCCCTCTCGGTGACCGTCCGCTCCGGCCCGGCTGGAGAAGGACGGTGCGCCCCACACGATCCCCTCCCGCCCTGCCGCGCCTGCCGCGCGGCGATACGCCGGAAAGCGTCTCATGCTCAACGTCTTCACGCTGGTCAACGGCCGGCTCGTCCAGGAAGAGTTCGACGGCCTGCCCGCGGCCGCCGGCCTGCAGCCGGTCTGGATCGACCTCGAAAGCCCCACGCCGGCCGAGGTGGACTGGGTGCGCCAGTCCTTCGAACTCACCATCCCCAGCGACGCGGTGGATGACGACCTGGAGGAGTCCGCCCGCTTCTACGAGGAAGACAACGGCGAACTGCACATCCGCTCCGACTTCCTGGTCGATGCTTCCGACGGCGGCGAGCGCGGCGCCGACAAGCCCGAGCCGGCGCGCAACGTGCGCGTGGCCTTCATCCTCTACCGCAATGTGCTGTTCTCGGTGCACGCCGAGGACCTGCCGGTGTTCCGCCTGCTGCGGCTGCGCGCGCGTCGCATCCCGGCGTTGATCGAGGACGCCAAGGACGTGCTGCTGAAGCTGTACGACGCCGACGCCGAGTACAGCGCCGACCGCCTGGAAGGCATCTACGACGGCCTGGAGCAGGTCAGCGCCAAGGTGCTGACGCAGGATGTGGACGACAAGGCCGCGGGGGCCGCGCTGACGGCCATCGCACGCGAGGAAGACCTGAACGGCCGCATCCGCCGCAACGTGATGGACACGCGCCGCGCCCTCAGCTTCATGATGCGCAGCCGCATGCTCAATGCCGAGCAGTTCGAGGAAGCGCGCCAGATCCTGCGCGACATCGACAGCCTGGACAGCCACACCGCCTTCCTGTTCGACAAGATCAACTTCCTGATGGACGCGACGGTCGGCTTCGTGAACATCAACCAGAACAAGATCATCAAGATCTTCTCGGTGGCCAGCGTGGCGCTCCTGCCGCCGACGCTGATCGCCAGCGTCTACGGCATGAACTTCCGCCACATGCCCGAACTGGACTGGACCTGGGGCTACCCCTTCGCGCTGGCGATCATGGTGGCCTCGGTCGCCGCGCCCTTCATCTACTTCCGCCGCAAGGGCTGGCTGCGCTGAACCGCGAAAGAGTCCGCAGCCGGCACGGTGCGCGGCCGGCAGGGCGTCGTATAACGCGGGGTGGCGCCGCCGACACGGCGCGCGCACCGACGGAAGGCCCGGAGACCATGAAGAAGACTCTCTCAGCCCTGGCCCTGATGGCGGCTCTGCCGGCCTTCGCGCAGTTCGCGATGGTGCCCGCGCCCCAGTGCCAGACGCCGCCGCCTTCGGGCACCGACGTGGAACGCGAGTACCGCATCGACGCCGCGCGCCACCTCTACCGCTGCTATCCGCAACGCATCATGAAGGGCAAGATGCCCCCCATGCTGTACGGCGTGATGATGGTCGAGACCGAGATCGACTCGGCCGGCCAGGTGCTGGACATCCGCGTCGTGCGCAAACCCGCCGCCGACGAGGTGGCGCCCTGGGTCATCGCGATGATCCGCCGCGCAGCGCCCTTCCCGGCGCCCGTGCGCATGGCCTCGGGCAGCGCACGCTTCATGGAGATCTGGCTTGTCGACAAGAGCGGCCAGTTCCAGGTGGACAGCCTCACCGAAGGCCAGCGGTAGCGCTCAGCCTGCGGCCAGCCGCCGCCTGAGAAAGCGCATCAGCGCTCCCAGCAGAGGCAGCTTCTCGTACAGCTCCTCGGCCACGTCCCAGTAGTCGCGGTGCAGCGCGATGCGGCCGTCCGCGGCCAGCACCAGGTGCGAGGCGCCGCGCACGGTGACCGTGCCGCGGCCGCCGCTCTTCATGCTGAAGACGAAGTCCCAGGTCAGGAAGCAGGCGCTGCCCTGCAGCACGCGCTCGTGGATGACGAAGCGCGGCCCGTCCAGCGTGGCGTACATGTGCTCGAAGATCCGGCGGATGGCCGTCAGGCCCTGCACCTCGTTGAACGGATCCTTGAAGCGCGCGTCTTCGGTGTAGATCTCGGCCAGCCGCGGCAGCTGCGCCGGTGACAGCGCTTCGTACAGCGTCACGATGCGGGCCACGCGGGGGTCGTCGTCGGGTCGGGCGGGCATGGGCCTCAGAGTCCGGTGGAGCGCCGCACGGCGGCGAAGTAGGCGCCGTAGGGCAGGTGGCGCAGCGCCTTCAGCCAGCCGGTGAAGCGCTTGGGGAAGTGGATCTCGAAGTCGCCATGGCGCCAGCCGCGCAGGATCTCCTTGGCGGCCTGCGCGGGCGTGATCAGCGCTGGCATGCGAAAGCGGTTCTGGGCCGTCAGCGGCGTTTCCACGAAGCCCGGGTTGATGACCGACACGCCCAGGCCCAGCGGCGAGAGGTCGAGGTAGAGCGTCTCGGCCAGGTGGATGAGTGCGGCCTTGGTCGGCCCGTAGGCCAGGCTCTTGGGCAGGCCGCGGAAGCCGGCCACGCTGGACACCAGGCTCAGGTGCCCGCCGCGCCCGGATTTCGCCTGCGCCAGCAGCTGCGGCAGCACGGCGTCGAGCATCACCAGCGCGCCGTCGTAGTTCACGCGCATGTGGTGCTGCGCCACCTCGAGGTCGAACTCGCTGGCGCGCAGCGCCTTGTAGGTCCCGGCGCAGTACATCGCCAGGTCGATGCCGCCATGCACGGCGACGATGCGCCGGGCCGCGCTGCGCATGGCCTCGGCATCGGTGGCGTCCAGGGCGATGGCGTCGGCGCGGCCGCCGTGCTCGGCGACGAAGGCGTCCAGCGCCTCGTGGTTGCGCGCCGACACGACCACGCGCGCGCCCGCCGCATGCAGTGCGCTGGCGGTGGCACGCCCGATGCCGGTGGACGCGCCCACCAGCCAGACCGTCTTGCCGGCCCAGCTCGTCAGTCGGGGATTCAGCGCCACGTCGTCATTTCGGGTTGGTCTTGTAGAAGGAGAGTGTCACCTCCCCGAGGTGGATGCCGAACTTGCTCATCTGCGCCTTGTTCAGCATGACGCGCTCGTCCATCAGGTACATCCAGTCGTCGAACTGCACCTCGTAGACCTTGCCGTCCACCGGCAGGGCCAGCGTGTACTTCCAGTTCAGCGCGTTGCCGGCCGAGCGGCCCTCGGCCACGCCCACCACGTCGTCGGCGCGGCCGCTCCAGCGGCCACCCCCTTCGTCGGTGAGCCTCCACACGCGGCGCTCGGTCTTGCCGTCGCTGTAGGTGAAGCGCTCGTCCAGCACGCCCTGGTTGCCGTTCCAGGTGCCCGTCATCTGCACGGTGAAGCGCCGGCTCACCTTGCCGCCGCGGTCGGTGAAGATGCCGTGGGCCACGATCTCGCCGTTGAAGTAGGTCTTGAGGTCCAGCACCGGCTTCTCGGCCGCGTAGTCGGCGGGCGTGGGTGAAGAAGCACAGCCCGCCAGCAAGGCGCCGGCGGTGAGGAAGGCGAAAAAGGCGAGGCGTCTTTTCATGGGGCAGGTTCCTTGGCAATCCACAGCGTCCACAGCAGCCCGGCAGCACCGAGCTTCAGCACGCAGGGCAACACGCAATAGGCCAGCGTGAGCGCCTGCAGGGCCGCTGCATCGCGGCCGCCCGGGGCGTAGCCGAAAGCCGCCAGCAGCGGCAGCGCCACGCCGGCGGCCAGGGCGAGGTTGAGCTTGGTGGCGAAATTCCACCAGCCGAAGTAGGCGCCTTCCAGCCGGCCGCCATGGCCGGCGCGCTGGATGACGCCGGCCAGCAGCGCGCCCGGCAGCGCCAGGTCGGCCCCCAGGGCCATGCCGCTGGCGATGCACACCGCGGTGTAGGCCGCGACATCGCCCGTGCCCAGGCTGGCGGCCCACACGAAGCTGGCCACGGCCAGGCCCATGCCGGCCAGCCAGGCCCGCGCCAGCCCGATGCGCGTGACTGCCTTCACCCACAGCGGCATCGACAAGGCCCCGGCGGCGAAGTAGCTCGCCAGGAACAGCGGCTCGAAGGGCTGGGCCTGCAGGCGGTCGCGGATGAAGAACAGCACCAGCGTGGCCGGCACCGCGCTGGCCACACCGTTCACGAGGTAGACCACCAGCAGCCGCCGGAATCCCGGCGTGGCAAAGGGCATGGCCAGCGATACGGGTGCGCCCGGGGGTGCCGGCCGGGCTGCAGGCGCGCCTGTCAGCAGCACCACTCCTGCCGCCAGCGCGGCGGCAAAGACGGCGGTCGTCGCCGACAGGCTGGTCACCGAGGGCAGCACGCTGGCCACCAGCACCCCGGCCAGCGCCAGGCCCTCGCGCCAGGACACGATGCGCGCCCGCTGGCCTTCGTCGCCGCCCAGGCGCGCGCCCCAGGCCTGGTGCAGCACCGACAGCACGCTGTAGCTCAGGTAGGTCACGGCCAGCAGCGCCCCGCACCAGGCCAGCAAGGCGGCTTCACCCTCGACGGCGGGGAAGAAGAGGCCGCGGAAGCCCAGCGCCAGCAACAGCGCCGCGGCCACCGCCGCCACGATGAGCCGGCGTGCCGGGCCGGCCAGCAGGTGGTCCACGCCGCGGCCGATGAAGGGGTCGGCCACGGCGTCCAGCAGCCGCGCGCCGAGCAGCAGCGCGCCGAGCGTGGCCAGCGGAATGCCGAAGACGTCGGCGTAGTGGTTGGGCAGCAGCACGTACAGCGGCAGCGCCACGAAGGCCAGCGGCAGCCCCAGCGCGCCATAGCTCAGCCCGTCGCGCCAGGTGCCGCGCCAGGCCTCGTGCCCGGGGGCCGTCACGGGGCCTTGCCGCCGAGCAACGCTTCCCGCAGCGCCGGCTCGGACGTGCGGGGCGACAGCCAGATGCCGAAGAAGACGCGGGCGAAGTCGGCGTCGCGCGGCTCGCCGCGCAGTGCACCGTTGACGAAGAAGCGCGCGCCCGAGCCCGGCACGTTGAGCCCGGTGATGCGGTCGCCCTCCTTCACGTCGGGGAAGAGCTGCTTCATCGTCGCCAGCCAGCGCGTCGCCACAGGCTCGGCAATGTCGCCCTGGCGCTTCATCTCGGTCAACGACCGTTCGGCGATGCGCTCGCCCGACAGCGCGCGGCCGTAGATCAACTCCAGCGCGAAGGGCGTGGCGGCCCAGTCACTGCCCGGGGGCGGCGTGCCCGCCCACAGCCGGGCGTCGTAGATGTGCAGGCCCATGAAGCGCAGGCGCCCGCTGCCCAGCAAGCGGGCGCCGGGCAGCGATCCCTGGAGTTCGGCGGGTGGCTCCTGCGCGCGCGCCGCCCGCGGCAGCGCCAGCAGCATCAGCAGCCAGAGGACCGGCCGCCTGCGCATCACGCGGCCGGCCGCTGCAGCGTGAACTGCATGACGTCGGTATTGCCGGTGTCGAAGGCGGCTTCGCAGTAGGCCAGGTAGAACTCCCAGATCCGCATGAAGCGCGTGTCGAAGCCCAGGCGCCGCACCTCGGCGTCGCGGTGCAGGAAGTCGGCACGCCAGCGGCGCAGCGTCTCGGCGTAGTCGGGACCGAAGGCCAGTTCGTTCACCACCCGGAGCCCAGCCTTGGCGGCCTCGGCGCGGAAGGCGCTCGGGCTGGGCAGCAGGCCGCCGGGGAAGATGTACTGCTGGATGAAATCGGTGGAGCGCACGTAGCGCTCGAAGAGGTCGTCACGGATGGTGATGGTCTGGATGCACGCGCGCCCGCCCGGCTTCAGCCGCGCGTTGATCGTCGCGAAGAAGCTGGCCCAGTACTCGCGGCCGACGGCCTCGAACATCTCGATGGAGGCGATGGCGTCGAAGGGCGCGTCGTCGATGTCGCGGTAGTCCTGCAGCCGCAGGTCGGCCTGCGCGGACAGACCGGCGCCGGCCAGGCGTTGTTGCGCGAAGGCCAGCTGCTCGGTGGACAGCGTCACGCCCGTCACCTGGGCGTCGAACTCGGCGGCGGCGCACTCGGCCAGCGCGCCCCAGCCGCAGCCGATCTCCAGCAGCCGCTGCCCCGGCTTCAGGCCGCATTCCTCGATCGCCCGGCGCACCTTGTTCCGTTGCGCCGCGGGCATGGGCTGGCTGAAGTCGCCGGCGAACAGCGCGGCGCTGTAGTTCATGGTCTCGTCCAGCCACAGGCGGTAGAACGGGTTGCCCAGGTCGTAGTGGGCGTGGATGTTCTTGCGGCTGCCCTGGCGCGAATTGCGGTTCAGCAGGTGCTTCAGACGGTAGGCCAGCGAACCCCACCAGCTGCCGTAGATGACGCCTTCGATGGCATCACGGTTGGCGATGAACAGCTTCAGCAGCGCCGCGAGGTCGGGACTGGTCCAGGCGCCGTCGACGAAACTCTCGGCGAAGCCGATGTCGCCGCTCTTGAGCACGGCGGCGCACACGCGCCAGTCGGCCAGGCGCAGCGCGGCGCGTGCTTCGTCGGTGCGGCCGCTGCCGAAGCGGGCCTGCGTGCCGTCGGGCAGCTGGAGGTCCAGCGTGCCCACCTGCAGGCGGCCGAGCAGCCGGAACACGGCCCGCGCGGCGGCGGGCGCACCGGGCGGCAACGCGAGCGTCGCGGCCGAGGGGGCGGTGGCGGTGTGCGATGTCGTCATGGGTCGGAGCGGGAGTTCAACGCGAGATGAAGGCCTGGGGCGGCTGCGGCTTGCCGAAGAAGGGCACGCGCTTGGCGAACAGGCGCAGGGCCTGCCAGTGGATGCGCGCCACGACGGCCAGCGTCATCAGCGGCATGCCGAAGAAGGCCCGGCGCACGCCGGCGCGCGTCAGCGGCGCGAGCCGGCCGCTGACGCTGGTCTTCAGCAGCGCGCCCGTGTCGTCGTCGTGGTCCACACGCGCCACGATGCGGTCTTCCGTGCGCATGAAGCGGAAGCGGTAGCCGCCCTGCACATCGCAGAAGGGCGAGACGTGGAAGACCTTGCGCGCCTGCAGCTCGCGACCCCAGCCCAGCGCGGGCCCGGCCAGCAGGTAGCAATGGCGTTCGCCGAAGGTGTTGTTGACCTCGGCCACCACGGCGGCCAGCGTGCCGTCGGTGCGGTGGCAGTACCAGAAGCTCACCGGTTTGAAGACATAACCCAGAACGCGCGGGTAGGTCTGCAGCCAGGCCTCGCCGTCGGCGTCGTGCACGCCTTCGCGATGCAGCAGATCGTCGAGCCAGGCGAGTGCGTCGCCACGGCCGTCGCCGTGGTCGGCGTCGTGGAAGCTGACCAGGCCGAAGCGGTTGCGCACCAGGGCCCCGTCGCCCTGACGCTGCAGCGCACGCAGGGGCAGCAGCAGGAAGTAGGTGCGGTAGTCGAAGGCGTGCGCGCGCGGGCGCAGGCGCTCGTGCCGCACCACGCCGGTGGCCAGCAGGGCCGTGGCAGGCGGGTTCATGCGGCCACCGGGCGGGCCCGATGCCGCCAGGATTCGCGCAGCCGCGCGGCCACGTCCAGCGCCGACATCAGGCCGTCCTCGTGGAAGCCGTAGCGCGTCCAGGCGCCGCAGAACCACAGGTGCGAGCCTCCCTGCAGCGACGGCAGGCGCAGCTGCGCCGCGATGGCGGCGCTGTCGAACACGGGGTGCTCGTAGTCGATCTCGGCGATGACCGTCTCGCGCGCCGGCAGGGCGGCCGGGTCGGGGTTCAGCGACACCACCACCGGCTGCTGCCAGGGCAGGGGCTGCAGGCGGTTGATCAGGTAGTGCAGGCAGACGGCGGCCTGCTCGCGGCCGGCATCGGCCGCCCGCGCGTAGTTCCACGCGGCCCAGGCGATGCGCCGGCGCGGCAGCACGGCCGCATCGGTGTGCAGCACGGCGCGGTTGGGGTGGTAGCGGATGGCCCCGAGCACGGCGCGTTCATCGTCGCTCGCGTCGGCCAGCAGGCGCAGGCCCTGGTCGCTGTGGCAGGCGAGGATGACGTCGTCGAAACGCTCGCTGCCGTGGTCGGTGGCGACGACGACCCCACCATGGCCTTCGCCCGGCGGCACGCGCCGCAGCTCGCGCACCGGCGTGTTCAGCCGCGCGTCGGCCACGTGACGCAGCAACTTCTCCACGTAGTGCCTGGCGCCCCCGCGCACCGTGTACCACTGCGGCCGGTCGCTCACCTGGATGAGCCCGTGGTTGTGGCAGAAGCGGATCATCGTGGCCACGGGAAAGCGCAGCATCTGGTCGGTGGGGCAGCTCCAGATGCAGCCGATCATCGGCAGGAAGTACCAATCGCGGAACGCGGTGCCGAAGCGGTGCTCGGCCAGGAAGTCGCCGATGGGTTGCGACAGTTCGGCCTCCGCCTGGCGTTCGGCGATGCCCGTGGTCAGGCGGTTGAAGCGCAGGATGTCCCGCATCATCAGCAGGAAGCGCGGGCGCAGCAGGTTGCGGCGCTGCGCGAAGACGGTGTTGAGGTTGTTGCCGCTCCACTCCAGCCCGGCCTGCCGCACCTGCACGGAGAACGACATCTCCGACGGCGCTGTGGCCACCTTCAGCTCGTCGAACAGGCGCACGAGGTTCGGGTAGGTGCGGTGGTTGTAGACCAGGAAGCCGGTGTCCACGCCGTGGGTGACGCCGCCCAGCGTCACGTCCACCGTGTTCGTGTGGCCACCGAAGTAGCGGCCGGCCTCGAACAGCGTGACCTGGGCCTCGCCGGCGAGCGCGTGTGCCGCGCCCAGGCCCGAGATGCCCGAGCCGATGATGGCCACCCGCCTCATCGGGGCGCTCCGGCCATGAAAAAGGTGGCTCCGCCTTGCGCGAAGCCGCCTGGAAGAAATGCCGCCGTGCGGCGCCCCGGAGCCAACGAGGGAGGGAGGGAGGAGGAGGAGAGCTGCTCCGGGGTTGCGTCCGGGAGACCCGGAAGTCCGCACGACGGGGAAACCTTTGCCGCGGCTGCCGACGCCGGCCCTGGCCACGCCCCATTGGGAGCCTCGGGGCCGGCGAAAGTTCCGCCGTTGCGCACAGCCACCGGTAAAGAAATGCCAAGCGACCGGTTCATCGCGGGACGGCTTCGGGCGGTTTGTGGGGCAAGCCCGGGGAGGCGGGTCATCGGGAATTGAACTGTTTGGTCACCAATCGACTGCATGGTAATCTCCTGTCCAGAGTTCGCCGAACGATGTCCCTGCCCGGCGCTAGGTCTTGCGCACGGCACGAGCGTCTTTCCTTGTTGTCCAATGCAAACAAGAGAGAATGGCGAGTTCGACCAGAAGAGATCAAGTCTTCTCTCCGATTGTCCTGGACAATCCGAGGGTCGAAAGCGGTCGGACCGCCGGAGAACCAGACCATGAATGTTCGCTCCAGCGACAGTGTGCTCACGCTGTCGATCGCCGCGGTGGAACGTGACACGGGCTTGTCCAAGGACACCTTGCGGGTCTGGGAGCGCCGCTATGGCTTCCCGCAGCCGCAGCGCGATGGCATTGGCGAGCGGGCCTACACGCTGGACGAGGTCGACAAGCTGCGCATCGTGAAGCGCCTGCTCGACGCCGGCCACCGCCCGGGGCGCATCGTGCCGCTGCCCATGGCCGCCCTGCAGCAGCTGACCGAGCAGACGGTGGACCAGCCGCAGCGTGGCCCCGAGGCCGTGCTCGGTGCCGACGACCTGCGTGCCCACCTGGAACGCGTGCGCAGCCACGACACCAACCTGCTGCGCACCGAGCTGCTGCGCCTGCTGGCGCGCCACGGCGTGGCCCGCTTCGTGATCGAGATCGTCGGCCCGCTCAACGCGGCCGTGGGCGATGCCTGGATCCGCGGCCAGCTCGAGGTCTTCGAGGAGCACATGTACACGGAGGTGATGCAGGGCGTGCTGCGTCAGGCCATCGCCGGGCTGCCGCCCACGACGCCGGCCTCGCGCCCGCGCGTGCTGCTGTCCACCTTCCCGGGCGAACCCCACGGCATGGGCCTGCTGATGGCCGAGGCCGTGCTGCGCCTGGATGGCTGCCACTGCGTCTCGCTGGGCACCCAGACGCCGCTGTGGGACATCGTGCTGGCCGCGCAGGCCAACCGGGCCGACGTGGTGGGCCTGAGCTTCACCGGCTGCATGAACCCGAACCATGTCGTCGACGGGCTGGTCGAACTGCGCAGCAAGCTCCCGGCGGGCCTGCCCTTGTGGGTGGGCGGCAGCGCACCGGTGCTGCACCGGCGGAGGCTTGCAGGCGTCACGCCCTTCGGCACGCTGGAACTGGTGCCCGCCGAGGTGCAGCGCTGGCGCGCCAGCGCCTCCGTCACGCCGGCCGCGGCCGGTTGACCAGCCAGATCCCCAGGCACACGGTGGCCAGCGCGGTGGCCAGGCGCGCCGTCAGCGGCTCGTTCAGCAGCAGCACGCCGGCCAGCAGCCCGAACAGCGGCGTGAGCAGCGTGAAGGAGGAGATCTTCGTCGCCGGGTAGTGGCGCACCAGCCAGAACCACACCAGGTAGCTGGCAAAGGTGATCAGCACCGTCTGGAAGCCCAGCACGCCCCAGCTCAGCGGGGACAGCGCCGCCGGCACGGTTTCGCCGCGCAGCAGCGAAGCCGCACCCAGCGCCGCACCCGAGACCACCAGCTGGTACAGCAGCGTCTTCTCGGCACTGGCCGTGGCCAGGCGCGTGCCACGCACGGTGAGCGTCGTCACGCCCCAGAAGCAGGCGGCGGCCAGGCCCAGCGCGTCGCCGAGCCACTGGCGGTCGCCGGCGGCCGGCTGCGTCAACCCTTCGGCGAAGGCCCACACCACGCCGGCGAAGGCCAGCAGCAGGCCGCCCACCTGGGTGGCCTGCAGGCGTTCGCTGCGGCTGATCAGCGGCATGCCCAGCGCGACGACGAAGGGCGCGACGTAGAGGAACACCGTCATGCGCGACGCCGTGGTGAACTGCAGCCCGCTGAAGATGCACGCGAACTCGGCCGCGAACAGCAGCCCCGCGACCAGGCCGGCGGGGCCGGTGCCATCGCGCGCGAAGACAGGCAGCCGCCGCCAAGCGCACCAGCCCAGCAGCAGCAGCGCCGCGCCCACAGAACGCAGCGCCGCCTGAAGCAGCGGCGGGATCTCGGCCAGGCCCAGCTTGGCCGCCACCTGGCCCAGGCCCCAGAGGGCGGCGCAAGCCAGGACCAGGGTCACGGCCCGCGTGTCCAGTTCGCTGCGGCGCCCGCCGGTGTTCATGCCGTCCCGCTGCGCCCCAGGGCCCACACCACGGCGGCGCAAGCCAGCCCCGCCAGGGCACCGCTGGCGTGGGCCACGGGTGCGACGGCGATGTCCCAACCCGCGCCGTGGCGCAAGGGCGGGCCCCAGGGCTCTTCCAGCACCACCTTGGCAGCCAGCCCGGCCAGCAGCACCGCCCCCACCCAGCGCCGCAGGCCGCGCTCGCGCAGCAGCAAGCCCATCGCGGCGACGGCCACGCCGGCGTGCAGCACGCCCGACAGGCCGCCGTAGTGGGCCAGGGCCGGCTCCACCAAGAGGCCCAGCTGCGTCAGCGGCCATGCCGCCAGCCAGGCCAGGGAGAAGGTCCAGGGCAGCCGCGCCGCCCAGCCCAGCGCCGCCACCACGGCGGCGCCGGCCAGGTTGGCGCCCAGGTGCAGCGGGCTCCAGTGGACGAAGGCGGCGCTGAAGGCGCGCCAGGGCTCGGACGCGGCGCGTGCCGGCTGCCAGTCCAGCAGCGCAGGGGGCAGCAGGGAGGCCGCCAGGGCCGCCGCGGCCAGGGTGGCCGCCAGCATCGCCCAGGCGCCCCCGGGGCCGTTCAGGCGAAGACCGTGTTCCACAAGGCGAGCACGGCGTCGCGCTGCACCGCCATCGTGTCGGGGTCGAACTGGGTCGGCTTCTCGTCCAGCCGCGCGCGGTGCTGGGCGCGGCGCAGCTCGCGGTAGGCGTCGGCGGCGGCGTGGCCGACGCCAGGCGGCAGCAGGCCGGCGTCCTCGGCGCGCTGCAGCAGTGCGATGTTGCCGGCGTTGGCCAGCAGCGCTTCGTGCCCGCCGGCGTGGGCCAGCACCAGGTACTGCACGGCGAACTCCACGTCCACCATGCCGCCCGGGCTGTGCTTGACGTCGAAGCGGCCGGCCGGCACCGGACGCGCGGCACGCAGCTTCTCGCGCATGCCGCGCACCTCGTCGCGCAGCGCGGCGGCGTCACGCGGGGCCGTGAGCACATGGCGGCGCGTGGCCTCGAAACGCGCCAGCACGGCGGCATGGCCGGCGGCGAAGCGCGCGCGCGTGAGCGCCTGGTGCTCCCAGGTCCAGGCCGTGTTGCTGCCGCGGCCTTCCTGGTAGCGCTCGAAGGCGTCGATGGAGGTCACGAGCAGCCCGGAGTTGCCGTTGGGCCGCAGCGCGGTGTCGATGTCGAACAGCTCGCCGGCCGAGGTGCGCAGCGTGAGCCAGGGCACGAGCTTGCGCACGAAGGCGCCATAGACCTCGACCGCGCGGTCGGCGTCGGGCTCGTCGGCATCGTCGAAGACGAAGACGACGTCCAGGTCGCTGCCGTAGCCGAGCTCCTTGCCGCCGAGCTTGCCGTAGGCGATCACGCCGAACGCGGGCAGCGGCCGGTGCGCCTGCCTGAGGTGCAGCCAGGCCCAGCGGATCGCGCATTGCAGCGTCGCGTCGGCGAGCGCCGAGAGGTCGTCGGCGACCTGCTCGACCGTGATGTGGCCCTCGACGTCGCGCACCAGCGTGCGAAACACCTCGGCATGGTGCGCATGGCGCAGCGTGTCGAGCAGCAGTTCCTCGTCGGCCTCGCCCGAGCGCTCCCACGCGGCGTGGCGCTCGTCGAGCTCGGCCAGGTATTCGGGCCCGACGAAGCGGCCGTGCAGCAGCCGCTCGTCGGCAAGCTCGTCGATCACGCCCGGATGGCGCATCAGATAGCGCATCGGCCAGCGCGCGAGGCCGAGCAGGCGCAGCAGCCGGCGCAGCACCTCGGGCCGCTCGACG
>JAEUPH010000208.1 GCA_016790395.1 Rubrivivax sp. | reverse complement strand
TCTTCCAGCAGGTCGGGGCGGTCCTTCAGCACGCGCGCCAGCACGGCGCGCGGGATGTCGTCCACGGTGCCCGTGATCTTGTAGGTGTGCATGCGGCCCATCAGCACGCCGTCCACGCCGCTGCCGCCCATCTTCATCCACGGCCACCACGGGCCCTGGCGCAGGAAGCCGCCGGTGTAGCGCGCCGAAGGCAGCGAGCGGTCGTCGATCTCCGCCTGCGGCGCGTACAGCACGAAGTGCTCCGACGGGTTGATGCGCCGGCCCGAGCTCGCCTTCGGCCAGCCCTCGGGCGTCACCGGGTTGGTGTACTCGTGGGCGTAGTCCCAGCCCAGCAGGTACTGGTCGCCGATGCGCTGCCAGGGCAGGCGGAAGGGGTCGCCTTCGCCGCCGCCCTGGCCCTGGTCGTTGTTCACCGTCTTGCCGTCGCCCACCTGGTAGACCTTGCGCGTGAGGCCCAGGCTGCCGCGGAAGGCGTCGTTGAGGAAGGTGTAGACGTCCACCGTCTCGCCGGTCCAGGGGTTGGTCCAGCGGTCGAGGATCTGCCCGGTGGCCAGGTCGGTGAAGTAGCCGCACTCCTTGCCCAGCACCTTCACCGTGCCGTCGGGCCGGATCGTGTTGCGGATGTTGCCGAAGCCCGCGAAGCCGAACAGCGGCTTGGCGCGCTGGCGGCCCACCACGGCGTACTGCACGCCCTGGTAGGCCGAGATCACGGCCTTGGGGCCCACCGTGCCCCAGAGCTTGGCGAAGCCGTAGAGGTTGTCGCGCGGGTCCAGCAGGTCCAGCGGGCGCCGGCTGCCGGTGGCCGATGCGGCGGCCGCCCCGCCACCGGCGGCCAGCAGCCCGGCCAGCGCGCTGCGGCGGGAGACGCCGCGCATCATCGTGTCGATCAGCATGCGGCGTCTCGCGGGTCAGCAAGAACAAGGGCCCCCGTCGGGGCCCGAGGGGGCGGCGCCGCATCCCGCGGCGCCGCCGGGCGCTGCGTCAGAAGCCGTAGCGCAGGCGCAGGCCGAAGGCGCGGCTCTCCTGCGCCGTGGCGATGACGCCCTGGCTGGAGAAATTCACCAGCGGCGAGATGCCCAGGTTGGCGGTGCGCGCCACGGTCACCCAGCTGTCGTCGTTGAGCGCGTTCTTCATGAACAGCTCCACCGAGGTGGTGCCCTTCTCGAAGCCCAGGCGCAGGTCCAGGCGCGTCCAGGGGTCGGTCTTCGTGAAGTTGAAATCGGTCTCGTAGTACTTGCCGTAGTAGGTGAGGTCGCCGCGCAGGCTGGGCGCCCAGCCACCGACGCTGCCGAAGCGCCAGGTGCCGTTGACCGACAGCGTCATGTCGGGGATGCGCGCCAGCTTGTTGCCGTCGAAGGACACCGCGTCACCGGTCAGCGAGCGCGGGCCGTTGCTGCCGTAGCGCGACGAGCCCGAGTTCAGGTAGCGGTCCCACTTGCCGTTCTTGATGTCGAGGTAGGCGCCCACGCTGAGCTGCGGCAGCGGTTGCGCTTCCACCGTCAGCTCCACGCCCTTGATCGTGGCCTCGTTGCCGATGGTGACCCCCGAGCCAGCGGCCGAGAAGGGGCAGGCCGGCGTGTTGACCGTGGTGCCGCAGGTGGTGGGGTTGAAGATCACCGAGCCGGACAGGCGGTTCTGCCACTTCTGGTGGTACACGGCCACGGCGTACAGCAGGTCCTTGCTGACGCGCTGCTTCAGGCCGAGCTCGATGGAGTCCAGCTTGGGCTGCGGCGTGAAGTCGGCAGCATCCGGGAACAGCGAGCGGATGTAGGCCTTGCCATTGGCATTGGCGTTGGCGTAGCCGGTGTTCACCGTGAGCGGCTGCACGCCGCGCGCCACGTTGACGTAGGCCGACAGGTTGGCATCGGGCTTGTAGCGCAGCGTCAGCCGCGGCAGCCAGCTGCTGGTCTTGTTCGAGGTGGGCGCGCCGGTGAAGGACGTGAAGGTGATCTTGTCCTGCTGGTAACGGGTCTCGGCCGAGGCGGTGATCTGCTTGGTGATGTCGTACTCCACCGAGCCGTAGACCGCAGGCACCTCGGCCTTCAGGTCGAGGTAGTTGCCAGGGTTGCGAGCCGGGGCCGTGGCGCCGAGGCCGGCGTTCAGGTCCAGCTGCGAGAGCTGGAAGGCCGAGGTGAACAGGCTCACGCCCGCCACGCCGCGCAACGCCGACTTGGCGTTGGTGGTGATGCGGGCGTCCAGCGTGGAGTCGCGCGTGACGTTGGTCTGGACGTTGAAGAAGTTGTTCACCTTCGTCCGGTCCAGGTCGAACATGCTGGTGGAGTTCGACGAGTTGAAGCCGGCGTTCACGGCCAGATCCATGCCCATCGGCAGCGCGGTGCCGTATTGCGCCGACAGGCGCAGCGTGTCGCGCCGCATGCCGGCGTGGTTCAGCTTCGGCGTCTTGGCCAGGAAGGGGTCGTTCAGCGAGTTCTCGATGAAGGCGTTGCGCACCACGGCCGGGATGGTGGTGTTGGCGTCGAACACGCCCTTGCCCACCGTGCCCAGCGTGGGGATGCCGTCGCAGAAGTAGGCGGTGCCGGGCGAGTAGCTGACCTGCGAACCGTCACGGCCGATGCCGGTGTAGCTCTTGCCCGTGCAGCTGGTGCTGACGCTGCCGGGGATCAGCGCGGTGGCCGGCGTGGAGTCGTCGTCCAGCTGGAAGTGGCCGCGCAGGCGCACGAAGGACTCGTCGGTGGGCGTGAGGTACAGCGTGCCGGTGACGTAGCGCGTGGTCTCGGCGCCGAGGTCACCGCCGTCGCTGGCGCGGTAGGTGGCGGGCTTGTTCTTGTTGCCCACCGTCAGGCGGCCGGTCATCAGGTCGGGGATCAGCGAGCCTTCCACCGACACGTCCATGTCGGTGGCGCCCTTCTGGTTCACCGTGGCGTTGACGGTGCCGCCGAACTTGGCACCCGGGTTGCGCGTGATGAAGTTCACCGCGCCGCCAAAGGTGCTGCGGCCGAAGAAGGCGTTCTGCGGGCCCTTCAGCACTTCCACACGGGCCACGTCGGTCATGCCCAGGCTGCCCACGCCGCCGGAGATGAAGATGCCGTCGATGAACACGCCGCCGGAGTTCTCCCAGGGGAAGTTCAGGTCACCCTGCAGGCCGCGGAAGGTGGTGACGCCGAAGGCCCGGCCCTGGGCGCCGCTGCCTTGCGACGACGTGAAGTTGAAGCCGGTGGCGGTGCCCAGCTCGTTCACGTTGGTGATGGCCGCGGCGCGCAGTTCCTTCTCGGAGACGGACTGGATGGAGATGGGCACCTCCACCAGCGTCTCGCTGCGCTTGCGGGCGGTGACGGTCACTTCCTGCACGTCGCTCTTGGCGGCGGCGCCGGCGGCCTGGGCCAGCGCCCCTTGCGGCGCAGCCAGCATCAGGCCGCAGGCGGCCAGCACGAGTTCGCACAGGGGCTGGCGCTTCGAGGGGCAGCGCTCGGCGTTGGGGCGGTGGGTCATCACGGTCGTGTCCTTCGGGAGGGTGTTCTGTGTCCGCAGCGGGCCGGCAGGGCCGGCCTGCTGCGGGGTTCTCTGATCGGCGCATCGGGCCGCCGCATCGCCGGCCGCGGCCCTGGGGGTGCATTGAAGGAACAAAGCGCCTTGGCCGCCACAAGGCTCCGGCGCCTGTCCGCATTGCGCGCATCGGGTTGACCCCGTAGCCACGGCGCGCCCGATGGCGCTACCCGCGAATCGGATCACGCCAGTTGCTCCAGCACCTGGATGGCTGCGCGCTCGGCCGACTCGCACGCCGCCTCCAGGCCCACGTGCAGGCGGCCCAGATGGTCGCCGGCGAAGTGCAGCCGCGCCACGGGGCGCTGCAGCGCGGCCTCGTAGCGGCCGATGCCGCCAGGTGCATAGCTGGCGATGTGGCCACGCGCCGTGGGCACGGCGCGCCAGTCATGCACGTGGGTGACGGTGACGCGGCCGGCGGACGCCGGCCGCAGTCGGGCCAGTTCGGCCACCACCCAGCGCCCGATCTCGGCGGGATCGCGGGAGGGCAGCGCGTCCACGCCGTCGCCCGAGATGAAGGCGTTGAGGATGCCATCGGCATGATCCTGCGAAGGCAGGTGGTACACACGCTCCAGTGGTCCATCGGTCCACAGGTCGGCCGAGGCACCGTCGTCCTTCCAGTAGGGTCGGTCCACCGTCATGTAGACCTGCACCACGGCGGTGGAGCGCATCGCACGCCAGGCCTGGCGCTGCAGCGTTGGCACCGGGCCTTCCACGCGGATGTCCTTCAGCACCGCGAAGGGAATGGTGGTGATGCCGGCGCGGGCGCGGTGGCGGGTGCCGTCGGCACAGTGCACCTCCACGCCGCGCGCGTCGGCACGGATGCCGCGCACGAATCGGTTCAGCTGCACCGGCCGCGCAAGCGAAGCGGCCATCGCATCGGTGAGCGCGCTGGTGCCGCCCTGGATGCGGTGCGCGCGCCCGGCGCGGGCCTCGAAGCCGTAGTAGACGGTGCGGCGCACGAAGTGCAGCGCATTGGCTTCGTCCAGGCTGGCGCCGGGCGCGTGCGCGTCCATCAGGCGCAGCGCCTCGGGGCTGGCACCCAGCCGCGCGAAGTACTGGCGCAGCGACAGCGCGTCCAGCCAGGCGGCCTCGGGCTTGAGCCAGTCGTCCAGCTCCTTCAGGCCGGCGTCGCGCCCCAGGTAATGCGCCAGCAGGTGGCCGGGCGACATCGCAGCCTCGGTGGGCTTCAGCCGGTTCAGCGGCGACTGCGCCCAAGGCACGGCCGACACCGGCCGGCCGAACACGCTGTAGGCCGCATTGGCGGCGCCGGTGATCTCGCGCGAGCCCGGCGGCGGCACGATGAAGCCCACGCCCAGCTCGGACGCGGCGGCGCGCACACGCGCATACCCCGCGCCCACGGTGCCGGCGCCCAGCTCGGGCCGGCCCGGCACCTGCTTCGCCGACCAGCAACGCCCCCCGACGCGGCCGCTGCCTTCCAGCACGTCCACCTTCAGCCCGGCCTGCTGCAGCATGCGTGCGGCGTGCAGCCCGGCGATGCCGGCGCCGAGGATCAGCACGTCGGCCTGGGCCGCGGCAGCGAAAGACGGACGCGCGGCGCCCAGCGTGGCGGCGGCGCCCAGGGCGAGCACCTGGCGGCGCGTGCTTGTGCGGTGTGTGTGCATGCGGCATTCCATGTCGGCGGCGGCAGGGGGTCGATGCGGTTGCGGCAAGCGTCCGAAAGCCGGACAGCAAGACCGTATGGCCGCGGCCGCCACCAGCGGCCACGCCAGACTCCGCCCCTGGGGCACGTTCGCCCTGCTGGAGTCTTGCGATGAAATTGTCCCTCTCCGCGTGGGTGCTGCCCGGCCTGCTGGCCGCCGCGGGTGCGCTGGCCGCCGAACCGGTGCTGGTGGGCTGCACGCCCGACAACCCGTACTACAAGGCCTACCTGGGCATGACGAACGAGGTCTTCGTGCCGCGCAACGTGGAGCCGATCCCCAAGTACTACGCCGAGACCTTCATCAGCCACAACCAGGACGCCGGCGGCAGCGGCACCACCAAGGTCACGCTGGCGATGATGAAGGGCCTGTACGAGTGGAGCGCCAAGACC
>JAEUPH010000201.1 GCA_016790395.1 Rubrivivax sp. | reverse complement strand
GTCGAAGTCGAGGATGGGCTGCGTCACCTCCAGGCGCATCGGCGGGTTCACCGCGTTGATGTCCAGCAGGTTGGGCTTTGGCCCGATGAAGCTGTTCAGGCTCATCACGATCGCTTCCCGGATGGGGTCGATCGGCGGGTTCGTCACCTGCGCGAACAACTGCTTGAAGTAGTTGAAGAGCGGCTTGTTCTTGTCGCTCAGCACGGCCAACGGGCTGTCATTGCCCATGCTGCCGATGGCTTCCTCGCCGTTGGCGGCCATGGGCGCGAGCAGGAACTTGAGGTCTTCCTGCGTGTACCCGAAGGCCTGCTGGCGGTCGAGCAGCGACTCCGTGGAAGGCGCGGCGGCGGCGCCGGCCGGCAGGCCGTCCAGTCGCACGCGAACGTTCTCGATCCACTGCCGGTAGGGCTTGGCGAAGGCGAACTGGTTCTTCAGTTCCTCGTCGTCGACGATGCGGCCCTGCTCGATGTCGATGAGGAACATCTTGCCCGGCTGCAGGCGCCACTTCTTGACGATCTTGCTCTCGGGCACGGGCAGCACGCCGGACTCCGAGGCCATGACCACCAGGTCGTCGTCGGTGACGATGTAGCGCGCCGGACGCAGGCCGTTGCGGTCCAGCGTGGCGCCGATCTGCTTGCCGTCGGTGAACACCATGGCGGCCGGGCCGTCCCAGGGCTCCAGCATGGCGGCGTGGTACTCGTAGAAGGCGCGCCGGCGCGCGTCCATCAGCTCGTGGTTCTCCCAGGCCTCCGGGATCATCATCATCGCCGCGTGCGCCAGCGGGTAGCCGCTCATCGTGAGCAGTTCCAGCGCGTTGTCGAAGGTGGCGGTGTCGCTCTGGTGCTCGAAGCTGATGGGGTAGAGCTTCTTCAGGTCGTCACCCAGCACCGGGCTCTTCATCACGCCTTCGCGGGCGCGCATCCAGTTGAAGTTGCCCTTGACGGTGTTGATCTCGCCGTTGTGCGCCACCATGCGGTAGGGGTGGGCCAGCGGCCATTCGGGGAAGGTGTTCGTGCTGAAGCGCTGGTGCACCAGGGCCAGCGCGGACACGGCGCGCGGGTCGGCCAGGTCCTTGTAGTAGATGCCCACCTGGTCGGCCAGCAGCAGGCCCTTGTAGATGACGGTGCGGCAGCTCATGCTGGGCACGTAGTACTCGCGGCTGTGCGTGAGCTTCAGCGCCTGGATGGCCGCGCTGGCGGTCTTGCGGATGACATACAGCTTGCGCTCCAGCGCATCGGGCACGATCACGTCATGCCCGCGGCCGATGAACACCTGGCGGATCACCGGCTCCTTGGCGCGCACGGTGGGCGACATGGGCATCTCGCGGTCCACCGGCACGTCGCGCCAGCCCAGCAGCACCTGGCCTTCGGCCTTGATGGCGCGCTCCATCTCCTGCTCGCAGGCCAGGCGCGAGGCGTGCTCCTTGGGCAGGAAGATCATGCCCACGCCGTACTCGCCGGGTGGCGGCAGCGTCACGCCCTGGGCGGCCAGTTCTGCGCGGTAGAAGTCGTCGGGGATCTGGATCAGGATGCCCGCGCCGTCGCCCATCAGCTTGTCGGCGCCCACCGCGCCGCGGTGGTCCAGGTTCTCCAGGATCTTCAAGCCCTGCTCGACGATGCCGTGCGACTTCTGGCCTTTGATGTGGGCGACGAAGCCGACGCCGCAGGCGTCGTGCTCGCCAGCGGGGTTGTACAGGCCATGAGCGGCGAGGTCGGTCACTTCGGCGGCAGAAGCGGGGGCGGATTCGGGGGCGACGGGTCGGTTCATGGCGCGCTCCTGCAGAGGGCGTGAGGGGAAAGGGGCAAAACGGGCCGGAGCCTATCGCAGTGCAGCATCAGCGGCAAGCAGAGTTAAATGGGGTCAGAGCACATAAAATCAGCTGACTGATATCGATGCAATTAAATGGGGCCATATCAATCAAGTGCATCCCTGTGGCCCGATCCGCTTCCGACGCAGGCAGCGTGCCAGCGCCGGGGGGGCCGCGGTTCAGGGCCCCGAGCGCCGCGGCCGGCCTCGAGGGCGAGGCTGGGCCACGCGTGACGTTGCCGTCGCCACTTCTGCGGCAAACGCCGGCGATCCCGCCACCCATCCTCCAAGGGCAGCCTGCCGCAACGCGCTGGCCTGTGGGTCGGCCACACCTCGCTCCAGCAGCCCGCGGTAGGCCGCTTCGCGTTCGAACGGGGTGTTGCCGAGTTCCCAGACCTCGGGCAGCTCCGTCAGCAACGCCTGCCGAGCGCCACCGGCACGGTGCGATGCACTGGTGATGCCCGGCTCGGCCGATTGCCCGTCGATCAGCAAC
>JAEUPH010000161.1 GCA_016790395.1 Rubrivivax sp. | reverse complement strand
CCGGGCATGCGGCCGGCCACCGGGTGGATGCCGAAGCGCACGTTCACGCCCTTCTCGCGCAGCAGCTTGGTGATCTCGAACACCGTGTGCTGCGCCTGCGCCACCGCCATGCCGTAGCCCGGCACGATGACCACGTTCTTGGCTTCGCGCAGCAGCTCCGCGGTCTCGGCGGCCAGCACCGGCGACACCTCGCCCTGCGGTTGCGCCGCCGCGCCGCCCGCCGCCGCCGGCGCGGGTGCACCGCCGCCGAAGCCGCCGGCGATCACGCTGATGAAGTTGCGGTTCATCGCGCGGCACATGATGTAGCTGAGGATGGCGCCCGAGCTGCCCACCAGCGCGCCCACCACGATGAGCAGGTCGTTGCTCAGCATGAAGCCGGTGGCCGCGGCGGCCCAGCCCGAGTAGCTGTTGAGCATGGAGACGACCACCGGCATGTCGGCACCGCCGATGGCCATCACCATGTGGATGCCGAAGAGCAGCGCCACCACTGTCATCACCAGCAGCGGCACCATGCCGGCCTGGATGTCGTGCGCGTTCAGGAAGGCGCGGCCGAACCAGATGACGATGAGCAGCAGCGCCAGGTTCAGCCAGTGGCGCGCCGGCAGCAGCAGCGGCTTGCCGCCGATCTTGCCGCTGAGCTTGCCGAAGGCGACGATGGAACCCGAGAAGGTGACGGCGCCGATCAGGATGCCGACGTAGATCTCCACCTCGTGGATGGCCTTCTCGGCCGAGGTGGGGAACACGGTGGAGGTGTCCACATAGCTCGCGAAGCCCACCAGGCAGGCCGCCAGGCCCACCAGGCTGTGCATCAGCGCCACGAGCTCGGGCATCTGCGTCATCTGCACCTTCTTCGCCGCGAAGAGGCCGATGCCGCCACCCACGGCCAGCGCGCCGATGATCCACACGTAGCCGGCCGCGGCCACGCGCGGGCCGGCCACCGTGGCCAGCACCGCGATGGTCATGCCGATGATGCCGAACAGGTTGCCGCGGCGGGCGGTCTCGGGGTTGGCGAGCCCGCCCAGGCTGAGGATGAAGAGGATGGTCGCGCCGATGTAGGCGACGGTGGCCAGGCTGGAAGTCATGTGCCTCGTCCTTCGCGCTTACTTGCGGAACATCGCCAGCATGCGACGCGTCACCGCGAAGCCGCCGAACATGTTGACGGCCGTGAGCGCCAGCGCGAACACCGCCAGGCCCAGGATCAGCGCGTTGGGCCGGTTCGCGGCCCCCGCGGCATCCAGTGGCGGCGCCACCTGCACGAGCGCACCGATGGCGATGATCGAACTGATCGCATTCGTCACGCTCATCAGCGGCGTGTGCAGGCTGGGCGTCACGTTCCACACCACCATGTAGCCCACGAAGCAGGCCAGCACGAACACCGTGAAGTGCGACAGGAAGCTCGCCGGCGCGTAGGCGCCCACGAACAGGAAGGCCAAAGCGCCCACGCCGAAGGTGATGGCCAGCGCCTGCGCCGACATCGGCTCGCCACCGCCACCGTGGCCGTGGCTCTTCTTGGCGGCGGGCGCGGCGGCCGCAGGTGCCGCCTTCGGTGCGGCGGCTGGCAGCTTCAGTGGCGGGGGCGGCCAGGTGATGCTGCCGTCCTTCACCACCGTCAGGCCGCGGATGGCGTCATCCTCGAAATTGACGTTGATGACGCCGTCCTTGGTCTTGCACAACTCTTCCGTCACGCGGAAGAGGTTGGTGGCGTACAGCGTGGACGACTGCTTGGCCAGCCGGCTCACCAGATCGGTGTAGCCGATGATGGTGACGCCGTGGCGCACCACGGCTTCGCCGGGCACGGTGAGCTCGCAGTTGCCGCCCTGTTCGCCGGCCATGTCCACGATCACGCTGCCGGGCTTCATGCTCTGCACCATCTCCGCGGTGATGAGCTTGGGCGCCGGCTTGCCGGGAATCAGGGCCGTGGTGATGATGATGTCGGCCTCTTTGGCCTGCTGCGCGTACATGGCGCGCTGCGCGGCCTGGAAGCCTTCGCTCATGACCTTGGCGTAGCCGCCACCGCCCGAGCCTTCTTCCTCGTAGTCCACCTTCACGAATTCGCCGCCCAGCGACACCACCTGGTCGGCCACCTCGGCACGGGTGTCGTTGGCACGCACGATGGCGCCCAGGTTGGCCGCCGTGCCGATGGCCGCCAGGCCCGCCACGCCGGCGCCGGCGACGAACACCTTGGCCGGCGGGATCTTGCCGGCGGCCGTGATCTGGCCGTTGAAGAAGCGGCCGAAGGCGTTGGCGGCCTCGATGACGGCGCGGTAGCCGCTGATGCCGGCCATGGAGGTGAGCGCATCCATCTTCTGCGCGCGGCTCAGCTGACGCGGCAGGCTGTCGATGGCCAGCACGGTGGCCTTCTTGGCCGCCAGCTGCTGCATCAGCTCGGGGTTCTGCGCCGGCCAGATGAAGGACAGCAGCATGCCGCCTTCGCGCATCAGTGCCACTTCGGCGGCGCTGGGGCCGCGCACCTTGAAGACGATGTCGGACTGCGCCCAGAGTTCAGCGGCGCCGGGCACGATCTCGGCGCCTGCGGCGCGGTAGGTGTCGTCGGCGAAGTTGGCGGCGTCTCCAGCGCCGCTTTCCACCGCCACGGTGAAGCCCAGCTTGATGAGCTTTTCCACCACGTCGGGAACGGTGGCGACACGCTTTTCGCCTGCCGCGGTTTCCTTCGGAACGCCGATGCGCATGTCACCCTCCGGCCTTGGTTTTGTTGGCCGGCGAAGCTACCACAAGTGCCTGAGGCGTCTCTGAAGCCGGAACCTAGAATCGCGGCCTCCATGAGCCACATCAGATTCCCGGTGTCCTGCGACGTGCTCGTCGTTGGCGCCGGCCCCGCCGGCAGTGCCTGCGCGCAGGCGCTGGCGCGGGCGGGGCTCGCGGTGGTGCTGGCCGACCAGCACCTCTTCCCGCGCGACAAGGTCTGCGGCGACGGCCTCATCCCCGACGCCCACGCCGCGCTCAAGCGCCTGGGCGTGCACGACGAGGTGGCTGCCCTGGCGCAGCACGTGCCGCACGTGCGCTGCATCGGCCCGCGGGGCCGCCACGTGGACGTGCCGGGCACGCTGAGCGTGCTGCCGCGCCGCACGCTCGACCACGTGCTGCTGCGCGCTGCCGAACGCGCAGGTGCCCGCTTCGCCGCGCCGCTGCGTTTCGAGGCCCCGCTGCTGGACGGCGAGCGTGTCGTCGGCGCCCGGTTCAAGGGCGACGACGGTGCGCACGATATCAGCGCGCGCTGGGTGGTGCTGGCCACCGGCGCGGTGCCGCAGGCGCTCATCGCCGCCGGCCTGTGCGAACGCCACACGCCCAGCGGCGTGGCATTGCGCGGCTACTACCGTCATGAAGGCCTGCAGAAGCAGATCCGCCAGCTGCAGGTGGTGTGGCACCCGCGCCTGCGCGGCGGCTACGGCTGGATCTTTCCGGCGCCGGGGGGCCTGTTCAACATCGGCACGGGCCTCACCGGCAGCCACCGCACCGAACGCGAGGGCGGGCGCAACAAAGGCCAGATGCGCGACATGAACCTGCGCCGCATGCTGGACGCCTTCGCCGAGGTCTACGCGCCGGCCGCCGAGCTGCTGCGCCATGGCACGCCGGTGGGCGAGATCAAGGGCGCGCCGCTGCGCTGCTCGCTGCACGGCGCGCGCTGGTCGCGGCCCGGCCTGCTGGTGACGGGCGAGGCCGCCGGCAGCACCTACGCCTTCACCGGCGAGGGCATCGGCAAGGCCATGGAAACCGGCCTGCTGGCCGCCGAGGCCCTGCTGGCTGGCGCCGCGCAGCCCGAGGCGGCGGTGCGCGCGCGCTACGAAGCCGCCCTGCAGGCGCTGGCGCCGAAGTTCGAGCTCTACGAACTGGGCGCCCGCGTCAACGACCACCCGTGGCTGGCCGATCTGGTGATCTGGCGTGCACGGCAGAGCCCCGGCATCCTGCGACGCATGTCCGGGCTGCTGGAGGAAACCGTGAGCCCCGGCCACCTCTTCAGCTGGCGCGGCATCTCGCGCCTCATCTTCGAATGAAGCATCTCCTCGCGATCGCTCCCCTGGCCTTGCTGGCCGCCTGCGGCGGCGGTGGGGGTGGCGGCGTCAACCCCAACGTGGCCGGCGTGGACTCGGCCAGTGCGGCCACGGCGATGTACGGCCAGGACTTCGTCATCACGCTGAAGGGCCGCAACCTGGACAAGGACATCGCGGCCTCGGCCACCGGTTGCAGCGCCCTGGCGCGCAGCGCATCCGAGCCCTACGTGAGCACGGCCGACACGGCCTACTACATCTGCAGCCAGGCCCAGCTTGGCGAGCACCAGGCGGTGTTCGGTCGGCCCGCCGACGGCGTGACCCTGGCCACCGTGCCCTACACCGTGCCGCTGCCCCAGGTGACGCTGAGCCTGAGCAACGGCGCCGGCGTGCAGGGGCAGGTGGTGCTCACCCTGGAAGCCCGCCAGGTGCCCACCACGGTGAACAACTTCCTGGCCTACGTGAAGTCGGGCTTCTACGTCGACACCGTGTTCCACCGCGTCGTGCCCGACTTCGTCGTGCAGGGTGGTGGCTACGCGCAGCCTCTCGTGGCCGGCGGCACCCTGCCCACGCTGAAGCCGGCGGAGGCACCGATTCCGCTGGAAGACAACGCCGGCCTGTCGAACCTGAAGTGGACGGTGGCGATGGCGCGCACCAACGTGCTGGCGTCGGCCAACTCGCAGTTCTTCGTGAATCTCGCGGACAACACCTTCCTGGACCGCAGCGGCACGCAGCGCGGCTATGCGGTGTTCGGCACGGTGAGCGGGGGCACCGAGCTCATCAGCGCGATGGTGGCCGCGCCCTGCGCCAGCTGGCCGGCCTTCTTCGCCGGCGACAGCGCCAGCGCCTGCCTGCCGTCGCCGAACGTCGTGATCACGGCGGCCGCGCAGACGCGCTAGTCATCGCCCCCATGTGCCAGCTCCTGGGCATGAACGCCAACGTCCCCACGGACGTGATGTTCAGCTTCGCCGGCCTGGCCACGCGCGCCGACGAGCACAAGGACGGCTTCGGCATCGCCTTCTTCGAGGACCGCGGGCTGCGTCACTTCATCGACCACCATGGCGCACGCAGCAGCCCGGTGGCGGAGCTCGTGAAGCGCTACCCGATCAAGAGCGACAACGTCATCGCCCACATCCGCAAGGCCACGCAGGGCCGGGTGCGGCTGGAGAACACCCACCCCTTCGTGCGTGAACTCTGGGGCCGCTACTGGGTGTTCGCGCACAACGGCGACCTGAAGGGCTACGCGCCGCGGCTGCACGGCGCCTTCCGCCCGGTGGGCGACACCGACAGCGAGCGCGCCTTCTGCTGGCTGATGCAGGAGCTGGCCAAGGCCCACGCCAGCGTACCCAGCGTGGAGGAGCTGAGCTGCACCCTGCGCGAGCTGCTGCCGCAGCCGGCGGCGCACGGCACCTTCAACATGCTGCTGTCCAACGGGCAGGCGCTGTGGGCGCACTGCTCCACGCAGCTGCACGCGCTGCAGCGCCGCCACCCCTTCGGCGCCGCGCACCTGGCCGACGAGGACCTGAGCGTGGACTTCGCGCCGCTCACCACCGCGAACGACCGTGTGCTCATCGTCGCCACGCAGCCGCTGACGCACGGCGAGGCCTGGGCGGCGCTGCAGCCGGGCGAGATGCAGGTCTACGTGGACGGCGAGACGGTGGCGGCGGGGCCCTGCCGCGGCTGAGCCGCCGTTCGATCGCCGCGGCCGCCGCCCACGCGCCCGATTCCGCCATCCGCCCGCCCGTCGGGCCGCGCCGCCACAGCGCCGCCTAGACTTTCCCGCATGAACAGCGCCCACGACCGCATCGACTGGAGCCAGCTCTGGTACCCCGGCCGCAAGCAGCCCTTCAGCGCCGACGAGCTGGCGCGCGCCGGCAGCGACGGCTTCAGCGCCACGCTGGTGGCGGTGTCGACGATGACGTTTGCCATCGTCGCCTTCCTGGTGCTGCTCATCGCCCCGTCGTCGCAGACGGCACGCCTGACCGGCCTTCTCGTCGCCATGGCCGTGCTCACCCACCAGGCGGCGCGCTGGCTGTGGAAGAACCCCTGGCGCCGTCGCCTGCTGCTGGTGACGCTGGGCGTGTCCTTCGTGCTGGGCCTGCTGGTGGGTGGCATCCGCGTGCGCACGCCCGACGGCGAGACGCGCAATGCGGCCGGGCTGCTGCTGGGCGTGTGCGGCGGCGTGATCCCGGTGCTGCTGTGGTTCCTGGCCGTCTGGCGCGCCAACCAGATCGAGAGCCGGCTGCGCGAGCAGGACGAGCGCGAGAAGGCCATCGAGATGGCGCGCCGGCTGGCCGCCGCGCAGGTGGAGCCGCACTTCCTGTTCAACACGCTGGCGTCGCTGCAGCACTGGGTGCAGACCAAGGACGACCGTGCGGGGCCGCTGCTGGCCTCGCTCACCGGCTACCTGCGCGCCACGCTGCCGCTGTTCAACCGGCCGCTGGTGGCCGCCGGGCAGGAGCTGGTGGCCGTGCGCCGCTACCTGGAGGTGATGCAGTCCCGGTTGGGCGGCCGACTGACCTTCGGCGTGGCGGTGGAAGCCGCGCTGGAGCAGGCGCTGCTGCCGCCGGGCCTGCTGCTGACGCTGGTGGAGAACGCCGTGCTGCACGGCATCGAACCGCAGCTGGCCGGTGGCCGCGTGGATGTGGCGGCGCGCCGCGACGGCGCTGCCGTGGCCTTCACCGTCACCGACACCGGCGCCGGCCTGGCGCCCGGCCAGGCCGAAGGCACCGGCCTGGCAAACCTGCGCCAGAGCCTGCAGCTGGCCTTCGGGCCGGCCGGCACCCTGACGCTGGCCGTGCCGCCCGAGGGCGGCTGCCGCGCCGAGATCCGCTGCCCCTTCCGCACCGAGGAACCTGCATGACCACCGCCCTGATCGCCGACGACGAAGAAGCCCCGCGCGAGCAGCTGCTGGCCGCACTCAAGCAGGCCTGGCCCGACCTGCAGGTGGTGGCCGCCGCCACCAACGGCGTGGACGCCTGGGACGCCTTCCTGGAGCACGAGCCCGACGTGTGCTTCCTGGACATCCGCATGCCCGGCCAGAGCGGGCTGGACGTGGCGCGCCGCATCGGCACGCAGGCCGCCGTGGTGTTCGCCACCGCCTACGACGAACATGCCATCGCGGCCTTCGAGGCCGGCGCCGTGGACTACCTGCTCAAGCCGGTGGACGCCACGCGGCTGGCGCAGACCGTGCAGCGCTTGCAGCAACGCCTGCAGCGCCCGGCGCCGGTGGACCTGCAGGCGCTGGTGGAGAAGCTCGCGATGGCGCCGCGCCGGGCGCCGCTGCAAGTGCTGCAGGCTGGCGTGGGGCGCGAGGTGCGGCTGATCCGCGTCGAGGACGTCATCTACTTCGAGAGCGACTCGCGCTACACGCGCGTGGTCTTCGATGGCGGCGACGCGCTCATCCGCACGCCGCTGAAGGAACTGCTGGCGCAACTGGACGAGCAGCTCTTCTGGCAGGTGCACCGCAGCGTCATCGTGAACCACCGCCACGTGGCAGCGGCGGTGCGGGTGGACGAAGGCCACATGCACCTCACGCTGCGCGGGCGGCCCGAGACGCTGCCGGTGTCGCGCCACTTCCAGGGGCTGTTCCGGGGGCAGTAGCGCCGCGGCGGGCCGTAGCATCGCGGCTCCGCTCGCGCCGTCCTGCCTGCCATGCCCGCCATTCCCGTTCCGCGCTTCGACCAGTTCTACCGCCACACCGAGCTCACGCGGCTGCTGCAGGACTACGCCGAAGCCGCGCCGCACCTGGTGAAGCTCTCCAGCCTGGGCAAGAGCCACGAGGGCCGCGACATCTGGCTGCTGACGCTGACCAACGTCAGCACCGGCGCCGACACCGACAAGCCGGCCTTCTGGGTGGACGGCAACATCCACGCCGCCGAACTCACCGCCAGCACCGCCTGCCTGTACTGGCTGCACGATCTGGTGAGCCGCTACGACGGCGACGCCGCCGTGCGCGAGCTGCTGGACACGCGAACCATCTACATCGTGCCGCGCCTGAACCCCGACGGCGCCGAGCTGGCTCTGGCCGACCGCCCGCGCCACATCCGCAGCAGCACGCGGCCCTACCCCTTCGACGAGGAGCCGGTGGACGGCCTGACCATCGAGGACGTGGACGGCGATGGCCGCGTCCTGCAGATGCGCATCCGCGACCCGCGCGGCCCCTACAAGAAGCACGCCGCCGACCCGCGGCTGATGGTGCCGCGCGAGCCCGGCGAGTTCGGCGGCGAGTACTACCGCGTGCTGCCCGAAGGCACGCTGAAGAACTTCGACGGCCTGAGCATCAGCGCCAACGCGGACAAGGAAGGCCTGGACCTCAACCGCAACTTCCCCGCCTACTGGCGGCAGGAGTTCGAGCAGCGCGGCGCAGGCCCCTACCCCACCAGCGAGCCCGAGGTGCGCGCCATGGTGGACTTCATCGTCAAGCACCCCAACATCGGCGCGGGCGTCAGCTTCCACACCCACAGCGGCGTGATCCTGCGCCCCATGGGCACGAACAGCGACGACGACATGACGCCCGAGGACCTGTGGGTCTACAAGCGCCTGTCCGAAATCGGCAGCAAGCTCACCGGCTACCCGGCCGTGAGCATCTTCCACGAGTTCAAGTACCACCCGAAGGAAGTGATCACGGGCACGCAGGACTGGCTCTACGAGCACCTGGGCTCGCTGTTCTGGACGGTGGAGCTGTGGGCGCCGAACCGGGAAGCCGGCATCACCGACTACAAGTGGATCGACTGGTACCGCGAGCACCCGCCCGAAGACGATCTCAAGCTGCTGAAGTGGAGCGACGAGCACTGCGGCGGCCAGGCCCATGTGGACTGGCAGCCTTTCCAGCACCCGCAGCTGGGCGCGGTGGAGATCGGTGGCTGGGACAAGCAGAACTTCTGGCGCAACCCGCCTCCGCACCTGCGCGAGCGCGAGGTCGCGCGCTTCCCGCCCTGGCTGCAGCAGCTGGCCCTGAGCCTGCCCAGGCTGGAACTGCTGCGCACCGAGGTGCGCGCGCTCGGCCCCGAAGCCTGGCGCGTGCGCTTCGCCGTGGCCAATGCCGGCTGGCTGCCGGCCTACGTGAGCAAACGCGCGCTGGAGCGCAAGACGGTGCGTGGCTGCGTGTTCCAGATCCACCTGCCCGAGGGCGTGACGCTGGCCAGCGGGCGCGAACGCGTCGAGGGCGCGCACCTGGAGGGCCACGCGCCCAAGGGCTCGTTGCAGGCCTTCCTGCCGACGCGCGAGTTCACGGCCGACCGCGCCGTGGTGGAGTGGGTGGTGCACGGCCCGCGCGGCGCGCGCGTTGCGCTCACCGCCTCGGCCGACCGCGCCGGCACCGTGCGCACCGAGGTCGCGCTGGACTGAGCGTTCCGCTCAGGGGTTCACGCCGAGCGTGAAGCTGCGTTCGGTGCCCGTCCAGCACAGCGTGGGCGGCGCCGTGGGGCTGGCGACCGGGTCGCTGACGCTGACCTCGAAGCTGAAGGCGTAGCCCCCTGCCCCGCCGGGCGTGCCGTAGACCTCCACCCGACGCGACGGTGACAGCTGCCGCCAGGCCAGCCCGGGCGGCAGGCTGCCGCGCAGCCGGAAGGCGTAGCGGAAGTAGTCGTCGTAGGGCTCGCGCACGATGCGCACTTCCACGGTGGTGCTGTAGGCACGGCCCACGGTGGCCGCGGGCAGCGCGCTGCCGGTGGTGAACTCGGGGCCGTCCCAGTCGACGCAGGCGGCGACCAGGTCGTCGAACACCCCGCCGCAGCCGGCCAGGGGCAGGGCCAGCGGCATGCTGGCCAGCAGGCGACGGCGATGCGGGTTCATTCTCGGGCTTCGTGAAACTCCAGCCACAGCCCCGCAGCACGCGGGCCGGGCACCAACAGGGTGTCGGATTTGACCAGACCCGGCTGACGCCGCGCCAGGGGCACAGGGCCAGCCAGCAGCCGTGCGGCCGTCACGGTCAGGTCGCGCACCCCGACGCTGACGCCCATCACGCCCGGGCCGCGCTCGGCCAGGAAGCGGCCCGCGGCACCGGCATCGTCCAGCGCCTGCAACAGGAACAGGCGCTGGCGGACGAGCCGGAACTCGCGCACGCGCGCGCCCAGCGCGGTGCTGTCGAAGTCGCGCACCGGCGCCGACAGCAGCCGCTCGTAGAGCGCGGATTCGGCTGCGATGTCGCGCACGACCAGCCACACCGCCGACAGACCCAGCGCGCCATTGGCGTGGCGGTAGGCCGGGGCGGCCTGTGCCTCGCGATAGCCTTCCGCCCAGTTCAGCGCCATGTCCGCGTAGTCGGTGCCGAGGTACTCGATGAAGAACAGCGGCGCCGGTGCGGGCTTCTCGAAGGCCGCCACCCACCACTTGGGTGGCGGCGGTGCGGCATCCGACGCGCGTTGCACGGTGCCGGCGGCCGGGTCGCGCATCCGCAGGCCGCGGGCGCGCAAGGCCGCGGCCGTGTCGCGGGCGGACGATGTGCTCAAGGCCAGGGCCAGCACGCCTTCCTGACGGTCCAGGAAGGCCAGCGTCTCGGGGTGGTGACGGGCCACGAGTTCGCGCTCGCGCACCGCCAGCAGTTCGAGGTAGGACTGGTCGGCGAAGTAGGCCGACGCGTTCACCGTGCCCGAGGGATGGCGGCCGCTCACGCCAGGGGCCGGCATCCGGAAACCCAGTGCGTCGCGGAAGACCGCCTTCGTGGCCTCGAGGTCGCGCACGGCCACGACCACGTGGTCCAGGCCGTAGCCCAGGCCCAGGACCGGGTGACCCGGCGGTACCGGGCCTTGTGCCAGTGCTGCGGCGCTGATCAGCCCCGCCGCCAGCCAAGCCGCGCGCGGTCGCAACGTCAGCCCTGCACCAGCGCCTTGGGCGTGCGCTTGATGCCGCGGTAGTGGCGCAGCCCGATCTCCAGCAGCGAGGCCAGCGTGATGATCACCAGCAGCGGCTTGGCGAGGCGGTCGCTGGCCGTGCCCAGGAACACGGGGCCGTCCAGCACCGTCCACATCATGGCCGCGCAGGTGGCCAGGCTCAGCCCCGTCTGCACGCGGCGCAGGAAGGGCGTCCACTGGCCCTTGACGAGCACGGTGCCCAGCAGCGGCAGGTTCGCCAGCAGCAGCACCAGCAGCCACGGCGCCTGGCGGCCGCGGAAGGTGTCGGTGTAGGTGAGCGCCTCGTAGGCCGCGGGCGCGGCGCGGCCGCCGAACACGGCGTCGAGCAGCCAGCGCGGCTCCAGCAGCACGCCCACCCCGAGCACGATGCCCACCAGGGCCAGCGCCAGGCCGGCGCGGCCACCGGTCACGTGGCCCTGGGCGCGCGGCTGCCAGTCGGAGCGCTGCGGCCGCCGCCGGCGGCCCCAGGCCGCCAGCCCGAAGCCCACCACCAGCAGGCCTGGCCACCACAGCGACGGCAGCACCGTGCCGCCCCACCACGCGGCCAGCACGCCGAGCCAGGCCCCCGGCGCGTCCAGCGGCCCGCCCAGGCGCCCCAGCAGGCCCAGGGTCCAGATGACGGCCAGGCCGATGAGCGTGGCGCGCACGAAGGCGTGGCCGTCGGCGGGGTCGATGACGGTCAGCGTGGGCCGGTAGCGCGCGGCCACGTCGGCGGGCCGGCCGAAAGCGCGCAGCATCTCGGTGGCCATCGCGGCGTCGGCGCTGCGGCCGGCCGCTGTGGCCTTCTCCTGCAACTCCTCGGCCAGCAGCGCACGCAGCTCGAAAGCCACGTCCACGCGCTGCGCGCGCGGCAGCCGGGCGGCCACCTCGGCCACGTAGGCCTCGATCACTTCGGATGCATCCATGCCTTACTCCTTGAGCAGCCGTTCCATGGCGCCGTTCATGCCCTGCCAGGCCTCGGTGAGCCGCTTCAGCAGCTTGCGGCCGTCGCCGTTGAGCGCGTAGTAGCGGCGCGGCGGGCCGTCCTTGATCTTCCACTCGCTCCCCAGCAGGCCCTGGGCCTCCAGCCGGCGCAGCAGCGGGTACAGCGTGCCTTCCTCGATGGGCATGCCCTGCTCGGCCAGCGCCTGCCGAAGCTCGTAGCCGTAGCGTGGCGTGCGCAGCTGCGACAGCGTGGCCAGCACCACGACGCCGCGCCGCAGCTCCAGTTCCAGTTTGCCGAAGGCGTCAGCATCACCCATGCGGCGCACTGTACTGTGCGATACACAGTACGTCAAGGACCGCTGCGCTGGCGCAAGGCGGCGCTCCCGGTCCTGGCCATACTGGCGGCAGGAGTCACCGTCCCATGAAGTACCGTTTCGCCCTGCTGGCCGTCGCCGCCAGCCTGTTCGTTCCGGCCTGCGCGCAGGTGCAGGTGCTGCTGCCCACCAGCGGCGAGCTGCAGGCCACGCTGGCGCTGGCCGGCGACGCGAAGCGCGGCAAGGAGGCCTTCGGCGAGTGCCAGACCTGCCACCGGCGCGACGCTTCCGGGCGCTCCAGCGGCGGCATCCCGCGGCTGTCGGGCCAGCACGCTTCGGTGATCATCAAGCAGTTGATGGACATCCGCAGCGGCGCCCGCATCAACCCGGAGATGAAGGACTACGTGCTGGAGCCCGAACTGACGCTGCAGCATTTCGCCGACATCGCGGCTTACCTCAGCAGCCTGCCCATCGTCGGCACCCTGGGGCGCGGCCCGGAAGACCTGGTGCCGCGCGGGCGGGCGCTCTACGTGCGCGACTGCGCCGGCTGTCATGGTGAACAGGGCGAGGGCCGCGCCGAGCTGTTCCACCCGATGCTGGCGGCGCAGCACTACAGCTACCTGCTGCGCGAACTGCTGGCCATCCGGGACGGCACGCGCGGCAACTCCAATGCCGCCATGGCGCATCTGCTGAAGAACTACTCGCCGGACGACCAGCGTGCCGTGTCGGCCTACCTGGCGCAGCTGCCGCCGCCGTCGCGGCCCTGAAACTTCAGCCGGCGGCGCGGCCGGCCCAATCGCGGCGCAGGAGACCGTACAGCGCCGTGTCCGACACCTCGCCGGCCACGATCCAGCGTTCGCGCAGGAAGCCTTCGCGCAGGAAGCCCAGGCGTTCCAGGCTGCGCGCCGAGCCCGTGTTGCGCGGGTCGATGTCGGCCTCGATGCGGTTCAGGTCCAGCGCGCTGAAGGCGTGGTCCACCAGGGCCGTCAGCGCCTCGTGCATGAAGCCGCGGCCCCAGCGGTCGGCGGCCAGCACGTAGCCCATCTCGGCGCGCCGGCACTGCGGCATGAAGTCGAAGAGCGTGACGTCGCCGATGACCCGCTCCTGCCCCTGTTCCAGCACGCCCAGGCGCAGGCCTTCGCCCAGAGCCGCGTAGCGCTGCGCGCGTGCAATGCTCTCGTGCGCCTGGTCCAGCGAAGTCCAGGCCGGCCGGCTGAGGAAGCGCGAGACCTTGGGGTCGGCGTAGATCGTCATCAGCGCCTGGGCATCGCCGGCCTCCAGCGGGCGCAGGAACAGGCGGGGCGTGTGCAGGGTGATGGCGTCGAAGGGCGGCATGCGGCCATTGTCCAACGCCGTTGAGGCCGCCGGCGCCGGCGGCGCTAGAGGTTCGAACAGGCCGCGCCCGCCACGTGCAGCACCGCCTGCTGGCGGAACCGCGCCTTGTAGTCCGCGATCAGGGCCTGGATCTTCGGGCGCGCATCGGCGTGGCCGGGCACCACCAGCTGCAGCACGAAGCTGTCCTCGCGGTCGATGCGGGCCGTGTTCAGGTTGCGCCACTGGCCACGCGCCGGCCACTGCGTGAGGCCGTCCATGAAGCGTGGCGTGACCTGCTCGTCGACGAAGGCCTGCCACTCCTGCGCCGACACCGGCTCGGCCTGGGCGCGCTGGCGGCCGAAGTAGAGCGTGTGGACGGTGACGGCCTGCTCGCCGGCCGGGCACTGGGGCGGCGAGAGCGGGGCGCAGCCCGTGAGGAGGACCAGCAGCGCGAGGCTGCCCGGGAAGGCACGGTTCATGGCTTGGCTTCGCGCGGATGGGCGCTGTGAGGGGCTTGTCCAGGACGAGCGGGTGCAGAACGGGTTCTCCGGCCCTTTCTGTCCCACTTCAAGCATGGGGGTTTACGCGGTGTTTGGCCATCCGGGCCAGCCCGGCGTGGGGACGTCTTGACCGCCGTCAAATCGCCCACGGTCCGTGCGGGCAAATTGCGGCGCTTCCATGAAAGTCGGTCTCTTCATCCCCTGCTATGTCGACGCCTTCTTCCCCGAAGTGGGCATCGCCACGCTCGAACTGCTGGAACGCCTGGGCTGCGAGGTGCACTACCCGCTGAACCAGACCTGTTGCGGCCAGCCCATGGCCAACAGCGGCTGCCACGCCGACGCGGCCGACACCGAAGCGCTCTTCGTGCGCAACTTCGACAGCTTCGACCACGTCGTCGCGCCTTCGGGCAGCTGCACGCACCACGTGCGCGAGCACCTGCGCGCGCACCCCGACACGCAGCACGTGGCCCAGGTGCGCTCGCGCACCGTGGAGCTGGTCAGCTTCCTGCACGACGTGCTGGGCGTGCGCGAGTTCCCCTGGGCCGAGTTCCCGCACAAGGTGGCGCTGCACCTGGGCTGCAGCACCTTGCGCGGCCTGAAGACGGCCAGCACGAGCGAGATCGCCATGGACCCGTTCAACAAGGCAGTCACGCTGCTGTCCGCCGTGAAGGGCGTGCAGCTGGCGAAGCTGCGCCGGCCCGACGAGTGCTGCGGCTTCGGCGGCACCTTCTCGGTGTTCGAGGAGCCGGTGTCCGTGCGCATGGGCCAGGACAAGGTGCAGGACCAGGTCGATTCCGGTGCCGCGGCCGTGGTCACCACCGACATGAGCTGCGCCATGCACCAGCAGGGCGTGGCGCGCCGCATGGACCTCCGCATGCCTTACCTGCACATCGCGCAGGTGCTGAACGGCGGCTCGCTGGAGGGCGCCCCTTGAAGCGCATCGACCACGCCGAGGCCGCGTCCCGCTTCATCCAGGCCAAGGACCACGCCGACTTCCACGACCAGCGCCTGTGGGACCTGCGCGGCAAGCGCGACACCGAAAGCCGCAAGCTTCCCGAGTGGGAGACGCTGCGTGTGCTGGCCTCGCAGATCAAGGAGCACACGCTCAGCCACCTGGCGCAGTACCTGGAACAGTTCGAGGCCAACGCCAAGGCCAACGGCATCCAGGTGCACTGGGCGCGCGACGCCGCCGAGCACAACGAGATCGTGCTGGGCCTGCTGCGGGCGCACCGCGCGGACACGCTGGTGAAGAGCAAGAGCATGCTCACCGACGAGTGCGACATGCGCGCCTACCTCACACGGCGCGGCATCGAGATCATCGAGACCGACCTCGGCGAGCGCATCCAGCAGCTGGACGACGAGCCGCCCAGCCACATCGTGGTGCCGGCCGTGCACAAGCTGCGCAGCGACGTGGCCAAGGTCTTCGCGCGCACCCTCGGCACCGACCCCGCCAACCGCGACGTGCCCTACCTCGCCGAAAGCCAGCGCCAGCACACGCGGCCCTACTACCTCAAGGCGCAGGCGGCGATGACGGGGGCCAATTTCGCCATCGCCGAGACCGGCAGCTTCGTCGTCTGCACCAACGAAGGCAACGCCGACCTGGGCGCCAGCATCGCGCCGCTGCACATCGCCAGCATCGGCATCGAGAAGCTCATCCCCAAGGTGGAACACCTGGGCGTGTTCATCCGCATGCTCTCGCGCAGTGCTTTGGGCTCGCCCATCACGCAGATCACCAGCCACTTCCGCGCGCCGCGGCCGGGCGCCGAGCTGCACGTGGTGCTGGTGGACAACGGCCGCAGCGAACGCCTGGGCATGGAAGACTTCTGGGGCAGCCTGAAGTGCATCCGCTGCGGCGCCTGCATGAACACCTGCCCGGTGTACCGGCGCAGCGGCGGCCTCAGCTACGGCAGCACCTACAGCGGGCCCATCGGCGTCATCATCGACCCCACCTTCGACCTGCGCAAGTTCAGCAGCCTGCCCTTTGCCAGCACGCTCAACGGGAGCTGCACGCAGGTGTGCCCGGTGAAGATCGACATCCACGGCCAGATCCTCAAGTGGCGTCAGGTCATCGCCGAGCGCCAGCAGCTGCCGATGGTCAAGCGCGAGGCCATGCGCCTGGCGGGCAAGGTGCTCAGCAGTCCCAAGCTCTACCGGGCCGCGGTGGAGGCGGCGGCCGCCGGCATCGACCACCTGCCGCGCACGCTGCTCTACAACCCCTTCAACGCCTGGGGCCGCCAGCGCGAGCTGCCGGCGGCGCCCAAGCTCACCTTCCGGCAGTGGTACGTGAAGCACCGCAGCGGCAGCGCGGACCACCCGGGCAAGGCGCCATGAACAGCCGCGAACGCATCCTGGAGGCGGTGCGGCGCCAGCAGCCGGCCGGCCTGTCGCTGCCCGAGCTCCCCGACCTGCAGGCCGACGCGCCGGCCACGCTGGAGGCCTTCGCCGCGGCGCTGAAACGCATGGGCGGACAGTTCGTGCAGCCGGAGCCCGGGCAGACCTTGCACGACCTGGTGAAGACCTGCCACCCGGACGCCGCCGTCGTCGTGTCCGCCACGCCCGAGTTGCCGGGCACGCGCGCGCTGCCCGCCACCTACGAGCCGGGCGAGCTGGAGGACGTGGACGTGGGCGTGGTGCGCGCCGCCTTCGGCGTGGCCGAGACGGGCTCGGTGTTCCTCAGCGAGCGCGAGTTCCGTGTCAATGCCCTGGGCTTCCTGCCGCAGCACCTGGTGGTGCTGCTGGACCCGGCTTCGCTCCTGCCGGGCCTGCAGCACGCGTACCGCCACGCCGGCTTCTTCGAGGCGCGCTACGCGGTGTTGATGACGGGCCCCACGGCCACGGCGGACATCGAGGGCATCCTCATCCGCGGCGCGCAGGGCGTGCGCTCGCTGACCGTCATCGCCTGGCCCGCCCAAGGCCACTGACGGCGGCGAAGCCCGCGGCCCATCCAGCAAGAGCCAAGGATCCGGCTCCGCCGGTCCGATGGCGAGCATCCCCCTCGGGGGGTGGCGAGCTTCAGCGAGCTTGGGGGCTCAATGCGTCGCGCCTTCGACGATGTGCCTCATCCCCACCGGGTCGGTGATGCGGATCTGCCGGTTGCGCACGAAAAGCAGGCCATCGGCCTGGAACTTCGAAAAGGTGCGGCTCACCGTTTCCAGCGTCAGGCCCAGGTAGCTGCCGATCTCTTCGCGCGTCATGCGCAGCAGCAGCGCCGACTCGCTGAAGCCGCGCGCGTGCAGGCGCTTGGTCAGGTCCACGAGGAAGGCCGCCAGGCGCTCTTCGGCGTACATGCTGCCCAGCTGCAGCATGGCCTGCTGGTGGCGCACGAGGTCGCGGCTGATGAGGCGCAGCAGCTGCGTCTGCAGCGAGGGAATCTCCAATGCCAGCGATTGCAGCAGATCGAAGGGAATGACACAGACCTGAGAGTCTTCAAGGGCAATGGCATCCAGCTCATGGCGCCGCGAAGCGATGCCGTCCATTCCCAGCAACTCGCCGCCGAGCTGGAAGCCCGTCACCTGCGTACGGCCATCGGGCGAGGCGATGGTGGTCTTGAAGAAGCCCGTCCACACCGCGTAGACCGATTCGAAGCGGTCGCCCGCCTGGAAGAGGGCGGCACCCCGGAGGAGCTTGCGGCGCGTGGCCACCAGGCGGTGGTCCAGTGACTCCAGTTCGGCCCGGGTGAGGCCGTGTGGCAGGCAGATGTCGCGCAGGGTGCAGTTCGTGCATGCCGCTTCGAGCGTGGGCATGCGTGTCGGGCCGGAGGCGGTATCCATGGTCTCGGTCGCTGGGCCTGGGCCGGGGCGGTGAAGCACCCCTGGGTCTGGTCCTTTTCGACCTGTTTGAATGCTAGGCACCGTGGGCGATTCCTGGCTGACAACGTTGCTCGCACGCCGCGCCTGGATGGCCAAGCTTTGAGCATCGTCATGCGCGGGCCGGATAGGCGCGAGGCCCAGTTTCTGCGTCAGCTTGAGCCAAGTCAACGCGAAAGCCACGTGCCGGCGCGGCGCGTGCTTTGGCATCGATTGCCGTGCGGGTCAGGTCCCGCCGCTCTGCAGTTCGGTGATCCGGCGTGCCGCCTGCCGGCCCTGCACGATGCAGTCGCCCAAGGAAACACCGCCGCGCCAGTTGGCGCACATCAGCAGGCCCGGCAGGGCCGCTTCCGCGGCCTCGGCCTGCGCCACGCGCGCACCATGGCCGCGCTCGTACTGCGGAATGGCGCGCGGCCAGCGCGTCACGGCCTGCCACAGCGGCGCGCGCCGCGCGCCCAGCAGCGCGGCGTTCTCCTCGTGCGCGATGGCGGCGATCGCGGCCTCCGGCAGCGCCGTGAGCTCGGGCTGGCGGCGACCGCCGATGAAGGTGCTCAGCAGCACGTGGCCGGCCGGGGCGCGGCCTTCGAACATGCTGCTGGAGAACAGCACACCGAGCACGCGGCGGTTCTCGCGCCTGGGCACCAGGCAGCCGAAGCCGTCGAGCGCGTGGGCCACGTCGGCACGGGCGTAGGCGCTGGCCACGCAGGCCACGGGCGCGTAGTCGATGGCGGAGAGCGCTTCGGCGGCCGCCGGCTGGTGCTCGCGCAGCAGGGCGCCGGCCGTGTCGGCCGGCGTGGCCAGCACGAGGTGGCGCGTGCGCAGCGCCAGC
>JAEUPH010000160.1 GCA_016790395.1 Rubrivivax sp. | reverse complement strand
CTGCTCGCTCTTCTGCAGGTGCACGGCCCGGTAGTCGTACTCCAGGCCCTTGAGCGCCAGCGCGATGCGCACGCGGTACGAGGCCGACGAGCGGAAGTAGTTGAAGAGTTCCATCGCGCAGCCCCCGTCAGCCGATCACTTCACCGCCACCTTCAGCGAAGGCAGCCCGGCGATGGCGCCTTCCATGACGTCGCCCCGCACCACGGCCGCGACGCCGGCTGGCGTTCCGGTGTAGATCAGGTCGCCGGGTTGCAGCACCCAGGCCTTCGACAGTTGCTCGATGGTCTCGTTGACGTTCCAGATGAGGTCGGCGAGGTCACCCTTCTGCTTCAGCGTGCCGTTGACGTGCAGCGTGATCGCGCCCTGGAGCAGCTCGCCGGTCTGCGCCTTGGCCACCAGCGGGCCGATGGGCGCGCCCTGCTCGAAGGCCTTGCCGATCTCCCAAGGGCGGCCCTGCTTCTTCATGTCGTTCTGCAGGTCGCGGCGCGTCATGTCCAGGCCCACGGCGTAGCCCCAGATGTGCCTGGCGGCGTCAGCGGCGGCGATGTCGCGGCCGCCGGTGCCGATGGCCACGACGAGCTCGATCTCGTGGTGGAGGTTGGCAGTGAGCGTGGGATAGTCGATCGCGCCCGTTTCGCCGTCAGCCACCGGCACCAACGTGTCGGCCGGCTTCATGAAGAAGAACGGCGGCTCGCGGCCGCTGTGGCCCATCTCCTGGGCATGTTCGGCGTAGTTGCGGCCGACGCAGTAGATGCGGCGTACGGGAAATGTGCCGCCACCGGCCACGGGAATGGCAACGGGTGCGGGCGCGGTGATGACGTGGCTCATGGCATGCAGGACAGGGCTTCGGGCGTGGGCCGTCGATGATGCCACGCAGCCGCCGCGCGAGACCCGCCGCTACACTGCCACGGATGTTCGTGCCGCGCCGCATCCAGCACTGCCGCCTGTGCGGTTCGCCCACCGTCTACCAGGTGCCGGCCGACGACAACCGCGAGCGCGCCGTGTGCTCGTCCTGCGGCGAGATCCACTACGAGAACCCGATCAACGTCGTGGGCACGCTGCCGGTGTGGGGCGAGCAGGTGCTGCTGTGCCGCCGCAACATCGAGCCGCGGCGCGGCCTGTGGACGCTGCCGGCGGGCTTCCTCGAACTGGGAGAAAGCACCTCGGAGGGCGCGCTGCGCGAAACCGACGAAGAGGCCGGCGCGCATGTCGAGCTGGAAGGCCTGTTCACGGTGCTCAACGTGGTGCGGGCCGGCCAGCTGCACCTGTTCTACCGCGCGCGCATGCTGGACACCCACTTGGCACCGGGCCCCGAGACCATCGAAGCGCAGCTCTTCCGTGAGCAGGAAGTGCCCTGGGACGAGCTTGCCTTCCGCACCGTGCGGCAGACGCTGGAGCTCTTCTTCGACGACCGCCGACGCGGCCACTTCGGCGTGCACGCCGCCGACATCGGCTGAGCTTCAGGCGGGCACCGGCGCCTTCACGGCGGCACCGCTGGCGGCGTCGAAGCCCAGTTGCCACAGCGCGTGCAGGTCGGCCTCGTCGGCGATGCCGGCGGCCACCAGCACCAGGCCCTGCCCCTGCACCAGCGCCACCAGGCTTTGCGCGTAGCCCTGCACCGCCGCCTCGCCCGCCACCCCTTGCAGATGGCGGGCGTCCACCTTGACGTGGCCGATGCCGGCGGCGCGCAGCGCGGCGAACTGCGGCGCGACGGCGCTGCTGTACTCCACGCCCAGACGAACCCCCAGCGGCCGCCAGGCCGCAGCGGCCGCCACCAGCGTGGCCACCCCTGCACCGGCGTGCAGGCCCTCGCTGCACTCCAGAACCAGGCGGCGCGCCGAGGACGGCCGCGCCCCCAGGCGGGCACCGACGTCGCCGATGAAGCCGGGCGTGCTCAATGAGGCCGGCGACACCGTCAGGGCGCGCGTCCGGCCGTCGTCGGCCACGGCGGCCAGGGCCAGGTCCAGCGCGGCGAGGTCGACCTGCGGCATGAGGTGGCTGCGCCGGGCTTGCGCCAGCCAGCGCTCGGCGGGCTGGGACGCTTCGCCAGGGATGGCCGGCATCCGGAGCCGCACGCCGAGATGGCGTTCGCGGCCGTCACGATCGCGCACCGGCTCGGCCTCGAGTTCCACGCGTCCCTCTTCCAGGGCCGCGGCGATCTGCTCGCGCCAAGCACTTTCGCCGGAGGGCGCATCGGGGCCGGGCCGGTGCTGCTCGACGACGGGCAGACCGTCCAGGTCGGCACCGTCCTCGGCCCGTGCCAGCGCGCCGTCGGCCGCGGCCAGCGCGAGGCTGGCGGTCGTGTCGCGCAAGCCATCGACACCACCGACCGCCACTTCCGCCGAGCCGGTGCGCAAGGCTGGCGCGGCCGCCAGGGCGGCACGCAGCGACTCGGCGGTCTCCTGGGCCACCCCGGTGACCGGCAGGCACAGCGCGAAGTCGCTGCCGTTCAGGCGGCCGGCGAAGGTGCCCGGTACACGCTCGACGTAGGTCTGCAACACATCGGCGACGGCGCGCAGCCATTGGTCGGTGGCGTCGTGGCCCAGCCGGGTGTTGAGCGCGGCGAGGTGCAAGACTCGCACCAGCAGCAGGGCCACGCCGCTGCCCGCGGCATCGCCCAAGCGCTGCTGCAGCTGGTGGTTGAAGTGGCGCCGCAGCGGCAGGCCGGTCACCGGATCCTGCTGCGCCTGGCGCTGAAGCAAGGCCACCTGCTCGGCCAGCGAGGCCTGTTCCACAGGCACTGCCGGGACGCTGGAGGGCGCGTCGTCCAGCGTGGAGTCGGAGACTTCGACCGGGACGCGGCGCCAGCCCAGCATGGCCAGCGCGGCCAACACCCAGGCCAGCAGGGCTGCCGCCAGGCCTTCCACGGTCGCCAGCCAGAGGGCGTCCTGCGCGAGAGCCGCGTCAGCCGTGACCTGCACCGCACCCCGGTTGCGCTGGCTGTTGTCGACCACCGAAGCACGGCCCGGCTCTGACGGCACCGGCAGCAGTGTGACGAACCAGTCCGGGGCGCCCATGCCACGCGGCGGCGCCTGCATCTCGACGGCTGCGATGCCATCGGCGGGCTCCAGGCGCAGCAGCCGCGTGCGACCGGCCGTGAAGTGGGCCGTCGCGAGTGCCTGCCAGGCGGCCATGTCGCTGCCCTCTCGGCCCAACGAGGCCGCCAGTGCCGCTGCCGACTGGCGGTTGGCCTCGGCCAGCTGGCCCCGCAAGGCCTGGCGCGCCAGCACGGCATGCACGGCCACCAGCGCCAGCAACGCCGCCAGCAAGGGCAGCGTCACCCAGGCGTCGCGCGGTGGCTGGAAGCGGCGGCGGAAGGATGGCACGGGGGTCTCCACTCCTTTCGCATGGTACGGCAGCACCGCCCCAGGCAACGACCCCACGAAAAGCACAAAGCCCGCGCCGGGCGCGGGCTTCGGGCTTCGGGAGCGCGGCAGCTCAGGCGTGCGCGGCGCGCAACTTCAGCGAAAACTCCTGCAGCGCGGCAATGCCGCTCTCTTCGGCCTTGCGGCACCAGAGCTGAAGGTCGGCGACCAACTGGTCAGCGGAAACGCCGGTGCGCGTCCACAAGGCGCGCAGCTCCTCGCGCATGGCCACCAACTGGGCCAGCTTGGGGCTGTCGCCCAGCGCCTGCTGCAGGTGCGACTTCACGGCCGAGGGAATCTTGGCGTCGTCGCGGTGCAACCAGGCCTTGGCCAGGCGCATGTTGCGCCAGCGCGAGCTGTTGACGGCGCCCTGGGCCTTCAGCCGTTCGAGTTCGGCGGCCACCGCACGCTTCATCTCCTTGGCGTAGTTGGCCATCACCTCGTAGCGGTTGGCGATGATGGCTTCCAGCGTCTGGCCGTCGGCCACGGCCTTCACCTCGCCCAGCTCCAGACGCGGCGGGGTCTTGCGAACTTTCGCCAGCCCCAGGCTCTGGAGCGCCCTGATGTAGAGCCAGCCGATGTCGAACTCGTGCGGCTTCACCGACAGCTTGGCCGAGGTCGGGTAGGTGTGGTGGTTGTTGTGCAGTTCCTCGCCGCCGATGACGATGCCCCACGGCGAGATGTTGGTGGAGGCGTCCACGGCCTCGAAGTTGCGGTAGCCCCAGTAGTGGCCGATACCGTTGATGATGCCGGCCGCGGTGATGGGGATCCACAGCATCTGCACGGCCCACACCGCTGCGCCTACGGTACCGAAAAGCGCCAGATCCAGCACCAGCATCAGGCCCACGCCCTGCCACTGGAAGCGGCTGTACAGATGGCGCTCGACCCAGTCGTCCGGCGTGCCGTGGCCGTACTTGGCGACGGTTTCCTTGTTCTTCGCCTCGGCGCGGTAGAGCTCGGAGCCTTCCAGCAGCAGCTTCTTCAGGCCGAAGACCTGGGGGCTGTGCGGGTCATCGACGGTCTCGCACTTCGCGTGGTGCTTGCGGTGGATGGCCACCCACTCCTTGGTCACCATGCCGGTGCCGATCCACAGCCAGAAGCGGAAGAAGTGCATCACCGAGGGATGGAGGTCCAGCGCACGATGCGCCTGCGAGCGATGCAGGAAGATGGTCACCGCCGCGATCGTGATGTGCGTCGTGAACAGCGTGTACAGGATCACCTGCCACCACGACGCCGCCAGCAACCCGTTGGAAAGCCACTCCACGATCGCGTCGTGCACGAGCCACAGTTGGTCCATCGAAAGCCCTCGGTACTGCAAAAGGTTACGACGTCATTGTAGGGGGGCGGCTGACACGCGCATTGCGGAGAAAGCCCAGGGTCGGTGGCCCTTTCAGCGGCGCTGCCAGACCGCGGCAAAGAACCCATCCGTGCGGTGGCGATGCGGCCACAGCCGGAGGTAGGGCCCGGCGACCAGCGCGTCGGGCGCGCCGACGCGGGCCGCGGCCAGTGCCTCGGCCACCGGCAGCGGCTGGAAGTCGGCCGCGTGGCCCGCGGTGAAGGCCTCGGCGACCCGCTCGTTCTCGTCAGCCAGCAGGCTGCAGGTGGCGTAGACGAGCCGACCTCCGCTCTTCAACAGACGCGCCGCACTGGCCAGGATGGCTGTCTGCTTCGCCTGCAGTTCGGCCACGGCCTTGGGCGACTGGCGCCACTTCAGGTCGGGGTTGCGGCGCAGCGTACCCATGCCGGAACAAGGCGCGTCGACCAGCACGCGGTCGATCTTCCCGGCCAGACGCTTGACGCGGTCGTCGCGCTCATGGGCGATCTGTGCCGGGTGCACGTTGGACAGCCCGCTGCGCGCCAGACGCGGCTTCAGCGCGTCCAGCCGGTGGCCGGAGACGTCGAAGGCGTACAGCCGCCCGGTGTTGCGCATCGAAGCGCCGATGGCCAGTGTCTTGCCGCCAGCGCCGGCGCAAAAGTCCACCACCATCTCGCCGCGCTTGGCATCCAGCAGCAGCGCCAGCAATTGGCTGCCTTCGTCCTGAACCTCCACGCCGCCGCCGGTGAACAGCTCCAGCCTGTTCAGCGCCGGCTTGCCATCGACACGCAGGCCCCAGGGTGAATGTGGCGTGGGCGCGCTGGCGATGCCGGCGGCCTGCAGCTGCTGCTGCGCCTCTTCGCGCTTGCTCTTCAGCGAGTTCACGCGCAGGTCCAGCGGCGCCGGTTCCGCGAGCGCATTCACCAGCGGCCAGAACTCGTCGCCCAGCTGTTCACGCAGCGGTGCGGCCAGCCAGTCCGGCAGGTTGTGGCGCAGCTTGTCGGGCAGCGTGCCGCGGTCGATCTTCTGCACCTCGGCCAGCCAGGCCTGCTCGTGCGGGCCCAGGGCGCCGCGCAGCATCTTCTCCTCGCCCTGCCAGGCCAGGATGGCCAGCCGGCGCTCCAGCACGCCGCTGCCGCTCTGGGCCAGGTGCTGGTGGAGCAGGCGCTGGCGCAGCACGGCGTAGGCCGTCTCGGCCAGCGCATGGCGCTCGCGGTGGCCCAGGGCGCGGTGCTTGCGGAAGAAGGCCGACATCACGGCGTCGGCGGGTTCGTCGAACTTCAGCAGCGTGCGCAGCAGTTCGGTGGCGAGATCGAGCAGGGCGTTCGGATGCATGGTCAGAGGAGGACCTGGCTGGCGCCGTCCAGCTGGCGCACCAGCGCGCCTTCGAGCTTCAGCTTGCCTTCGACGAACCAGCGCACCGCCAGCGGGTAGATCACGTGTTCCGTCTTGAGGACGCGGGCCGACAGCGCGTCTTCGTCGTCGCCGGGCAGCACGGGCACCACGCTTTGCATGACGATGGGGCCGTGATCCAGTTCCGGCGTCACGAAGTGCACCGTGGCGCCGACGGCCTTGCAGCCGGCTTGCAGCGCGCGCCGATGCGTGTGCAGGCCCGGGAAGGCGGGCAGCAGCGAGGGATGGATGTTCAGCAGCCGGCCTTCGTAATGCCGCACGAATGCGGCGCCCAGCACGCGCATGAAGCCGGCCAGCACGACGAGCTGGGGCTCGAAGCTGTCGATGGTGCGCGCCAGTTCCGCATCGAAGGCCTCGCGCGACGTGTAGGCCTTGTGGTCCACCACCGCGGTGGCGATGCCGCGCGCCGCCGCCCAACCCAGGCCGCCGGCATCGGGCCGGTTGGCGATGACGGCCGCCACCTGCGCCGGCCAGCCCTGCTCCGCGCAGCGGCCGGCGATGGCTTCCATGTTGGAACCCCGGCCGGAAATGAGGATGACGATGCGCTGCATGAGGGCCGGCAGTGTAGCGACCCGGTTCCTTGAGAGAATCCCGGCCCACCGTCCCCTGCCCTTCGGAACCACCATGCGATCCCGCGTCCTCTCCGGCATGCGCCCCACCGGCGCCATGCACCTCGGCCACTTCCACGGCGCCCTGAAGAACTGGGTGCGCCTGCAGCAGGAGCACGAGTGCTTCTTCTTCGTGGCCGACTGGCACGCGCTGACCACGCACTACGAAGAGCGCGAGGTGATGGAGCGCTACGTCTACGAGATGGTGATCGACTGGATCGCCGCCGGCCTGGACCCCGAGAAGTGCACCCTCTTCATCCAGAGCCACCTGCCCGAGCACGCCGAGCTCTTCACGCTGCTGGCCATGGGCACGCCGCTGGGCTGGCTGGAGCGCGTGCCGACCTACAAGGACCAGATGGAGAAGCTCAAGGACCGCGACCTCGCGACCTACGGCTTCCTGGGCTACCCGCTGCTGCAGGCGGCCGACATCCTGATCTACAAGGCCAACTACGTGCCCGTGGGCGAGGACCAGAGCTCGCACGTGGAGCTGACGCGCGAGGTGGCGCGCCGCTTCAACAACCTCTACGGCCGCAGCAAGGATTCCGAAGCCCGCATCGCCGCCGCCATCGCCAAGATGGGCAAGGACGACGCGCGCTACTTCGAGAAGCAGCGCAAGGCCTTCGGCGAGACCGGCAGTGCCGAGGCGCTGGCCAAGGGCGAAGGCATGGTGAAAAAGGCTGCTGCGGGCGCGGCCGGCTGGGACAACGACGACACCGAGCTGCTGCTGGGCCACCTGAAGGGCGCCGGCAAGACCATCCTCACCGAGCCGCAGGCCCTGCACACCGAAGTGCTGCGCCTGCCCGGCACCGACGGCACGAAGATGAGCAAGAGCTACGGCAACGCCATCCTGATGCGCGAAGAGCCGGCCGAGGTGACGAAGAAGGTGCGCGGCATGGCCACCGACCCCGCGCGCGGCCGCCGCACCGACGCCGGCGACCCCGAGAAGTGCCCCGTCTGGCAGTTCCACAAGGTCTACAGCGACGAGGCCACGAAGGACTGGGTGGTGAAGGGCTGCAAGAGCGCCGGCATCGGCTGCCTGGAATGCAAGCAGCCGGTGATCGACGCCATCGTCAAGGAACAGCAGCCCTGGCGCGAACGCGCCGAGAGCTACCTGGCCAACCCCAAGCAGGTGCACTGGATCGTGGAGATGGGCACCGAGCGCGCCCGCACCGTCGCCCGCCAGACCATGAAGGACGTGCGCGCTTCGATGGGCCTGAACTACTGAGCCGACCATGACCCCGCTGCAGACCATCGAAGTCCACACCGGCGACACGCCGCGCGCCACCATCATCGTGCTGCACGGCCTGGGCGCCGACGGCACCGACTTCCTGTCCTTCGCCGACGAGATGAAGCTCGCGCCCGTGGGCCCCGTGCGCTGGGTGTTCCCGCGCGCCCCGGTGCGGCCGGTGACGATCAACGGCGGCTACGCCATGCGCGCCTGGTACGACATCCTCGGCACCGACCTCGTGCGACGCGAAGACGAAGCCGGCCTGCGCGAGTCCATCACGCAGGTGCACGCTCTGCTCGACCGCGAAGTCGCGCGCGGCGTGCCGGCCGAACGCATCGTGCTGGGCGGCTTCTCGCAAGGCTGTGCCATCACGCTGGGCGCCGGGCTGCGCTACCCGCAGCGCCTGGCCGGGCTGGTGGGGATGTCGGGCTACATGCCGCTGGCCTCCACCTTCGACGCCGAACGCGCAGCCGCCAATGCCGCCACGCCGCTTTTCCTGGCCCACGGCCAGCGCGACGGCGTGGTGCCGCTGGCCCGCGGCACCGCCGCACGCGACCAGTTGCTGTCCGCCGGCCAAGCCGTGGAGTGGCACGACTACCCGATGGAGCACTCCGTCTGCATGGAGGAAGTGCAGGCGCTGCAGCAGTGGCTTCTGCGCGTGCTGCGGCAGGACTGAGGGCCGCACGCTATCCTGTTCGGCCGTCCAGGAACTGCCGCCAGGAGACCCCATGAAGCTGTTCTCGCGCGCCTTCGCCTGCGCCCTGCTCGCGTCCGCGTTCGCCGCCGCCCAGGCCGAAGCCCCGCCCGCCAAGCACCAGGCACCGGGCTGGTACCGCATGAAGCTGGGCAGCTTCGAGATCACCGCGCTGAACGACGGCACGGTGGCGCTGCCGGTGGACAAGCTGCTCACCAACATCAAGCCGGCGACGCTGGAGCAGTTGCTGGCGCGCTCGTACCTGAAAGCGCCGGTGGAGACCTCGGTCAACGGCTACCTCGTGAACACGGGCAGCAAGCTCGTGCTGATCGACGCCGGCGCCGCCGGCCTCTTCGGCCCCACGCTGGGCAAGCTGGTGGCCAACCTGAAAGCCAGCGGCTACCAGCCCGAGCAGGTGGACGAGGTCTACATCACCCACATGCACCCCGACCATGTCGGTGGCCTGGCCACGGCCGACGGCAAGCCGGTGTTCCCGAACGCCACCGTGCGCGCCGACACGCGCGAGGGCGGCTTCTGGCTGGACAAGGCCACGATGGACAAGGCACCGGCCGACGCCAAGGGCTTCTTCCAGGGCGCGATGGCTTCGCTGAACCCCTACGTGGCGGCCGGCAAGCTGAAGCCCTTCGACGGCGCCACCGATCTGGTGCCCGGCATCCGTGCCGTCCCCACCCACGGCCACACGCCGGGGCACACGATCTACGTCGTCGAAAGTCAGGGCGAGAAACTCGTCATCTGGGGTGACCTCATGCACGTGGCCGCGGTGCAGTTCGCGCTGCCGGCCACCACCATCCAGTTCGACACCGACTCGAAGGCCGCGGCGCCGCAACGCATCCGGAACTTCGCCGACGCCGCCAAGGGCGGCTACTACGTGGCCGTGGCGCACATCTCCTTCCCCGGCATCGGCCGCCTGCGCGCCGACGGCAAGGCCTACGCGTGGGTGCCGGCGAACTACAGCTCGGCCCCGTGAGCC